>NZ_BTIR01000020.1:0-150123 GCF_036247985.1 Bradyrhizobium sp. TM239 | reverse complement strand
TATGTCTCCGGTCTAAACATCAAATCGGGCGATGACAGCTGTGTTTGTGGGGGGCGGCCGCACCTACCCGAAATACCGCGTCAAAATCCCGCGATACACCTGCGTCAGCTTCTCCAGATCCTTCACCGGCACCCGCTCGTCGACCTGGTGCATGGTCTGGCCGACCAGGCCGAACTCGATCACCGGGCAGTAGCTGGAAATGAACCGCGCATCCGACGTGCCACCGCTCGTCGACAGCTCCGGCTTGCGGCCCGTCACCTCCTCGATCGCGGAGACCGCGAGATCGGTGAACGGACCCGGCTTGGTCACGAACACGTTGGAGTTCGAGGGCTCCCAGACGATGCGGGCCTTGATGCGGTTGCCGCAGGCTTTTGTCAGCCGCGTCTCGACCAGGTCGCGCAGGCTCGCTTGGGTGTGGTTGTCGTTGTAGCGGATGTTGAATTTTGCGCGGGCCTCGCCGGGGATGACGTTGCTCGCCTTGTTGCCGACGTCGACCGAGGTGAATTCGAGATTGGAGGCCTGGAATTGCGCGCTGCCATGGTCGAGCGGCTCGTCGGAGATCGCCACGATCAGCCTGGAGATGTCAGGCACCGGATTGGAGGCCCGATGCGGATAGGCGACATGGCCCTGCACGCCGTCGACATAAAGCGTGCCGGATTGCGAGCCGCGGCGGCCGACCTTGATGGTGTCGCCGAGGGTCTCGACATTGGAGGGCTCGCCCAGCACGCAATGGTCGAACTTCTCGCCGCGCTCGGCGGCCCATTTCAACAGCTTGATGGTGCCGTTGATGGAGACGTCTTCCTCGTCGCCGGTGATCAGGAACGAGATCGAGCCCTTTCCGTCGCTGCGCGGCTGGCCGCCGTTGGCGGCGAGATGCTCCAGCACCGCGGCCACCGAGCAGGCGATGCCGCCCTTCATGTCGACCGCGCCGCGGCCGTGCAGGACGCCGTCCTTCACCTCTCCGGAGAACGCACCGACGCTCCAGGCGCTCTCGTCACCGGGCGGTACCACGTCGGTATGGCCGGCAAAGGTGATGTGCGGCCCCTCGCTGCCGATCCGCGCGTAGAGATTGTCGACGTCGGCGGTGCCTTCCTCGCTGAACGTCACGCGGTGGCAAGTGAAGCCGGCGGCGTTGAGGGCTTTTTCGAGCACCCCGAGCGCACCGGCATCGGCCGGGGTTACCGAGGGGCAGCGGATCAGATCGCGGGCAATGGAGAGGGCATCGGTCATGTGCCCCGCTTAACATGCATGCCGCCGGGTGGGCTAGCGCGCGGCGGGACAATTTCGATCTCGCGGCTCTGGTCCCAGCTTTTCGCAGGGGGAGCGGCGGATGCGGAGCCGTCGTCGAAGTCGGCGAGCGGATCGGGGCCGAAGCGGTTGTGGCCCGCAGTGCCGGGCACGATGAACAGCTCGACGAGGCCCCACAGCCACAGGGCGGATGCGGCGAGGCTGAAGGGAAGCACCCAATTGGCGTCGGGCAGCAGGTCCGAGAACTGGCTGAACAGCCCGGGCACGAAGAAGAACAGAACGATCCACCAGCCGCTCCTGTCGCGATCGTGCAGCCGCTTGATGGCCGTCGCCAGGAAAATCCATGAGAACAGCGAAAGGCCGGACGACTTAAGGATCAGATCCGTGCGGTCAAAGGAGGCCAGCGACCGATAGGTCCGGGGATCGACCAGCTTGAAGAGGTCGTCGAGGCCGAAGTCGAAATCGAGCTTGATGGATAGCTTCAACGATCCGTCGACGTTGAGGAGGTGGATTACCTGACCGATCACGCCCAGCAAAGCCGCCAGCAGCGCGACGATCAGCAGCGCCTGCCACAGCAGGGCGCGGTTGAGGCGGCCGTCGAAGCGGAAGAGATACCGGGTCCAGTCCATGCGAAGGGCTCCGGGCGGGAGTGCCACCCGGAAATTGGTCGCGATGGAGGGAGGGTGGGTTCGATAGGGTGCTAAATCCGTCATCCCCGCGCAGCGGCGAAGCCGCTGTCGCTGGAGGTGCGAGGCATGGGACGCGACGCGTCCCATGGTGAGCCTCGAAGGATGAGCGGCCAGCGATGCCGCCGATAGCCGGGCCGTCGCCCTTCGAGGGCCGCTGAAGGAGCGGCCACCTCAGGGTGACGGGGATAAAGTTGGGTACGTCGCCCCAATCAATCCCGCAGCAGCTCGTTGATGCTGGTCTTGGAGCGCGTGCGCTCGTCGACGCGCTTGACGATGACGGCGCAGGCGGTGCTCGGGCCGATCTGGCCGTTCTTCATCGGCTTGCCGGGCAGCGCGCCGGGCACCACCACCGAATATTCGGGCACTTCGCCGATGAAGACCTCGCCGGTCTCGCGGTCGACGATCTTGGTGGAGGCGCCCAGGAACACGCCCATCGCCAGCACCGCGCCCTTGCGCACGATCACGCCCTCGGCGACCTCGGAGCGCGCGCCGATGAAGCAATCGTCCTCGACGATCACGGGCTCGGCCTGCAGCGGCTCGAGCACGCCGCCGATGCCGACGCCGCCGGAGATGTGCACGCGCTTGCCGATCTGCGCGCAGGAGCCGACGGTGGACCAGGTGTCGATCATGGTGCTCTCGTCGACATAGGCGCCGAGATTGACGAAGGAGGGCATCAGCACGACGTTGCGGGCGATGAAGGCCGAGCGCCGCACGATGGAGCCGGGGACCGCGCGGAAGCCGGCGTCGCGAAAACGGTTCTCGCCCCAGCCGTCGAACTTCGAGGGCACCTTGTCCCACCAGGTCGCCTTGCCGGGACCGCCGGGAATGGCGCCCATGTCGTTGAGGCGGAACGACAGCAGCACGGCCTTCTTCAGCCACTGGTTGACCTTCCACTTGCCGTCGCCGCCGCGCTCGGCGACGCGCGCCTCGCCCTTGTCCAGGATCTCCAGCGCATGATCCACGGCCTCGCGGACCTCGCCCTTGGTCGAGGTCGAGATACCGTCACGCGCGTCGAAGGCGCTGTTGATGGTGGATTCGAGGGCTTGGAGAGACATCGGGATTTCCTCTGGGGATCGGGAATTTTGATGGGATTGGGCGCTTTTTCGGGATTTGGGCGGGCGGAGTCAAGGCATACTCCGCCGTCGTCCATACTCCGCTGTCGTCCCGGACAAGCGCAGCGAAGCGGAGCGCCGATCCGGGACCCATAGCCACAGGAGTGGTTTGACGAAGATTCGGAGTTACCAATCCGGCGCGACAACCAAATCCTGTGGCTATGGGTCCCGGGTCGGCGCTTACGCTTGCCCGGGACGACGGCGGTTATAGGGGCGAGAGCCCCGCCAAAAACCCCGTCAGATCATCCGTGACATGGTCGACATGGGCGGCGTCCCGGCCCTCCAGTTCCCAATCTTCCCGCACCACCTCCTTCGTTCCGTCAGGCACCACCAGCACGGTGGTCATGCCGAGCTGGTGCGGGACGGTGAGGTTGCGGGCGAGGTCTTCGAACATCGCGGCTTTGGCCGGATCGACCGCATGGTCGGCGAGGAATTTCTGATACGTCTGCGCCGCCGGCTTCGGCTCGAATTCGGCGGCGATGATGTCGAACACGCCGTCGAAATGCGTGGCCAAGCCGAGCCGCTCCAGCACGGCATCGACATGGTCGACCGAGCCATTGGTCAGGATCAGCTTGCGCCCCGGCAGTCTTGCGATGGCTGCGCCGAGCGCAGGGTTCGGCTCCAGCGGCGAATGGTCGATCTTGTGGACATAGGCGAGATAATCGTCGGCGGAAACGCCATGCAGGGTCATCATGCCGCGCATCGTGGTGCCGAAGCGCAGGTAATAATCCTTCTGGAGTTTTCGCGCTTCCGCCGGCGTCACCTGCAGCCAGCTCGACACGAACTCGGTGATCCGCACATCGACCTGCTGCCACAGATTGACGTGATGCGGATACAGCGTGTTGTCGAGGTCGAACACCCAAGTGTCGACATGGGCAAAGGTGCGGGGGGATGTCATATCAAATCTCTATCCATTGAACGCAAGCGCCGCCCAACTCTCCGCTGTCGTCCCGGACAAGCGAAGCGCAGATCCGGGACCCATAGCCACAGGGATTAGTTTGACGAAGACTGACAGCCAGCATCTCGCCCCACAGCCAATCCTGAGGTTATGGGTCCCTGCTTTCGCAGGGACGACAGCGTTAAGTGTTGCGACATCACGATCAATCACGGCACCGCAAAGCGCAGCGTCTTGCCGCCGCTCGACATGTCCACGGCGGCAAAGCCGGTGGCCGCGAATCCGCGCGCGCCGCAATCGGTCTGCTCGACGGTTTCGAACTTGGTCTCGCGCGTGCACAGCGGCCTGTCGCCGCCCCAGTTCAGCGGCCGGTCCTTCAGCTTGACGACGCGGTTGTCGGCGTCGACGGCTTCCGCGAAGCTGAAGATCTGTTTCGGCTGGCCGGTCACGTCGGGGTGCAGGCACGTCTTGGGATCGATGCGATACCAGCCGCGGCTGGTCACGGACTTGCCGTCGTCGGTCGCGATTGCCGCCATCACCTTGTGCGGCGTGTCGTTGCACCAGGTGAGCCCGGTCGCGGACGGCGTCTGCACCGCATCGACCATGGTCTTGAAGAAGTTTTGCGAGCCCACGATGTCCGACGACAAGCCGCGGCTCTTCAGGAACGCGGCCAGGGCTGCCTGCGTCTTCGGCCCGTCGACGCCGTCGATCGGCGCGGCGTCGTAGCCCGCGATCACCAAAAGCCGCTGGATGCCGGCGAGGCGGGCCTGCTCGTCGTCATATTCGGAATCCTCGGCGAGATAGGCAATGAGGTTGCCGTCGGCTCCTTGCGCCGGCGTCACCTGCGTAAAGGCGGCCTGGGTCTGGCCGCTGCGGCATTGCCGGGCCGCCGCGATGACGAAATTGTCCTGCGCCACGCACAGCATGTCGCTGCCGTTCTGCGGAATCGGGGAGGCGCCATAGACGCCGAGCGCGCGGGCGTTGAGCAGGATGCGGTCGGCGGTCAGCGTGCCCTGCACCACCACACGGCAGGTGGCGGGATCGACCCTGAACCAGCCCCGCGTCGCGGTCGCCGCCTTGTCGTCGATGCCGATCGCGGCCTCGACGACATAGGACATGCGGTTGCAGATCTTCAGATCGGCGAAGGCCGGCACCGAGGAGAATACGAACGAGACGGCTGCGGCCGGCAGCGCCATCAGGAAACGGGCGAGGGGTGAGCGGCGGTGCTTCGCTCTCGATCCGTCATGCCCGGCCTTGTGCCGGGCATCCACGTTCTTGCTGCGAGACGAAAGATCGTGGATGGCCGGGACAAGCCCGGCCATGACGGCGCCTCTCGTGTTCTCGTCTCTCACTTGTGGATCAGCGTTCCCGTGCCCGTGTTGGTGAAGAGCTCGAGCAGCACCGCATGCTGCATCTTGCCGTCGATGATGACGACGCCCTCGACGCCCTGCTCCAGCGCATAGATGCACGTCTCGACCTTCGGGATCATGCCGCCGGAGATGGTGCCGTCGGCAATCAGCTTGCGCGCGTCCTTCACGGAAAGCTGCGGGATCAGCTTCTTCGACTTGTCGAGCACACCGGGCACGTCGGTGAGCAGCAGCAGGCGCTTGGCCTTCAGCGCGCCGGCGACGGCCCCTGCAAAGGTGTCGGCGTTGACGTTCAGCGTCTGGCCTTCCTTCGAGGTCGCGAGCGGTGCCAGCACCGGGATCAGCTCGTAGCCGATCAGCTGGTTGAGCAGCGTGAGGTCGACCTTCTCGGGGTCGCCGACGAAGCCGAGATCGACCGCCTTCTCGATATGCGAGTCCGGGTCGATGATGGTGCGCGTCGTCTTCGTCGCCTTCACCATGTTGGCGTCTTTGCCGGAGAGCCCCACGGCCTTGCCGCCGGCTTCGTTGATGTAGCCGACGATCTGCTTGTTGACGGAGCCGGCCAGCACCATCTCGACGATCTCGATGGTCGCCGCATCGGTGATGCGCAGCCCGGCTGCGAATTCCGAGACGATGCCGAGGCGCTTGAGCATGGTCGCGATCTGCGGCCCGCCGCCATGCACCACCACAGGATTGATCGCGGTCTGCTCCAGCAGCACGATATCGCGGGCAAAATTCTTTGCGGTCTCCTCGTCGCCCATGGCATGGCCGCCATATTTGATGACGATGGTTTCCTCGTCATACTGCTGCATGTGCGGCAGCGCTTCGGACAGGATGCGGGCCTGGTCGAGCGGGGAGATGTCGGTCATGTCGCGGATCTCGCTGGCGGGACTGTCGGTGCGCGTTCTATCCG
This sequence comes from Bradyrhizobium sp. TM239, assembly GCF_036247985.1. Classification (NCBI taxonomy): domain Bacteria; kingdom Pseudomonadati; phylum Pseudomonadota; class Alphaproteobacteria; order Hyphomicrobiales; family Nitrobacteraceae; genus Bradyrhizobium; species Bradyrhizobium sp. TM239. Next base: position 143,899 of record NZ_BTIR01000020.1, on the reverse strand, counting down.
ATTGGCGGGCGCGGCGCAAAGTGCTCTTCGTGCCCCGGACGCTGCGCAGCGCTTCTTCAGCGGTGCGCTGCAGAGCCGGGGCCCATCCATCCGCGACTTGCCCTATGGCTTTCTGGGTCCCGGCTCTGCGGAGCGTCACCGCGTGCCGCACCGCGTCCGGGACACGAGACCTACTTCTTCGCGACCACCGCGGTCAGCGTCACGGCCAGCCAGCTCGCGATCATCACCGTCCCGCCCGTCGGTGCCGCATATGGAAACAGCGAGTGCCCGGCAAATTGCCGCAAGGTGAGGTCGCCCGCGAACAGCGCTGCGCCGATCACGAAGCCGAATGCGCCGATGAGGCCAATTCCGCCGTGCAGAAGGCCGCGCGCGAGCAGGGCTACAGCTGCAAGTATGGCAGTTGCATGAAACAGCAGCATGGCGCTCGCCGTGGCGAGCCGGCTCGCATCGCCGCCATGCGCCGAGGCGGCAGCCAGCGCGACGCCGGCGGCGCCCATCAAGCCGGCAAGCCCGATCAGCAGGCGCTGCGCCACCATCACGAGGCTCGCTCTTCCAGCAGCTTCGCCATCGCGGCGCGCAAGCCCTCCATGCCGGTCGAGCTGCGTGACGAGGTCGCGAGCACGTTCGGGAACGCGGCCGGATGTTTGGCCAGCGCCGCCTCGGTCTCGGCGATGCGCGATTGCAGCTCGGAGGCCTTCACCTGGTCGGCCTTGGTCAGCACGATCTGGTAGCTGACCGCGGAGCGGTCGAGCGTTTTGAGGACTTCGAGGTCGACGTCCTTGAGGCCGTGCCGTGCGTCGATCAGCACGTAGACGCGCGCGAGCGAGGCGCGTCCCAGCAGGAATTTGTGGATCAGCTCGGTCCAGGACGCGACCTGGCTCTTGGGTGCCTTGGCGTAGCCGTAGCCGGGCATGTCGACGAGGCGCAGGTCAGTCTTGCCGGGGACCTCGAAGAAGATCAGCTCCTGGGTGCGGCCCGGCGTATGCGAGGTGCGCGCCAGCGCGTTGCGGCCCGTCAGCGCGTTGATCAGGCTGGACTTGCCGACATTGGAGCGGCCGGCAAAGGCGATCTCCAGCCCCGCCATCGGCGGCAGCGTCTGGATCGAGGGCGAGGCCCAGATGAACTGCCAGTCGCGCGCGAACAGCTTTCGCCCGGCCTCGATCAGCTTCGCATCTTTGTCGTCGGTCATGCGAAGGCTTTCAGTTGTTTACCTCGTCATTGCGAGCGAAGCGAAGCAATCCAGAAATGCATCCGCGGAAACAGTCTGGATTGCTTCGTCGCTTCGCTCCTCGCAATGACGATTGCTACGTCGCCTTCCTCGCGAACGTCGCCTTGAGATTGTCGAACAGCTCCACCTTCACCCCGTTGCGGCGCATGATGTAGCTCTGCTGGAGCACCGAGAGGGTGTTGTTCCAGGCCCAGTAGATCACGAGACCCGCCGGGAAGCCCGCCAGCATGAAGGTGAAGATCAGCGGCATCCAGTTGAAGATGATCTGCTGCGTCGGGTCCGGCGGCGTCGGGTTCAGCTTCATCTGGAACCACATCGTGATGCCCATGATGATCGGCCAGATGCCGAGCGCGAGATAGTGACCGAACACCGGGATCGTGGTCGGATCGAACGGGATCAGCCCGAACAGGTTGAACAGGTTGGTCGGATCCGGCGCGGAGAGGTCCTTGATCCAGCCGTAGAACGGCGCGTGCCGCATCTCGATGGTGACGAACAGCACCTTGTAGAGCGAGAAGAACACCGGGATCTGGATCACCACGGGAAGACAGCCGGCGACCGGGTTGATCTTCTCCTTGCGGTAGATCTCCATCATCTCCTGCTGCTGCTTCACCTTGTCGTCGGGATAGCGCTCCTTCAGCGCCTGAAGCTGCGGCTGGATCGACTTCATCTTCGCCATCGAGGCGTAGGACTTGTTCGCCAGCGGGAAGAACAAGAGCTTCACGATCACGGTCACGAGCAGGATCGAGATGCCGAAATTGCCGAAGAAGCGGTAGAAGAAGTCGAGGCCGAGGAACATCGGCTTGGTGATGAAGTAGAACCAGCCCCAATCGATCAAGAGATCGAAATGGTTCAGCCCCAGCTCCTTGTTGTAGCCGCCGAGGCCGGCGAACGGGAACACGCCGACGACGCCGGCTTCCTTGGCGCCCGCGAACAGCCGCGCATTCGCGGTCGCAGTGCCGCCGATCGCGACGGTGACGGGGTCGAGCAGGTAGTCGGTCTGGTAGGTGTGGACGTTGCCGACCGGGTTCGACGAGAAGCGCGCCTGCAGCTGGGCATTGGTATCCGGCAGCAGCGCCGAGGCCCAGTACTTGTCGGTGATGCCGAGCCAGCCGTTGGTGGTCTTGAAGTCCACCTTCTTGGCTTCGTCGATCTTCTTGTAGGCGTATTCCTGCAGGCCCTGGTCGCCGAGATAGCCGATCAGGCCTTCATGCAGGATGTAGTAGCCGGAGACCTGCGGCGCACCGTGGCGCGAGATCAGCGCGAACGGATAGAGCGTAACCGGTGCATTGCCGACATTGCTCACCTCGTCCTTGATGGTGAAGAGATAATGGTCGTCGACCGCAACGGTGCGGCGGAAGGTGAGGCCGTCGCCATTCTCCCATTTCAGCACCACCGGCGTCGTCGGCGTCAGGCTGCCGCTGCCGTCCTGCTGCCAGACAGTCTGGGCATCAGGCATCTTTGCCGTCACGCCCGTCGCCGCCACCCAGCCGAATTCGGCGTAATAGGGCTCCGCGGTGCCCGAGGGCGAATAGAGGATGATCGGCGGCGACTTCGGGTCGACCGTTTCGCGGTATTGCACCAGCGCGATGTCGTCGATGCGGCCGCCCTTCAGCGCGATGCTGCCGGCAATTCGCGGCGTGTCGATCTTCACGCGCGGGCTGGCTGCAATCGCGGCCTCGCGCGCCACCACCGGCTGGGCCTGCTGGTTCGCGCCCGGCGTTGCCGGCTGAGCGGCGTTGCCCGGCTGCTGCGGCGCCGCGCCCGGCGTCGCGGAGGCCGATGGCTGCGGCGTGTTTTTCTGAAGCTCGGCCTGCGTCTGCTGCTGGGCGCGCTGCTTCTCCATCGCCGGCACGTTGTAGAAATACTGCCAGGCGATCAGGACGAGGCCCGACAGAATGACGGCGAGGATGGTATTGCGATTGTCGGTCATCTCTGGGGTCTCGTCATCAATCCGGTTTGCGGCTGGTCGCAGGAGCGTGGCTTGGCCTCTGGCCGCGTCGCTCCGACGGTGCCTTGGGCTGCCCTTTGTGCGTATGCCGCGCCGGCTTCGTGAACGCCATGCGCAGATCGTCGAGCATGGTGGCGAAGTCGCGCGAGAGCGCGTCCCTTCGGCCGACCAGGACATAATCATGATGGGGCTGCATCGACACCGGATCGAGCCGCTTCACCAGTTCGCGAAGCCGGCGCCGGATACGATTGCGCGCGGGGGCGTTGCCGTTCTTTTTGGTAACGGTGAAGCCGATACGGATCGGGCCGCCGTCATCGCGGGGGCGGCTTTGCAGGACGAACGCGGGACTGTTCACCCGCGCGCCATTGGCAACGGCGAGGAAATCCGCCCGCTGCCTCAGCCGATCCATGATGAAATCCCGGAAAAGGGGGTCCGGCTCAGGCGCTCAGACGCTTGCGGCCGCGGGCGCGGCGGGCGGCGAGAACCTTCCGGCCGCCGGCAGTGGCGAGACGGGCACGGAAGCCGTGACGGCGCTTGCGCACCAGTTTGCTGGGTTGATAAGTCCGCTTCACGGGTTTTTCTCCGCTGACCGGGCAATTTGCCTGTAGAATTGATGATAAAGTCCGGAAGATGCGGCCCAAAACGGGCCGTTTCCGGCCCCAAGAGAGCCGCTCCCGGTGTCGCACCGGGTCATCGCGGACAATTTGGCCGGCTTATAAGCGAGCGCCTTGTTTTCGTCAACGCCGCACAAGCGCACGATTCCGGTGAATATCGCTGTTTGTGCGGGGTTTTTAACCCTTGAGGTGGCGACTCGCGATATCAGCGCTTACATCCCACCTCGGCAGATTAGCGATCCGTAATTTGACCGGACCGGGGTCGGGCCGCATCTTCATACCCGCCAATCCTTCACCCGCCAAAGGCAGCGAGGGCGTATTTCGTGGCAGCGACAGACCTCCAGCCGGTCCAGGATCAGGATCAGCCGGACCCGCCGGCGATGCGCCCCCGCGGGACGCGTGGGCTTGGGCTGTCAGGCAAGCTGCTGCTGCTCACCATTCCCCTGGTGATGATCGCGGCCAGCCTGCTTTATGTGCCCGCCATCGCCAACTTCTGGGTCAACCGGCTGAACGACCGCGTCGCCGCCGCCAACACGGCGGCGCTGGTGCTGGACGCGGCGCCGCTCGGCATGGTTCCCGATTCGCTGTCGCGGCAGATCCTGAAAAGTATCAATGCCCGCGCCGTCGCCATCAAGATGGGCCAGCAGCGCCGGCTGCTCGCCAGCGACAATTTGCCGACCGCCATCGAGCATGACATCGACCTGCGCGACATGACGGCGTGGGAGGCGATCACCGGCTCGTTCCGGATGATGCTGGAGACCGGCAACCAGGCCATCCGCATCGTCGGGCCCGGCGTCGGCACGGCCCAGTTCATCGAGATCGTGACCGACGAGCTGCCGCTGCGGCAGCAGATGTACCGGTTCTCCCGCAACGTCGTGGTGGTCGCGCTGATCATCGCGGCGCTGACCGCGGGCCTCGTCTATCTCGCGCTCCATTATCTCTTCGTGCGCCCGATGCGGCGGCTGACCGCGAGCCTGGTCGGCTTCCACGAGAACCCCGAAAGCTCGGCCGGAATCATCGTGCCGAGCCAGCGCAGCGACGAGATCGGGGTCGCCGAGCGCGAATTGTCGGACATGCAGCGCGATCTGATGTCGATGCTGCATCAGAAGAGCCGGCTCGCCGCGCTCGGCCTCGCGGTGTCCAAGATCAACCACGATCTGCGCAATCTGCTGGCCTCGGCGCAGCTGCTGTCGGATCAGCTCGCCAGCGTGCCCGATCCGCGGGTGCAGCGCTTTGCGCCAAAGCTGGTGCGTTCGCTCGAGCGCGCCATCGCCTTCTGCCAGTCAACGCTGTCGTACGGCCGCGCCCAGGAGGCTGCGCCGGACCGCCGCATGATCCTGATCGAGCCTGTCGTGCTGGAGGTGCGCGAGACCGCGGGCCTCGCCTCCGACGCCTCGATCGCCTGGGTCGCCGCGATCGATCGCGGGCTTGCGATCGATGCCGATCCCGATCAGCTGTTCCGGGTGCTGCTCAACCTCGTCCGCAACGCCGCCCAGGCGCTGGAAAGTCACGCCTCCGGCGAGGGCGGAGTGCAGCAGATCCGGATCACGGGAAAACGCGAGGGCGCCGTCGCAATTCTCGAGGTTTCCGACACCGGCCCCGGTGTCCCCCCGAAGACCCGGGAGCACCTGTTCGAGGCGTTCCAGACCTCCGGCCGCCCCGGCGGCAGCGGCCTTGGCCTTGCGATTGCCGCCGAGCTGGTCCGCGCCCATGGCGGCGACATCCACCTGGTCGAAGGCACCATCGGCGCCACCTTCCGCATCGTCATCCCCGACCGCCCCGTGGAGCTTCTCTCCATCCGCAACGAGCGGCAGCGGGCGTAGTCGGCCAGAGGCCGAGTTTCTTCCGTCATTCCGGGGTCTGGAGCCCCCATCTATCCGTCATTCCGGGGCGCGACGACGTCGCGAGCCCGGAATCCATAGCCACTAGCCGGGGTTAGGAATTCCGGGCCTGGCCCATTGGGCCATCCCGGAATGACACCGACCCCCGTCATTTCCTTGCAAAATCTCCCCATCCCGGACCTTGCCAATCGGGGCAAGAGCGGTTAGTCAGAGCGCTCTTTCGCACCCCTCCGGCGCTGTCCGGAGGCTGCCTGCGGGCTTAGGTCCGCACTGTTCGCGAAAAACGCGCCCGTAGCTCAGCTGGATAGAGCATCAGACTACGAATCTGAGGGTCGGACGTTCGAATCGTTCCGGGCGCGCCATTCTTCGACGAGAGGTCAGGACAAAGCAGCATCTGGTCGCCAGACGGGCCCGAGACCGGATGGCTACGCCGTGTGAGGAGCGGAATGAAGATATCGCAGGCGTTCAAGTTCGAGGCGGCGCATCGGCTGCCGAACGTGCCTGAGACCCACCGATGCCGGCGGCTGCATGGTCATTCCTATCGGGTCGAGGTCCAGCTGGACGGACCGGTCGATCCGCACACCGGCTTCGTCGCGGATTTCTTCGACATCGAAAAAAGCTTCGCCGACATCATGGGCGCACTGGACCACCACTGCCTGAACGAGGTCGAAGGCCTCGAGAACCCGACCGCCGAGAATATTGCGATCTGGATCTGGGACCGGTTGAAGCCGAGCCTTCGGCAGCTGTCGGCCGTCCGGGTCTATGAGACGGCGGACTGCTGGGCCGAATATAACGGGCAGTGACGACGGCCCGCGCCGTTCGCGCCGTTCCGGGGGCGCCATTTCGGTAGTAAGTACGTCGCATGCGCACCATTGATCGTCTGTTCTCCTGCCTCGTTCTGCTCCTTGCCATCGCAGCCGCCCCGGTGCTTCCCGCAGCCGCGGCCGAGACCTGCCCGTTCATCAGCGCCCAGGAGCTCGCTCGTGCGATGCCGGCGCTCAAATGGTCGCTGATTTCAAATCAGGACGGCCGCGGCTGCATCTACCAGGCCGGGCGCGGCGACACGATGATGCTGTCCGTGTTCCGCAATCCCGACAAGGACCGCGCCAGGGAATTGTACGCGACCTTCGTCAAGACGCTGGCCGAGCGCATGCCGCTCAACGCAGTCGCGGGGATCGGCGACGAAGGCCAGGGCGGAACGAGCGCGGCCGGCGCAGAGCGCCAGGAGGCCTCGGTCGTCGCCTTGTCCGGCGATTACATTCTGCAGATCACCGTCTATCCGATCGGCCGGCGTGCCGACGATGCGCTGCTCGGGCCGCTCACCGAAGCCGCGCGCGTTGCCATCGCCAGCGTGAGCAAGAGCAGCGAGCGGTTCGGCAATTGCGAGTGGCTCACGGCCGCGGATGCCGATGGCTTTCTCGACACAAGCACGCTGACGGTCCAGCGCACCGGCGCGGGCAGCTGCATGATGTTCGATCGCGAGGCCAACACCATGACTGTCGCGGTGATCGCGACCTCGCGCGACACCGCCATCGGCATGATGAAACGCGCAGGCCCCTGCAAGCACGCGGCGATACAAGAGCTCGGCAGTGAAGCGTTCGGCGAGCATTCCTGCACCAAGGGCAACGGCAACGCCGTCACCATCTATGTCTGGAAGAACGGCAGGCAGGCTTCGATCCTGTTCGCGCCGGTCAAGCCGCATCCGGAATCCGGCTCGGTCGAGCGCCTGAAGGCGGTCGCGGGGAGGGTCTATGGAAAATTGTAACGGCGCCGGGTGATCTCTTCCGATAGGCGACTGGCCAAGCGCCTACGCCGCGGCCGACCGGCTTCACCGGCCCGCCAGCGCCTCCTTGCACTTGGCCGCGAAGGCGTTGAGGTAGGCGCCGATCTCGCTGGCCAGCGCCTCGGACCGATCGACATTCTGCAGGCTCATGTTGAGCGCGTAGACCGGAAGCCCGTCCAGCACGATGGGCGTGGCAACGGCGAGAACGCCGGGTTGCCACGACACCGCGCAATAGCCGTTGCGTTCGACCGAGCGTATCGATGTCCTGACGTCCGCAAGCAGCGCCTTCGTGGCCGCAGCGCTGCGCCGTTTGAATAGTTTCAGCAACCGCTCGCACTCGGCCTCGGCAATGCCGGCCAGATAGGCGCGACCCAGCGACGTCAACTCCATCGGGACCTGCTGGCCGGCAACCACGTTGCGCAGCGCCGCGCGCGGGCTGTAGCGGATCGACTCGAGATAGACCATCATGGCCCGATCCGCGGTCGCGAGCCCGACGTTGAGCCGGCGCTTGGCCGATTCGGCCCGCATCATCGCTCCGATCGCGTTGAGCACGGGTGACCCCGTTCGCATCGCGTGACCGATGCTGATGACGGACGCGGCAAGGCGATAGGTCCGCTGGTTAAGGACTTCGTCGAGCATCCCGGAATTGACCAGCGTTCGCGTCAGCCGGCTGACCGTCGATCGTGGCAATCCTGTTCGCTCCGCAATCTCGCCGTTGCCCAGCGTGTCGACGCCGGGCCGGAACGCCCGGAGGATCTCGATGCCCCGTTCGAGTGAGCGGTTGCCATTAACCCCGCCCGCATAATTGCGCGCCATCCGGGTCCTCCGTCATTTCCACTAAGTGGAAATAGGGGGATGTTCCGGGGGGCGCAAGCCGCTACAGCACCGGGAAGAAGAATGCCCGGCCGCGCTGGGGCCCAACGAGGAAACGGTACGGCCCGAAATCGGCATTCGGGAGCCCGAACGGAGCCTGCCATGTCCTATCAGCTCATCGAATTTTCCGTCGAGGCCGGTGTCGCGACGATTGCATTCAACCGGCCAGACCGGCGCAACGCCATGAGCGACGACATGCGCGCCGAGTTCGTCGGTGCGCTCGAAACCGTGGCTCGCGACAGGGCCATCAAGGCTCTGGTGCTGACGGGGCGCGGCAGCGCGTTTTGCGCCGGCGGCGACATCAGCGGGATGAAGCGCCGGCTCGCGGCGCCGCAGGGCGAGGTTGCATTCAACGGATGGAGCCGTCAGCAGGGCGTGCACCACGTGCAATCGCTGTTGCTGGGCCTGCCGAAACCGACGATCGCCGCCGTCAACGGCGCCGCGGCGGGTCTCGGTGCGGATACCGCGCTGGCCTGCGACTTCGTGATGGCAACGGAACGATCGAAATTCACCTGGTCCTACATCAAGCGAGGTTTGATCCCCGACGGCGGCGGCCTGTATTTCTTGCCCCGCCGGGTCGGGCTTCCCAGGGCCAAGGAGCTGATCTTCACCGGGCGCGTCGTCGAGGCCGACGAAGCGCTCGCGCTCGGCATCGTCGATCGCAAGGTGGCCTCAACGGAGCTGCTGTCGGCAGCGCAGGCCTGGGCGGTCGAACTGGCTCAGGGCTCTCCCACTGCGCTTGCGCTGGGCAAGAAGATCCTGAACGAGACGTTCGAGCATTCCGCGCACGACATTTTCAGTCTCGGCAGCCAGGCGCAGGCCATCTGCTACACCAGCGCAGAGCATCGCGACGCCGTGACGGCGTTCCTTGCGCAATCCGCGTCGAAGGATTGAGCGATGGATGCGATCGAACGCCTGATCCGCCCCCGCAGCGTCGCTGTCATCGGTGCGTCGGCAGACCCGAGCAAGACGTCGGGGCGGCCGGTGTCCTATCTCCGGAAGCACGGATTTACGGGTGCGATCTATCCCGTCAATCCGAGGGTCGCGGACGTCGGCGGTCTGACCTGCTACCCCGACATCGCCTCTCTGCCTGATGTGCCTGACGTCGGCCTTGTCCTGCTCGGCGCCGAACGCGCGCACGTCGCGGTGCGCGAATTGTCCGAGCGGGGGGCCGCGGCGGCGATCGTTCTCGCCAGCGGCTTCACCGAAACAGGGGCGGAAGGCGCCGCGCGCCAGAAGCAGCTCATGCAGGCCGCCGGCTCCATGCGCATCCTCGGGCCGAACACGATCGGCCTCGTCAATCTCACTGACAATATCGTGCTTTCGGCGTCGGGCGCGCTGGCGATGGATGACTTCCCGGCAGGGTCCATCGGATTGGTCTCGCAAAGCGGTGGCATTCTCGGCGCCCTGCTGTCGCGCGCCGCGGCGCGCGGGGTAGGGCTGTCGAAGCTGGTATCGACCAGCAACGAAGCCGATCTCGAGCTCGCTGATTTCATCGACTTTCTCGCCGGCGACAGCGCAACCAGCGTCATTGCGCTCTATGTCGAGGCGATCCGCAATCCATCTCGCTTTCGCGAGTCGGTCCTGAAAGCGCGACGCGCCGGCAAGCCAATCGTCGCTTTCAAGATCGGTCGATCGGAGGCAGGCGCACAAGCGGCCGTGTCGCACACCGGCGCGCTGGCCGGTTCCGATCGCATGTACGACGCCTTGTTCAGGCAACTCGGCGTGATCCGCGCCAGGACGTTCGAAGACCTGCTCGACATTCCCGCAGCCCTCAGCGTGGGACGGAAGCTGTCTGGCCGGCGTGTTGCGATCCTCACCTCGACCGGCGGCGCCGGCACGATCGTATCAGACAGTCTCGGCATCGCCGGCTTTGCAACGCCCACCCCCGACGCAGAGACGGCCGCGCAATTGCGCGCCTTGCAGTCGGGACCGCAGGCCAATCTCGATCGCAATCCGATCGATGTGACCCTGGCCGGTCTGCAGCCGGATCTGCTTCGTGCCGCGATCCGCATCCTGCTGGCAAGTCCGTCCTACGATGCGCTGGTCGTCATTGCCGGCTCGTCAGCGGTGGGATCGCCGGGCCTGATGGCCGATGCCATCCACGACTGCCTGCCGCTCAGCGACAAGCCGGTCATTGCCTATGTGAGTCCTCACGCGCCCGAGGTGGTTTCCGTCCTCACCCGGCGCGGCGTCCCTGCTTACACCTCCGCCGAGAGCTGCGCTGCTGCGCTCGACGGGCTGTTGCGGGCCGGAATGCCGGAGCAGGTCCAGACATCCAGCTCGCCCCTGACGACGGCCGATATCAGCGACTTCCCGACTGGTTCGCTCGATGAAGCACAGGCAAAGACGCTGTTCGCCCGCTTCGGGATTCCTGTCGCTGCAGAGAAAGTGGTCGCAACGGCGCGGGAAGCGGAGCAGGCGGCGCGCGACCTCGGCGGCCGGGTCGTGCTCAAGATTCTCTCGCGCGAGATCGCGCACAAGAGCGATGTCGGCGGCGTCGCGGTCAACCTGACTGCCGAGACGATCGGCAGCCGCCTGACGGCGATGGCGGATGAGGTCGAGGCCAGGGCCGGGACGCGGCCCGCCCAATTCCTGGTTCAGGAGATGATTTCAGCCGGCGTCGAGATCATTCTCGGAATGCATCGCGATCCCCTGGGAACGGCCATCCTTCTCGGCATGGGCGGCGTCGCGGCCGAGTTGTTCAAGGACACGACGATGCGCCTGCTTCGGCCGGAAGGCGGCCTCAGCCTGTCCGAGGCGAAAGCGATGGCGCGCGATCTCGTCACCTGGCCGTTGCTGGACGGTTTTCGGGGCCGGCCGACATGCGATGTCGAAGCGCTCGCGGAAGCGGTCGTCGCTTTCTCGCGCATGGTTGCGCAGCTCGGTGATCGACTTTCAGAGGCGGAGATCAATCCGGTGTTCGTATTGCCGGCGGGCCAGGGCGTGAAGGCGGCCGACGGATTGGTTGTTCTCGATGTCTGAACAAAATCGGATGGAGTTTTAGATGGCCTGTGGCGATATCATCAAGCACGACCGAGCTCGCGGAAACGGTTGCGCCATGCGGCGTCGGCGAGGTCTCGCCATCCTCGCCTGCGCTGTCGTCGCGGGGCTCGGACTGACGCCGGCGCGCGCCGAATATCCCGACAAGATCATCAAGATCGTGGTGCCCTTCGCAGCCGGCGGCGGGACCGACATCATCGCGCGAACGACCGCGCAGGAAATCCAGACGGACCTCGGCAAGTCCGTCATCATCGAGAACAAGCCGGGCGCCGGGACCATCATCGGGACCCAGACGGTGGCCACCAGCGAGCCCGACGGCTATTCGCTTCTGATGGCGACCTTCGCGCACGCGGTCAACCCGAGCCTGTACAAGAAGCTGCCGTTCGATCCGCACCAGGATTTCGCGGCGATCTCGCTGATCGCGCGGTCTTTCAATATCGTCGTGGTCAATCCGGCCTCCAAGATCAACTCGATCTCGGATTTGATCGCTGAAGCCAAGGCCAATCCCGGCAAGCTCAATTTCGGAACGTTCGGCACCGGCACCTCGGCTCATCTCGCGGGCGAACTGTTCAATGCGATGGCGAAGGTCAAGATGACGGCTGTGCCCTACAAGGGCGCCGCGCCTGCGATCAGCGATCTCTTAGGTGGACAGATCGACGTGATGTTCACCACGGTGGCCAGCGCGGCCTCGCTGGTGGCTGCAGGCCAGCTCCGGGCGCTGGCTGTCACGTCCGCCGAACGTTCGGCGGCATTTCCGCAATTGCCTGCGGTCGCCGAGGCCGGGGTTCCCGGTTACGCCGCCGAGTCCTGGTACGGACTGTACGCTCCGGCCAGGACGCCCGCTCCGGTGATTGCGCGTCTCAATCAGACGATCGCCAAGGCGGTTCAGTCCGGTGCTTTCAAGAAACTGGAGGCCAACGAAGGCCTGATCATGGTCGGCGGCGCTCCGGAACAGCTCGATCGCTATGTCGGGCAGGAGGAGGAGCGCTGGCGCAAGCTGGTCAAGGACGCCAACATCGAGGTGCAATAGCGAGCCGCGCATGAATCGCTTTTGAGACCCTCGGAGAGCACATTGCCGCGTGCCCATTATGGGCAGGAGTGACGCAGACCGTCGTAGCCCAGATAGGTCCCTGGAGGATACGAAACGTCGCGCGAGCGCGCCTTGCTCCTAGCTATCCTCACCGTCACGCCGGCGGAAGGGATCGGCGACATCATCGTGACCGCTGCGGCTGCTGAAGAACATCAGGGCCATCAGCCCGCAGCCGATGAGCAGGGAGAAGAAAGCTCCGAGGCCAAGCGCGATCCAGCCATGCTTGCCCATTTCGACCCCGCTGCTGGCTCCCCAGACTGAAAATCCCCAAACGCCCGTGAGGATCAACATGGCTCCGAGAGCGACCAACAGGGCGATCTGGCCGGCACTGATGTTTTTCATGGCGGTTTCCGTTGTCTGCCTGGCGAGAGCCAATTGCGGACGCGAGGCGGTGTTCTTGTGACGCCGCCGCTCCGCGCCGTGCTCGTTCGAGTTCGCTCTGCCGGAGCATGCCTGACGAAGCTCGGAAGCAACTTGCGCGGCAACAACTTCCGCCACGGGTCGTCCGTGGAACTCTTACGAGATCACCGGCGATTCAGCGGCCCGCCATCCGGCGGCGTGCCGCTATCGCACGAGCGTTATGCTCCGTCGTATCTGCCTTCCTCATTCGGAGACGGCGAGGACGGTCAGCCTCTTGACGCGTTTGTCGGGCGTCTCGAACTCGATCCGCTGCCCCATTGAGAGGCCGATCAGGGCCGCTCCAACAGGCGTCAGGATCGAGATCCGGTTGAGCTCGATATTCGCCTCGTGCGGATAGACCAGCATGATCTCCCGGCTCGCACCCGTCTCGTCATCGCGATAGGTCACTTTGGAGCCCATCCTGACCACGCCGCGCAAATCGCTCTCTGCGGCGACCGACGCGCGCTCCAGCTCGCGCGCCAGAAACTGGGCGACACGGGGAAACAGATCCATGGTCGAATTCGCCAGCGAGCTGAGACGCCGCGATTCGTCTTCAGTGATCTTGATCGGTGGCAACGCCGGCTGGTCGCGCCGAATCTCGGCTTCGAAGTTGTGCATTTGATGTCTCCTATGCTGCAGTTGGTCCGGGATCGTCATCGAGCGGCTTGCTTCGCCGATGAGCCCGGAAGAGAGGGACGACGTTGGGGCTTGATCGGGTGACGCTCTGAACCCTGACGACGTTCAGGCAGCCGGCGAGGAGGTATGGCATTTGGTCGCCAACCCTCAGGCCGATCAAAGCGGCCCCCAAAGGTGTCAGGACCGAAATGCGGGCGGGATCCGACCAACACTCCTCGGGCCAGACCAATTGCACGATGCGACGCGGAACGCCCCAATTCGTGCAATACGTGACCCATGATCCCACGGTCACCCGCGAACGGAGATCGTCCCAATCGTTCGGCACGATGTCGGCGCGGTTGATCTCACTTATGAGGAATATCCCGTCCAGGTCGCCTTTTTGGGCGGCAAGGCGGGCAAGCTGTTCGAGTCGCGGATAGTCCGATGCGGTGAGCGCGATTTTTGGAAGAGGCAGCACGGCACACTCCTTCTGCTTCAATACGACCTCTCGGATGGAGGTCACGAAAGCTGGAAAAGAGCCCGGACGGCGCGAACACCGTCCGGCTAACCGCCTGCTTGGAGGCGGCCGGCGTGAAGACCAAAGCGCGCGGTGCGCGCATCTATGTCGACGACGTATGCCATGACGTCCTTACTATAGTGATTCATTTCACTGACAACATTGCGGCGAAACCGCACAGTCGCGAGCGATCGAACCGTCGCCGGCAGTCTTTGATTTGGCGGCGATGCGAGCTGCAGAGTCCACGGCTCAGCCGCCAGCAACGGAACCTCCGCCGGCGGCTGACGGTCCCGTCTCAGGATCCCCCATCATTGATCTGAAGCAATGATGATCACGATCACCAATGCTAGAGCGACTCGCAAGTCGCGACTCAGGGCTCCCCAGCCGGTCGCGGCAATCGCAGCGCGTGTTGGAATCTGAGGGCTCAATGGGACGACTACTGAATATCGTGACGCCGCTGCATACGGCGACGAAGCGCGACTACATGGGCCGCATGAACGACGACAAGATCGGCTGTTCGCTGAAGGCGCGGGAATACGAGGCCGACTATTGGGACGGCGACCGCCGCTTCGGCTATGGCGGCTATCGTTTCATCGAGGGGCGCTGGGCGCCGGTCGCCAAGGCGCTGATCGAGACCTACGGCCTGAAGGACGGCTCCAGCGTGCTCGACGTCGGCTGCGGCAAGGGCTTTCTGCTGTACGAGATGCAGAAGATCCTGCCGGGCTTGAAGGTCGTCGGCTTCGATATCTCCAAGCACGGCCTCGAAAATGCGCACGAGCAGGTGAAGCCCTACCTCTTCAACTACCGCGCCCAGGACATCTATCCCTATGGCGACAAGAGCTTCGACCTCGTGATCTCGCTCGGCACCCTGCACAATCTCCGGCTCTACGAGCTCGAAGCGGCGCTCAAGGAGGTCGAGCGGGTCGGCAAGAACAAATACGTCATGGTCGAGGGCTACCGGAACGTCGCCGAATTGCACAACCTCGAATGCTGGGCGCTGACGGCGGAGTCCATCCTGCATACGTCGGAATGGATCTGGCTGTACGGCAAGCTCGGTTACACCGGCGATTACGAATTCATCTATTTCGAGTGATCGGGCGCTCCTCATGGACATCAAGACTGCCAAGGCAGCCATTCTCGTCGAATCGGGCAAGCCGCTGATCGTCGACGAGTTCACCTTGCCCGACAGGCTCGAACACGGCCAGGTGCTCGCGCATGTGCACACGTCGAGCATCTGCGGCGCGCAAATCAACGAGATCGACGCCGTCAAAGGCGTCGACAAATTCCTGCCGCACCTTTTGGGGCACGAAGCGCTGGCCACGATCGTCGAAACCGGACCCGGCGTCGTCTCCTGCAAGCAAGGCGACACCGTCGTCATGCATTGGCGGCCCGGCAAGGGCATCCAGTCCAATACGCCGGCTTATTCCTGGCGCGGCAAGCGCCTCAATGCGGGCTGGGTCACCACCTTCAACGAATATGCCGTGGTCTCCGAGAACCGTGTCACGCCCGTTCCGGCCTCGATCGACCGCACCAGCGCGCCGCTGCTCGGCTGCGCGGTGACGACCGCGCTCGGCGTCGTCAACAACGACGCGCAGATCGCCATCGGCGAAGCCGTCGTCGTGTTCGGTGTCGGCGGCGTCGGGTTGAACATCGTGCAGTTCGCCGCGATGGTCGGCGCCTATCCCGTCATCGCGATCGACCGCCTCGACAACAAGCTGGCGATGGCGAAGGATTTCGGCGCCACTCACACCATCAACTCAGAAGCGGTCAAGGATGTCGCTGCCGCGGTTCGGTCCATCACCGGGGCCGACGGACCCGACAAGGTCGTCGAGACCACGGGCGTCAAGAATCTGATCGAGCTCGCCTACGAGATTACGGCGAAGAAAGGCCGCTGCATCCTGGTCGGCGTTCCCCGCGAGAAGGCCGAGATCTACACGCTGCCGTTACACTTCGAGAAGGTGCTGAAGGGCTCGGAAGGCGGGCAATGCCAGCCCGCGCGCGACATCCCGCGTCTCGTTCGCCTGAGCGACGCCGGCAAGGTGAGCTACCGCGGGATCGTGACCCACGAGTTCGCACTCGACGACGTCAACGATGCGCTCGACCTGATGCGCAGCGGCACCTCGGGGCGGATCCTGCTGAACATCAGCTAGGCCGGAGCGAAGGCGCCGACGATACGTCGGCGCTGGCGCTGCAGCAGCCAGGCCGCGATCGCCATGTTCACGACATTCCAGGCGATGCCGTTGACCAGCGCCGACGCGTAGGAGCCGGTCCAGTCGTAGATCGCGCCGGCCATCCAGGCCCCCAGCGCCATGCCGGCGAGCGTGACCGAGATGGCAAGGCTGACGCGAAAGCCGGCTTCCCGCGCCGGGAACAGCTCGCGGATGATCACCGCATAGCTCGGCACGATGCCGCCCTGCGCCAGGCCGAAAATGGCGGATACGACGTAGAGCGAGACCAGCCCGTTGAACGGCAGGTAGAGCGCGAGTGCCATGGCCTGCATCGCCGAGCCCAGCAGCAAGGTCGGCAGGCCGCCGATGCGGTTCAACAGCCAGCCGAAAACAAAGCGGCTCGCCACGCTGAAGCCGAGCATGACCGCCAGCATTTCGGCACCGCGCGCAGAGCCGTAGCCGAGGTCGCCGCAATAGGCGACCAGATGGACCTGCGGCATCGCCATGGCGACGCAGCAGCAGATGCCGGCCAGGGCCAGCAGGCCCTGGGTGACGCTGGGAGACAGGCCGATCGCCTGTATTGTGCTGCCGCGGCTCGCCGCCTCGCGCGCAGCCTTGTGGAAGACCGGCCGTCGCCGCAGAACCAGACAAAGCGGCAGCATCGTTGCGAGGCAGAACAGGCCGATGCCGATATGGGTCTGCCGCCAACCATGCGCGGCGATGGCATGCTGGACGATGGGTGGCCAGACCACGCCGGCAAGAGAGCTGCCGGCCATCGCCAGGGAAATCGCAAGGCCGCGGTGCCTGTCGAACCACAGCGAGGCGTCGGCGACCAGGGGCGCGAAGCTGGCTGCGCCGCCGAGCCCGATCGTGACGCCTGAGATGATCGCGAACACGAACAGGTTCGGAGCGAAGGCGGTGAGGACGTAGCCGAGGCTCATCAGGACCGTGCCCCCGGCCAGCGGCGGCAGGATGCCGAAGCGATCTGTCAGGCGGCCGATAACGATGCCGCCGATCATGAAGCCGATGATGGCGAATGTGTAGGGCAGGGTCGCCTCGGCGCGCGGCGCGTTGAAATCGGCCTGCACCGCTGGCAACGCCACGACCAGCGACCACATGCCGACGCAGCCCAGTGTGCTGAGGGCCATGGAGACGGTGAGGCGAATCCAGGAATAGGAATTTTCGATCGACGGCATGTCAGGCACTGCGGCGGGTTTCCTCGGGCTGCATGGAGACCGGCCCTGGGGTATCGCTCGCCGCCGCCGGCGACAAAGCAGGATTTCTGTTTTGTCGGGCGAGCGAAACTCATGCATCCTGCCGGCCTTCCCGCATCGCCCGGAGCCGGCCATGACGTATCTGCTGCCGCCACTCAATGCCCTTCGCGCCTTCGAGGCCGCCGCCCGTCATCTCAGCTTCAAGCAGGCCGCTCACGAGCTGCACGTCACAGCCGGTGCCGTCAGCCAGCAAGTCCGCCTCTTGGAGGAGCGGCTGGGGGTGCAGCTGTTCGAGCGGCGGACACGGCAGATCATTCTGACCTCTGCCGGCGAAACCTATCTGGCGCGGGTCCGGGAGGCGTTTCGTTGCCTTGCCGAGGCCACCGCCGAGCTCAAGCCCGAGGGCGTCACAAGCCTGCTGCATATCGGGCTCCACGCCAGTTTTGCGATCGATGCGTTGCGGGCGCGCCTGGCGCAGTTCCGCCGGGCCGAGCCCCAGCTCGCCATTCGCATCAGCCAGCCGGCGGGGCTGCACGAGCTGCTCGAAGGCAAGGTCGACGTCGTGATTGCGGACAGGGTGCAGCGCTGTCCCGGCTACAAATGCGAGCCCCTGCAGAGCGGCTTCCTGATCGGCCCGCTCGGCACCGCAGATTGTCCGGAGATCGAAACCTTGCGGTCGTGCCTGCTTGGCGATGTCGAGCACGCGCGGCCGGCCGCGCCGAGGGCGCCGCTGGCCGCCAGTGCGGCAAGGCCGGCACGCAGACCATCCAAGCCGTTCTTTTCCGCCTGAACGAGCCTATTCGCAGGTTTTGCCATGACGGCTTCGCACCCCGGCCGTAACCGCCGGTTAACCATGGATATTTACGGTGTCGAAAGCCTCTGAATTTCGTCTGTCAGTTGATTTCGAGTCGAGCCCATGGCGTTCGGTAGCCGCGCAACTCCGCGAAGCATCGCCCCGACGGAGCCTGCGGCTTCGTGGGAAGCGCCGCGGGCTGCGCGGATGAAACCCGACGGCGCCGCGCCGGCACTTATCAAGGGATCGCTGACCGTTACCGGCGTGCTGTCTTTCCTGCGCGAGAACGGCCGGCGGATTTTGACGCTGGCGCTGGCGCTGTTCGCCCTCGGCGTCGTCGCTCTGATGGTTCTGCCGGTCCGGTACGCCGCGACGGCTCTGGTCGTGCTCGATCCCCGGGAGCTGCGCGTGACCTCGGATCAGGAGGTGCTGCCGGGCATCGGCCAGGACGCCGCGGCGCTTCAGAGCCAGATCGAGATCGCCAAATCGGACGGCTTTCTCCGCCCCCTGATCGAGCAGCTCAAGATCGCTGATGACGATGACATCGCGGGCGGTCATACCGACATGACGCGCCTGCTCGAAAAATTCCGCAACCGTCTCGAGATCACGCGGCGCGGGCTCACCTACGTCATTGCGATTTCCTTCACCTCGAACCGCTCCGAGCGCGCCGCTTACTACGCCAACGCCATCGCCGCGGCCTTCGTTGCCAGCCAGGGCCGTGTCCGCACCGAGGCCACGGACGAGGCGGCCGACTGGCTCAAGGACCGGCTGAAGACGTTGAACGAACGGCTGCGCGCGTCGGAAGACGCCGTCGCCGCCTTCAGGCTCGAGCACAAGATCCTCAATGCCGGCAAGGATTCAACCACGCAGCAATTGCGGGTGACCGATCTCAATCAGCAGGTCTCCGCCGCCCGTCTTCGCACCGAGGAAGCCAAGGCGCGCTACGAGCAGGTGCAACGCGATCTCAAGGCCAATGTCGAGGGTCCCGTGAAGCAGGACCTTTTGAGCATGCTGCGTGCGCAGCGCTCGACGCTGAACGACCAGATCGCGCAGAAGAAGGCGGTGTACGGCGAGCGCCATCCCGACCTCGCGATCTCCTACAGCCAGCTGGCGGATATCAACCGGCAGATCGAGGTCGAGCGGAAGAAGAACATCGATACGGCCAAGTCCGAATATGAGGCTCAGCTGGAGCAGCAGAACGCGCTGGAAAAGCAGCTCAAGACGGTCGAGACCCAGATGCTGGTCGACGGCCAGGCGCTGGTGAAGCTGCAGGAGCTGCAGCGGGACGCCGATGCCAACAGGAACATCTACGAGCAGTTCCTGTCGCGGTTCAAGACGACCAGTGAGCAGCGTCAGCTGCAAAACTCCCAGACCAAGATCGCGTCGTCCGCCATTCCGCCGCTGCGCTCGACCCGTCCGCCGCTCGCTCTGCTGCTGGCGGCGCTGGCGATCGGCTCGCTGCTGACATCGACTGCCGCAATTGCTGCGATGACGAGCATGTCCGGCGGGCCCGCGCCTGCCGAGGCTGCCGTGCACGCGGCGGCAGAGGACATGCAAGGCCGGCAAGTCCAGCAGCAGGCCCAAGCGCAAATCCCGCCTTCCGTCGCGGCCGCGCCCCGGCCCGAGGCGATGCCGCGGCTTCCCGTCTGGGCCCGCATTCCCGATCTGGCGCAGGGGACTGCGACCAACACCAACACCGTCTGGCAAAAACCGATTGCCGCCCCGGCCGAGCTCGATCTCGGCGCCTATCTGCGGCCGCTGCTCGAGCGGATCGATCGCGTGCCGGTGCGCGGCTGCAAGGTCGCCCTCGTGCTGTCGGTCGGCAAGAGCGCCGGCGGCAACACCGTCGCGCGTTCGCTCAACCGCGCCGCCGTGAACAGGGGCATGATGAGCGTCCTGATCCGGTTGCAGCCGGAATTCGCAGGCCACCAGCCGCCGGTGACCGAATGGAACGACGGCTCGACCACGGCGGGACTTCAGTCGATCGACGAGCTTCTCAGTGCCGGCCGAAAGGCCGATGCGAGTCCCGAGGACGATATTCGCTCGGAGTTCGATCTGATCATCGTCCATGCCGGCAATCTCGCCTTGCAGCCCGACGCCATCGCGCTGGCTGCGCATGCGGACCTGATCGTCCTCGTGGCGCGCGCCGGCGAGCTCGGTTCGGCGGCGATGCGCCGCGTGACCGCGGCGCTGTCGCGGTATGAGACCGTGCCGACGGGGCTCGTCGTCAATCACGCGCCTGCGGGTTCGCAGGCGCCGTACCCCGAGGGCGGCGCATTGGGTCTTGCGGTTTGACGATGACTGCGTCGCGCCGTCGTCTGCTGACTGCTGCGATGCTCCTGTCGATCTCATTCGGACCGCCGGCCTTCGCCGGCACTTGCGTGCCCGTGCCGCAGACGGTTGCGCCGGAGAGGCTCGCCGCACTGTCGCGCGGCTTCAATGCCGATGGCTGGATCAACGGTGCGCCGCCAAGCCGCGAGCTGCTGCAGCAGCTGCGCAAGGCGGGCATGAGCCACGTCCGGCTGCCGGTGCCGGCCGAGCGCGTGATGCCTCGTTTCGCCGCGAAGGCCGAACGCGACGAGACGCTGCGCGTGCTCGACACGGCGCTGAAGCAGCTCACCGCGCTCGGCTACGCCATTTCGGTCGATCTTCATCCCGGCGAGCGCTTCAATCGCCTGCACAAGGAGGATCCCGACGCGGCGTTGCGCGAGATGCAGGACGCCTGGAGCGGACTTGCAGAGGTCATTCGCTCCTATCCGGCCGACCGCGTCTTCGCCGAGCTGCTCAACGAGCCCGATGTCGATGCCGACACATGGCAAAGGCAGGTCGAGACGCTCGCCGGCTTCGTCCGCAAGTTGCTTCCCGCCACCACCCTCATTGTCGGTCCGGTCAATTGGCAGCGCGCGGATTCGCTGCCGCGGTTTCGTCCGCTGGAGGATCCCGACATCGTCTATGCCATCCACTTCTATGATCCCATGGTGTTCACCCATCAGGGCCACTGGGATGCGCAGGATCCGCTGCACGACATCATGGACCTGCCTTATCCGATCAACGCCGGCGATCCCAAGGTTCGGGCGATCCGCCGGGATCTGCAGGAGAGGGGCGCGACCAAGGCGCTCGGCATGCTCGACACTGCAATTGCCGCGGCCAAGGACAAGCCGGGCGCCGATCGCTGGCTCGCGCCCGCGCTCGCATGGCAGCAGCAGTTCAAGCGGCCGATCATCGTCAACGAATTCGGTGTGCTGAAAGCCGGTGCCCCCAGACAGAGCCGGTTGCGCTGGCTGGCGGATGTCACCGCTTATGCCCGCGACCATTGCTGGGGCTGGGCGCATTGGGAGCTGGCGCAGGGTTTTGGCCTCGTCGACAACAGCACCGGCAGGCCCGATCCCGACGTGATGCGGGCGCTGCTCGGTGCGCCCCGGCCCGGCCGGCGCTGAGATCGGGCCGGTTCGGTATCGTTAACGACTCCTTGCCCATCGCCCCGCTATCGTGATCGCCGCGCGATGCCAAAGGACGATCGATGAGCGCCGGGGACTCACTGCAGGTTCACAGCGGGCAGGCCACGACATCGCCGCCGGCCTGGCGCGAGCTGGCCGCGACGTTCTGCATCGCCGTGGCGACGATCGGGTTTGCGCCGGTCCTGCATCTGGCGAATCCGGCTCTGGCCATTGCCGTCGAGGTCCTCGTCGGCATCGCCATCGTCGTGGCGGTCCCGACCTACGCGCCCGCGATCGCGATCTTTGTCCTGTTCTTCCAGAACCTGTTCGTCTCGATCCTGTCGCCGCTGGTGCCGCTGCCGTCCGATCTCGACTTCATCAAGGGCTACAATTTCCTCGTCTGCTCCGTCATGTGGCTGGCGACGTTCGGCCTTTACGTGCTGGGCCAGAGGACTCAGTCGGCTGAGGTGAACCGGATCATGCGCTGGGGTGTCGTCACCCTCGCCGTGGTGTCGCTGTATTTCGCGATCGGCTTCATCCAGGACGGACAGCCGGCGGCGGTCTATCTGCGCAATATCGTGCTGCCGCTGTTCCTGTTCCAGCTGTCGCTTCTGACGGCCGCGACCTATGAGGTGCGCATCACGCCGTTCCTGGTGACGCTCGCGGTCATCATCGTCGGTTGCGGCTATGTCGAGCTCGTCTTCCGCGACGTCTGGCTGGCCATCACCAACAGCTATACGTTCTGGGGTTTCGACGAGCTCAAGGCGACTCATTCGGGTGTCTGGGAAGCCCAGATGAGGGCCACCGGCAACGTGCCCGTCGGCCTCAAGGACCGCTTCAGCTTCGACTTTCTGAACACGCCCCTGCTCGAAGGGTTCGGCCTCTCGAAGATGCTGCGCATCAACGGTCCGAACATGCATCCGATCAGCTTCGCTTACGGGATCGGCTTCCTCGCCCTGTTCCTGTTCTCGGTGGGACGGCCGCTGCTGGCCCTCGCGGCGTTGCCGCTGCTGGTTTTCTGCAGCGTGAAGGGCGCGCTCATCGTGGTGATCTTCGTCGTCGCGGCCTGGATCGCGACCCGTCTGATCGGCGCCGTGCTGACGTTGTTGCTCGGCTTCCTCGGCATGATCGCCTTTGCGGTTCTGGCGATCCGCCTCGGGCTGCAGATCGGCGACTATCACGTCATTGGACTGATGGGTGGTTTGGACGGATTTGTGCAGAGACCTTTCGGCCGGGGCCTCGGCATTGGTGGCAATTTGTCGGAGAGCTACTTTTCCATCGACTGGAGCGCCGCCCAGGCGGCCGGAACGATTGATGGCGCGGTTGAGAGCGCGATCGGCGTGCTCCTGTACCAGATGGGCGTTGGCGCCTTCGTGCTGCTGGCCTTCTATTTCGCGATGGCGCTGAAGGCCTGGCGCCTCTACGCCTCGTCGGGATATCTGACGCAGGGTCTCGCCGGCTTCGGCGTCATGGTCGTGCTGCTCAACGGATTGTTCCAGGAAGAGGCCTTGTTCGCGCCGCTCGCGCTGGGGCTCATGCTCTCGCTCACGGGCCTCGTCATCGGCAGCCATGTGAGAATGCAGGCCGTCGCCCGCGAGGATACGGGAATCGAGCAGCTCACCGGCTACCAGTCCGTGGCGTAGCTCAGCGTCAGGCGCGCACACCTAAACGCTTTGACTCAGGAACTTCCACTTTTTCCCGGCGTTGGTCTCGCGGGTCGCACAAACGGCCGGCTCCGCACGATGAAGAACTTCTCCAACGCTGAATTTTCACCCGAGGTGATCGCGATCATGACGGGCGCCCTGGAAGCCGCGGTTGCGAGCCTGCCGGAGCCCGTGCAAGCTTCGCACGTCAACATGCTCGCCGAATCCATCCTGCGCACGGCCGCCGCGGGCGAGCGCAACGTCGCCAACCTGCAAAGGATCGCCTTGATGGAGCTGCGACTGGTGCCGCGCGAGTGATGAGGTGGACATGAAGTCGACATTCGCAGCTGTCGCAGCGCTCCTTGCCACGCTGTCTGCCGCCCAGGCAGAGAGCTGGACGGCCTACCGCATCGCCGAGTCCGGAACATCGGTGGACATTCCCGTTTCGCTCTTCACGGAGTTGGCAGGCAAGCCCGACGGCTTCGGCCAGCAATTTCGCACCTCCGACGGCAGAGCCGATCTCACCGTACAGGCCGTTTCCAACAGCCAGGGTCTTTCGCCGGCTGCATTCCTGGCCACGAAGAGTCCGCCGTCCGGCATCATCTACAAGCGTGTCGCCCCGAATTTCTTCGTCGTCTCCAGCATCAAGCGCGACAAGATCTGGTACGACCGCTGCAATTTTTCGCGCGGCTATGTGCACTGCGTGCTCATCAATTATCCCGCGGCCGAAAAGCGGCAATGGGACCGCGTTGTCACGCGGATCAGCCACAGCCTCGGCGGCGGCTGAACTCATCTGGAAAAGAGCAACCCGAACAAGCTCGTGCGCAGGTCAGAGGCGCCAGCTTGACGCGCTCTGATCGGCCCGGTTCTTGTGAATCGTCTTGATGATCGGACTGCCGCCCGCCTCACCGCCACCCCAGCGCCGGGGCCACGTGCTTCAGGATCGCCTCGATCGCATGCGCGCAGTAATCGACCCCTAACTGGTTCGGGATCGTCAACAGCAGCGTATCTGCCTCCGCGATCGCCTCGTCCTGGCGCAGCTGCTCGATCAGCGCATCGGGCTCGGCGGCATAACTCCGGCCGAAGATCGCCCGGGTCTGCGGGTCGATGAAGCCGATCTGGTCCTCGCCTTCGCCGCCCCGGCCGAAATAGGCGCGGTCGCGATCGTCCATCAGCGCAAAGATGCTGCGGCTGACGGAGACGCGGGGCTCACGGGCGTGGCCGGCTTCCTTCCATGCGGCGCGAAAGCTACGGATCTGCGCGGCCTGCTGCACGTGAAAGGCTTCGCCGGTCTCGTCGTTCTTCAGCGTCGAGCTTTGCAGATTCATGCCGAGCTTTGCCGCCCACACCGCAGTGGCGTTCGAGCCGGCGCCCCACCAGATCCGCTCGCGCAGGCCTTGCGCATGCGGCTCCAGACGGAGCAGCCCGGGCGGATTGGGAAACATCGGCTGCGGGTTGGGCTCGGCAAAACCCTCGCCCCGGAGCAGGTCGAGAAAGACTTCCGCGTGGCGCCGGCCCATGTCTGCATCGCTCTGGCCGTCGGCCGGCCGATAACCAAAGTAGCGCCAGCCGTCGATTACCTGCTCGGGCGAGCCGCGGCTGATGCCGAGCTGCAGCCGGCCGCCGGCGATGAGATCGGCGCTGCCAGCGTCCTCCACCATGTAGAGCGGGTTCTCATAGCGCATGTCGATCACGGCCGTGCCGATCTCGATCCTGCTCGTCCTGGCGCCGACCGCCGCGAGCAGCGGAAAGGGCGAAGCGAGTTGGCGCGCGAAATGATGCACCCGGAAATAGGCGCCGTCCGCGCCCAGCTGCTCGGCCGCGACCGCAAGCTCGATCGATTGCAGCAGCGTGTCTGCGGCCGAGCGGGTCTGCGATTGCGGCGAGGGGGTCCAGTGTCCGAAGGAGAGGAATCCGATCTTTTTCATGAGGGCTAGGTATGCATGACCGGAAGAATTTGCGAGACGCTGGCCGAGGGAAAAATGGCGGCAAGGCGTGTGTCCGTAAGTGCCTCTAGGAGGAAGCAGGCCCGGGTTCGCACCACGACGTCAGGTCGTTCGACTTCGATCTGCCGTACCGGGGAAGCGGCCTCAGATTTCGCAGCCGGTCAAATTCAATGCCTTGAGTAGGCCGCCGAACGCCTTCAGTCGACAGGGCTCGGTCTCGCCGGCGGCCTTTGCACGCTGAGCATTGGCAGCTCGCTTGGCAACAATTGCCTTTGGCTTCGGCTTGGGACGTTCGGCGGTCGCGATCGTCTTCGCATCGCGCCGATGACGGACGATCGGTTTCGGCGCGGTCGAATCGACTTGGATGTCTTGCGGAGCAACGGGGTTCTCGACCGGAGCAATTTGTGTCGGCATCGCGCTGCTCACAGCGGCAACCTCGAGGCGATCGGCCTTCGGCAACGCGTCATGTGACGCAGAGACGCTTGCGCTCTGCTCGGCAAGCGGCGGGGCGATCGCGACGGCGCGACGCGGTGGAGCGCTCAGCTCCATTGCCGACAGCACGCCTGCGCTCAACAGGATGAGGAGGCCCAACAACGCCATTTTCAGCATAAAGCGCCTCTAACCCGGGGTTAGTGCCGCTCAAAATTCTCCGCTGCAATAAGGCAACTTGTCGGCGATTGCCGATCTCCGGCGAATCATTTGCCGACAGGGTTAACGTCGGTGCTGCTTCTGCAGACCGTACTTCGTCGTCGGAAAATGGTGTGTTCGCGGCCGCGACCTGAGCACAAAGAGAGCCATCGTCATGTCTCCTGTTTGAGGGAAGCCGGACGCCGCCTGACCAAATAGGCGGGCGCTGCTTGTGACCCAAAGCGGTCCTTCGCCACGCCCTTGAAAGGCGCCCGGGAGCATCTAGATAACATCCATAGACCATCCAAGGGGATGGTAATAATGGATGTACCCATGGCCGATAATGTGCGCGAGCTGCGACCCAAGGCCCCCGACACCGAGAAGATCACGATCAACCTTGGCTATGTCGACCTCGGTCATGTCGATCTCATGGTGCAGGAAGGGTTCTATTCGAACCGGACCGATTTTATCCGGACAGCAATCCGGAACCAGCTCGAGCGCCACGTAGAGGTCGTCAGACAATCCACGGCCCGGAAGAACCTGGACCTCGGGCTGCGCAACTACACTCGCGAGGATCTCGAAGCGGCGCGGCGCGCCGGCGAAATGCTGCAGATCAATGTTTTGGGCTTAGCCACCATCGCCCAGGACGTCACTCCCGAGTTGGCTCGCGCCACAATCGCGTCGGTCTCGGTGCTGGGGGCCCTTCACGCCACTCCCGCGGTCAAGGCCGCTCTCGCCGACAGAACGAGGTGAACGATGCTGAATCAAGTCATAATCCGCGAAGCAACCCGCCTCACGCGTGCCGGCCAACTGGTCGAGGCCACCGCGCTCCTGCAGCGCATGCTCCACGGCGGTAGCGCTCCAAAACCAGAGCATCGCAACGCCGCTCAGGCTCGGCTCCCGGGGCTCGATCCGCTTACCATCGACGCTACGGCCGACGTCGTCGAGGAGCGGGAAGCTCCGCAGATCTCGCCGGCCCGCTCTGATCAGCGACGCAGGCGCTCCTCACCGCTCGACGGCATGCGGGATTTTTCCGGGCTCGGCCTGCGAAGTCCGATCGCACGCGCTCCTCTGTCCCCGTCGGACATGGTGCCCGAGGGCACACGGTTTATCGCCGGTACCTTCAGTAACGCCGCGGGAAGCCGGACCTACAAGCTGTTCATCCCAAGCCGCTGTGAGGGACGACGGCTTCCGCTGATCGTCATGCTTCATGGATGCACCCAGTCGCCCGACGATTTCGCGGCCGGCACCCGGATGAACTTCTTGGCGGAAGAGCAGAATTGCTTCGTGGTCTATCCTGAGCAACCGAACGGAGCCAACCCATCGAAGTGCTGGAACTGGTTTCGCACGGGCGACCAGCGCCGCGGCGGGGGCGAGCCCTCGATGATCGCCGGCATTACCCGCCAGATCATGCGCGACCATGCGATCGATCCGAAGCGCGTATACGTCGCGGGTCTGTCGGCCGGCGGGGCCGCCGCCGCCATCATGGGCGCAACGTATAGCGACCTGTACGCGGCGGTCGGTATTCATTCAGGCCTCGCGTGCGGAGCCGCGAGCGATCTTCCCTCCGCGTTCGTCGCCATGCGGCAGGGAGGCGGCTCCAAGGCAATTGCGGACGGCAAAACTTCTGTGCCGACCATCGTTTTCCATGGCGATCGCGACACCACGGTGCATCCAAAGAATGGCGATCAGATAATCGAGCAGTCGACCAGGGCAACGAGGCCGACGACGAAGGTACTTCGCGGACGCGTACCCCACGGCCATGCCTATACTCGCACCGTCCTGATCGACGGGGCCGGTCGGGCGATCTCCGAACACTGGAACATCGATGGCGCTGGACACGCGTGGTCAGGCGGCAGTCCCGCCGGGACCTACACTGATCCGCAGGGGCCGGATGCGACGAGGGAAATGCTGCGCTTCTTCCTCGAGCATTCGCTCGGTGGGTAATCTGGCTTCACCGCCCGATCCGAAGCTACCGGCACCGACAACGTCCTCCGGACGATAGGGCTGCCGCAACATCAGGGGGTACCGGGCGGGGCGCGACGGGCGAGAAATCGGTCTCAAAGATCACCGGGAGTTTGGGATCATCCTCCCGGCAACGTTCGGCGATCTGCCATCCGTCAATGCCCCGTTTAGCTTGAGGTCCGTGATGAGACGTCGGCGGCTCGCCGCGCGCACCATGCCCTGGCCGTCAGTCACACGGATGACGTCGTGCCCTTCCTCTCGCCTTCACCACGAACTGCTAGTGACCAGAGCATTCAAATTGCTCCAGCGATGCGGTCTATCAAGGGCCGATGCTGACCTCCGAAGGTTCGCTTCGAGGAAGTCTCGCGATCAAGGCATGACTGCTTGCGTAGTCGCCGCAACTTAAAGCGGTCTTTGGAGAGCACAACGAGCGAAGAGCTAATTGTTCTCAGGCCAACGCCCGTCGAACATAGGTCTGGAAGATCGCCAGCTAGACGTTTGTTGGTTGGAGTTGCTACCTGAAATCATCGTCCAGTCGCAGAACGTGCGATTGATCTCAGTTCATGCGGGTCTCCAACAATGCGCGGGTTTGGAACGCCACATCACGAAGCCTGTTGTCCGTTCAGAAATGACCGTTGTGGTCGCACCCTCATGTTCTTGGAGCGCCAGATGAGCAAACGCAAACCGGCACCAGCGTCAAAGCGCGCCCGCAATCCGAAAATGGCCGCGCGGGCCCAACGGAACAAGCAGGCCGTTGTTAGAAGCCCGAAAGAGGAATTTCTTCGCTCTGTTGCGGCAGACTCGATTGAACCGCCTCCTAAGCTTCACGATGATCCTGGACACGAGGTTCCTATCATTGAGCCTCGGGTGGATGCTTTGCCAGATGACCTCAGTCAGAGAATGATCGACAGCGATCCAATGAAAGGCTTCGCTTTAGCCACGGCAAACATGCAGGCGTACCAAGCAAAGCTTCTTGAGATAGCCCAGGCCAACGTGCAGTTTACTTTTGATTTCGGCCTGAGACTTGCGACAATCGGGTCACCAACTGAATTTTTCGCCGTCATTACCGAGTTTACAAGCAGACGGGCCGAGATGTTCGGGCAGCATTCGAAGGAATTGGCGGCCTATCCGTTCTGGCGCATCAAGCCGGCCCCAGAGCTCACGGCTCTGCCGGGACGATAACTGCAAGCCGTACCCGCTGCGGCAAAGGATGGACGCAAACGCGAATCACGCACGCGCCGATCACGGTTGCTTGCTTTCGGCTGGGGAGCGCGGCTCACAACAACCCAGAGCGGGCTCGGTGCCGCCAATCCGAGGGACCCGCGATCAGGAATGTAGGCTGACACGATGTCCACAACAGAAGCCGTTCTGCTGATCGTTTTGGCGGGACTTGTCGTCCTGATCCTCGGCAACATCGCGTTTCAGGTGACAGCGGAGCGAAAGAATCCGCCTATCGGCGTCTTTACGGATTGCGACGGAGTGCGCCTTCACTATATCGAACGGGGCGATGCCGCTGCGCCTTGCGTGGTCCTGTTTCACGGGAACGGCACCATGATTCAGGATCTCGTCCTGAGCGGTTTGGTCGACCGCCTGGCCCACGACTATCGCGTCGTTTGCTTCGACCGGCCAGGGTTTGGCTACAGCGACCGTCCGCGCACGCGCATCTGGACGCCCACAACGCAAGCTTCCTTGTTCGCGAAGGCTCTTGCTCAGCTTGGAGCGCGCAATCCCGTGGTGCTCGGCCACTCCTGGGGAACGCTGGTGGCAATCGCGCTGGCTCTGCGAAGCGGTTATGCCGTGAGTGGGCTCGTGCTTGTGTCCGGCTACTATTTTCCAACCTCAAGGATGGACTTTTGGCTCATGTCAGGTCCGGCACTGCCGCTGCTCGGGGATCTGATGCGCTACACGATCTCGCCGATCATATCGTGGGCTATTGCGCCGAAGCTGATGCGCACGCTGTTCGCGCCGCGTGCCATTCCGCCGAAATTCAAGAATGAATTTCCGATCTCGTTGGCTCTCCGGCCCAAGCAGTTGAGGGCGGCCGCCGAGGAGAGCGCGTTCCTTATTCCAGCTGCCGCGCAATTGCAGCTTCAGTATCATGGCATCCGGTGTCCCGTTAGGATCCTGCACGGAAAGGGTGACCGGCTCATCGAGGCCGACCAGTCGCGCCGCCTGCACGAGGCGTTGCCCCGCTCCTTGCTACATCTGGTCGAGGATGCCGGTCACATGGTTACCTATGCAGATTCGCCGGGAATAGCGGATGCCGTGGCTGCGCTGGCGCTCACCGCACCGCTGAGGACCGCATAGCGTTTCCTTTTGCAATGCGGGCGTCTGGAAGTGGCCAGTGGCTGACTTCAGCCCAGCGCGCGGGGGTCCGCTTCCCGAGTCAGACTGGACCGATGGGCCATGGTGGTCCGATGGTAGCTTTGACCCTGAAAGCGAAGTGACGCCGCTGGGCGCTGAGGTCAGCTCATGTTGGCACAGCGGACGGGATTTGCTCGGCCAGAGTTCTTCGCAGTTTGACCCAAGGCGGACCTTCTCTATTCAATTCCGCCAGATTGGGTTAGATTGATGGTGCAACCGCTAAGCGCAGCAACCTGCATGAAACTTGTAAAGCGAAGTCTGGCTCTTGTTGCGGTGATGAGCGCGATCACTTTGGGTTTGCCCCTTTCTGCGGCGAACGATCAGAGCGCTCCTATTGCGTACTTTTCTGAAGGGCCGCCAAGCGCACTTCAAGAAGCACTAACGGATTTGCCCCCCGACGCTAGGGACGTTGTGGTCGCGAAGGTCCGATTGCAGCAACCTGTGTTTTTTATGGGTGGCCGTCATTGCGAGGGTTGCACTAACGATATTTGGTTTGCCCGTCTGAAGGTCACGGAGGCTCTCAGGGGCAAGGTCGAAGTGGGCCAAGTGCTCGATGTCTTCCTAGGGAGGCGCAGCGAAGGCCGGCACTACATCGCTGTCCCTGGCTCACCAAATCGATGGTGCCGAGAGTACACGGTCGTAATCTACACTATGGAAGATGGCATTCGGCGGCTCGCTTCGTTCCCGATCAGCAAAACTCAATACGACGAGGTATCTGCTGAAGCGCTTGCATATCAAGCGAAGCGATCCGGCAGTGGATGGTGCGATTAGCTTGTGAGACCGCTTCTGGCCCTTTTCGTCCGCGTTCGACGCTTGGCTCGACGTCAGCTCTCAGGGGCATGGCGGACTAGATTTGCTCATACCAAGTTCTTCGCAGTTTGGTGCGCATGGGTCTGCGTCTAGCTCAAAACTTCCGGGAACCATTTCCGTTCCGACCCATCCAACGGGAGTGCCGCAATCACCGGCAGCGCCTCCGGACGGCAACGCGCGCACGGCGGCAGTTGCGCGGGATGTTGGCTGCAATGCCTCAGGAAACCGATGTAAGGAGGTACCCATGGCAAGGCCTCGTTCGACTTCCATCAGCAGACGAAGTGTGGTCGCAGGACTGGCGCTGACAGCCGCCCCCGTCGCTTTGGCTGGAGCCAATCAAGTGCGTGCGCAGGCCCAGCAAACCACTCCGGATCAAAGCCTGTATGAACGACTTGGCGGCGTCTTCGCCATTGCAGCGGTCGTGGATCACTTCAGCGACGCTGTCGTAAAGAACGCCGTCGTCGGTCAGAAGTCAAAAAATCCGCAGTTGAGGGAATGGCACACCAAAAATCTGAAACGCTTGCCTGGTCTCAAGTTCATGCGAACACTTTGGGTCTGTGACGTTTCGGGTGGGCCGTTCCAGTTCAAGGCCACCAGGCCGGGGACGACGCCCCTTGGCCTTGAGGAGGCGCACCGGGCGTTGCGGATCTCCCCGGCGGAATTCGACGAGGTCGCTGCTGAACTCGGGCGGACACTTGACTTCGCCAAGGTCCCGAAGCGCGAGAAGACCGAAGTGCTGGCTGCGTTCGCCAGCCACAAAGATGAGGTTACCGCCGGTTACGTATCGAGAGCCAAGCGCGGTTGAAGCATCCCGTGGTGCCGAACGACGAATTGCGACCTGCATGAATCTGTTTTGACGCTAGCAGCCAATCGCGGAAGGGCGGAGCATGTTCGCTCTGCCCCCGCCGTCCAACGACCGTAACCTCGATGGGGTCCGCTTCTGGGCCCCTATCTGTCCTATGCCTCAAGCGCCAGAATGGCGGCTGACTGGCTCGTCACGGACCAAGGTTGGACGGCATCGGGATGTCCGTTTCTTGCCCTTTGCCGGCAGGGGCAAACCGGCCATGTCCGGTTTTGAAGGCAAAGCGAACACCGCCCAATTTGCGGAGCAATGAATCATGTCCACAGACCCTGCCGCATCCGGCTCTGGCATGATTGCCCGGCGTGGTGGCGCCTCAGGCGTAGGCCACCCAGCCGCGGAAGGCGAAGCCGGTGTAGAACAGCGTGGGATCGGTGAAGCCGGCCTCGCGCAGGATCACCTCGTCCTGCGCGGGTGCGAGAATCTCCAGATGGTTGGTGACGGCGTTCCGCGCGGCTGCCGCCTGCTCGGGCTCGACGCCGGACGCAGCCAGGAACGCGGAGTAGCGCGCCAGCCACAGCGGGCGCTCCTGCTCGCCATTGGGCGCGCTCAGATGCGCGACCACGAACGGTGCGCGCGGCTTGAGGCGGCGGCGGACCTCCGAGGCGATGCGGCGCCGCTCCTCGACGCCGACGAAGTGCAGGGTCAGCAGGCAGGTGGCACCGTCGAACGGTCCCTCCGGCGCATCATCGATATAGCCTTGATGAAGGCGCGCACGTGGTGCGAGCGATCCCAGGGTTTGCCCGGCCAGCGCCAGCATCGCCGCGGACGGATCGACGCCGTCGAAGCGCCAACCGGGATGCGCTTGCGCAAACGCTTTGAGCTCCAGGCCGCCACCGGCGCCGAGGACGAGCACCTGCCCATCGCTGGGGACACTTTCGGCGAGCAGAATCGCCGTCATGGACTGCATGGCGTCATAGCCCGGCACGAAGCGCCGCGGCCCCTCCGTGTATCTCGCCACGAATTGCGGATCGGAGAATGCGGCTTGAATGTCCGTCATGATGTTGTCCCCGTGAATGGAGCCGTTCAGGCGCGATGCGCGCTGATGTCGTGGATCTTTCGAGACCCGATCCGCTTGCGCAGGTCCTCGCCGAGCATCGCCAGCGTCACCTCGCCGAGCCGCGCCAGCAGCAGCGCCTCGGCATCGTCAAAGGCCTGATCGAGCGCGGCATTGACGGCCTGCTCGACCAGACAGCCGGGCGCCTCGGTCCGGTTGCCCATCGCCAGAAGCGGAGGATTGCCGAGCGCGGCATAGACGTCGCGCAGCGTCACCTTCGACAGGTCGCAGGCGATGGTCCAGCCGCCGCCATGCCCCTTCTCGGAGCGCACGTAACCGATCTCCCGCAGACCCGCCATGATACGGCGGATCACCACGGGGTTGGTGTCCATGGCCTTCGCCAGCGTCTCGGACGTGAACGGCCCAGGCTGCTGCGCCATGTGGAGGAGAACGTGCAGCACGCCGGAAAGGCGGGAATCTCGTTTCATGTAACTTTATATGTTACGTGATGACGAAAAGGTCAAGCGACTTTGCTGAGCCTACGCACGTAGCTTCCGATGATCCCGCCATGCCCCTGTTTTGCCCGACGGAGCAACCTGTCCTTTGCGCCGCGCATCGAGCGTTCGCACGTCCCCTAAGCCATTGATCCCGCTCATGCCGTCTACTGTGCATGGGGTTGTTTTCGACATTTTTGTTCTGGCAGTCCCAAGCAACCGAGGTCGCCATGCCGATTTGTCACGGTGACGCCCCTGCGCGCGAGGAGCACCATCTGGCCCGGGCGACCGTATGGATTTTTCGTCCTGTCCCTCGCGCGGCGCCCGTTTTCATCAGTCCATTTTTGGGAGGCGCATCATGCACGTCTATAATGTGGTCAGGTTCAAGGTGAAGCCGGGTGAGGAGGCCGCCTTCCTCGACGCGCACCGGAACGGCAAGGCGAAATGGCCTGGCCTGGAGCACGGCGTCATCATCAAGACCGGCGAGCAGACCTTCTGCCTGATCGGCACCTGGGCCAGCCAGGAGGCAATGGTCGCGGCACGATCGGCGATGATCAAGACCCTCGACAGTTTCAGGTCGGTGCTCGAAGACCAGGGCAACGGACGCGGTGTGACTGATGCCGTGTCAGGGGCAGTGGTGCTCGCGCTGTAGCAGGCGAGCGGCGCCCGCTACTTCATCACCCGCAGGCCCTTGGTCGTGAACCGCTGGGTCTTCTCGCCCGGACGCACCGGGCGCCGCGTGCCGGCGGCCTTGCCGGTGCCGGGCGGCTGGTGCGCGGGGACGAGCTGGTGGGGCTGCGAGCCGATCAGGTCGCGGCGGCCCATCTCGATCAAGGCCTCGCGCAGCACCGGCCAATTGTCGGGATCGTGGTAGCGCAGGAAGGCCTTGTGCAGGCGACGCTGGCGCAGGCCCTTGATCGCCTCGACCTTGTCGCTGCCGCCATGGCGCACGCCGCGCAGCGGATTGACGCCGGTGTGGTACATCGCGGTCGCGGTCGCCATCGGCGAGGGCAGGAAGGTCTGCACCTGATCGGCGCGATAGCGGTTCTTCTTGAGCCAGAGCGCGAGGTTCATCATGTCCTCGTCGGTCGTGCCGGGATGCGCCGCGATGAAATAGGGGATCAGGTAATATTTCTTGCCGGCCTGCTCGGCCGCGGCGTCGAACATCCGCTTGAACTTGTTGTAGGCGCCGATGCCCGGCTTCATCATCTTGTCGAGCGGACCGCGCTCGGTATGCTCGGGGGCGATCTTCAAGTATCCGCCGACGTGATGGGTGACGAGCTCCTTGATGTATTCGGGGCTCTCGACCGCGAGGTCGTAGCGCACGCCGGATGCGACCATGACTTTCTTGATGCCCTTGGTCTCGCGCACCTTGCGATAGAGCCGGATCAGATCGTCATGCGAGGTGTTGAGGTTCGGGCAGATCTCGGGGAAGACGCAGGACGGCCGCCGGCACGCCGCCTCGACCTTCGGGTCCTTGCAGGCCATCCGGTACATGTTGGCGGTGGGGCCGCCGATGTCGGAGATCACGCCGGTGAAGCCCGGCGTCTTGTCGCGGATCTTTTCGATCTCGCGCAGGATCGAGCCTTCCGAGCGGTTCTGGATGATGCGGCCTTCGTGCTCGGTGATCGAGCAGAAGGTGCAGCCGCCGAAGCAGCCGCGCATGATCGTCACCGAGAACTTGATCATGTCCCAGGCGGGGATTTTTGCTTCGCCGTAGGACGGATGCGGGGCGCGCGCGTAAGGCAGGTCGTAGACCGCGTCCATCTCCTCGCTGGTCAGCGGGATCGGCGGCGGGTTGAGCCAGAGGTCGCGATCGCCATGACGCTGCACCAGCGGCCGCGCATTGCCGGGATTGCTCTCCCGGTGCAGCACGCGTGAGGCGCGGGCATAGGCCTCCTTGTCCTGCTCGACCTGCTCAAGTGCCGGCAGGCGGATCACGGCCCTGCCCTTCTGGCGCGTCGCGCCCTCGTCGGCGGAATCGAGATCGTCGGCGTGCAGCTCGGTGTAGTCCTCGGGGACCTTGCGGAACAGCGCGACGCCGCGGATGTCGTCGAGCTCGCGCGCGGTCTCGCCGGCCGCGATGCGGTTGGCCACTTCGACCACGGCGCGTTCGGCATTGCCGTACAGCAGTAGGTCGGCCTTGGCGTCGGCCAGCACCGAGCGGCGCACCTTGTCGGACCAGTAGTCGTAATGCGCGATCCGGCGCAGCGAGGCCTCGATGCCGCCGAGCACGATCGGCACATCCTTGAACGCCTCGCGGCAGCGCTGGGCGTAGACCACGGTGCAGCGGTCGGGCCGCTTGCCGCCTTCGCCGCCCGCCGTATAGGCATCGTCGCTGCGGATGCGGCGGTCCGCGGTGTAGCGGTTCACCATGGAATCCATGTTGCCGCCGGTGACGCCAAAGAACACTTTTGGCTTGCCTAATGCCTTGAAAGGCTCGGCCGAGTGCCAGTCGGGCTGCGAGATGATGCCGACCCGAAAGCCCTGCGCCTCCAGCAAGCGCCCGATGATCGCCATGCCGAAGCTCGGATGGTCGACATAGGCATCTCCGGTCACCAGCACGATGTCGCAGGCGTCCCAGCCGAGCGCATCCATCTCGGCGCGGCTCATCGGGAGGAACGGTGCCGGCTTGCGCGGCTGCGCCTTGGCCATCAGCGGCTTTGCGGCGGTGATCATCTGGGTGTCCATGGCGCCTACGCATAGGACTCCACGCTCCTGAATACAACCGACGGACGCGTGAAAGATCGAGGTTCCCGGGCCGCAGTCGGGTCGCGTTATCGGGTCGAGCGCGTGCCGCTTCGTCCTCTCCCAGCGTGACCCGCGCCAGCCATGGGGGTGTGACGCCCCCCACAGTCCGACCGGTGCCGTCGCGTCATGCTCTCTCCAGTCTTGAAGGAGAGCCCCATGTTTCTGGTCGATGCGCTGCTGATCCTGTCGATGTTGTTCTTCCTGTTCCTGCCGATCACCGATCGCCGGACGGTGCGGATGAGGCTCTGCATGCTGTGCGCGCTGCTGGCGGTGTTCTCGGTCTCGCTCAGCCGCACCCCTGTCGTGCCGGTGCTGCTCGCGAGCATCGCCGCGCCCCCCGGGATGATGCGCGTGCCGCATATGCATGTCGGTGAGCCGTCCTCGGGGTTCTCACCGCGGCCGTCATCGGATATCCGATTGATCCATGGGCAAGGAAACGGGCAAGGAAACCTCTGACGGCGGTCATCGCGCGGTCGGCGGCGCATCGCCGTCCACGGGCGCCTGGCTGGGCGCGATCGCGCTGATCGGCTTCATCCTGGTGGCGACTGCGCAGGCCTCCAATCAGATTCTGGCGCGCGGACTTGCCGGCTCCGTCCCGCCCTTCGCGCTCGCCTTCTTCCGCTGGAGCATCGTCGCCATCGGGCTGGCGCCGATCGCACTCAAGGAGATCCAGAGCGGCCGCGTGCCGCTCGGCCGAAACATCTGGCCGATCCTCGCCGCCGGCTTCATGGGCATGTTCCTGTGCGGCGGTCCGGTCTATGCCGCGGGCGTGTCGACGACGGCGATCCACATCGCGCTGATCATGGCGCTGTCGCCGATCACGGTGCTGCTGATTTCGGCCCTGCGCGGCATCGAGCATGTCGGTCCCTTGCAATGGCTCGGAACGGCGCTCGCGCTCGCAGGTGCGCTGCTGATCATTTCCGGCGGCCATCCGCAGACACTGATCGAGCTGCAGACCGCGGCGGGCGACGGTCTCGTCGTGATCGCGATGCTCGGCTGGTCCGGCTACACGCTGCTGCAATCGCGCGCCGCGCCAAAGGCGTCGCTGCTGGCACGCATCAGCCTGTTCTCGGGCGCCGGCGCCCTGTTCTCGCTGCCGCTCGCGGCCATGGAGATGTGGGCGACGCCGGCGGAGGTCTTCAGCACCAAGGCGCTGTCGGCCTATGTCTTCGCCGGGATCGTTCCCGGCCTGCTCGCCTATGCCGGCTTTGCCTGGCTCGGCGGCAAGTTCGGCTCGGTGCGGACCTCGCTCGTGCTCTATCTCGGGCCGGTCGCAAGCGCGCTATTGTCTTTCGCCATCCTCGGCGAACCGCCGCAGTTGATCCATCTTTTCGGCGGCTTGCTGATTTTGGGTGGCGTCTGGGCCAGTTTGCGCCGCTAGTTCCATCCGCATGCGTCCGGGTTCACCCGCAGGAACCATCGGCCTTCGTGGACATTCTGATGGAGGTTGCCGCGAGCCCGCCTCGCGCGCGCTCGCGATGTTCGCCTCTGGCGATGGGGGAGCTGTGAGTACAGTCATAGAGAACCTGCTGTTGCGAAAGCAGAAGCTCGTGGAGCAGCTCGAAAAGGTGCCATCGGTCGAGGACCGCGACAGGATCGAGCACCAGCTCGAGCAGATCAATACCGCGCTGGATTTTCTGGACAGGCCGGGACCGAGGGAAGGGCGCTAGAAGCCCTCATTCCACCCTCAGTGCCTCCACCTTCAACGCCCTGGCGTAAACCACGCCCGAATTGGTGATATGCGTGGTCATCAATTCTTCGAAGGCGGCGAACTCGCCGCGCGCGAACAAATCGCGCAGCCTGCGATGCTCGTCGAACGACGTGCGGGTCCGCACGTCGATCGGTGAGGTCAGATTGGTGCGGAGCGCCGCGACGCGGCCGGAGACCAGCTGATAGGATTCGGCGAGGTAGCGATTGCCGCAATGGGTGAACAGCGCCTCGTGAAAGGCCGCATCGGCGCGGCCATAGGCGATGTTGTCCTTCGCATTGACCGCCGGCTCCATCGCCGCGATGGCCTCGCTCATCGCGGCGACCGCACCGTCGCGATCGCAACGATAGGCGAGCTCGGCGGCCTTGGGTTCGAGTGCGATCCGGAAGGTGCAGAGCGCGTTGATGTCCTCCGCGCTCGGCGTGAACACAAAGCTACCGACCTGCGGGCGGATCACCACGAGGCCTTGCGCCTGCAGCTGGCCCATCGCCTCGCGCACCGGCGTGCGGCTGACGCCGAAGGAATTCGCCACCATTTCCTCGGAGATGGCGGCGCCCAGCGCGAACTCGCCGTCGATGATCGCCTGCCGCAGCCGCTGCATCACCCGCTGCGACAGCGATTTCGGCGTATCGAGCTTGAGTGACCGCATTCGCTGTCTCAGACGACCTTGCCGGGATTGAGCAGATGATCAGGATCGAGCGCGGCTTTCAGCGTCCGCATCAGCGCGATCTCGGTATCGCTCCTGGCATGGCCCAGCCACTTCTTCTTCAGCGTGCCGATGCCGTGCTCGGCCGAGATGCTGCCGCCCAGCTCGCGGACGAGACCGTAGATGATCGTGTCCATCTCTTCCTTCGGCTGCTGCTCGACGGAGAGGCCGGTGACCCAGGAGACCAGGTGCAGATTGCCGTCGCCGATATGGCCGTAATAGACGCTCTCGCAGCCAGCGATGCCGTCAGCGAGTGCCGCCTTGCAGCGCGTGACGAATTCGTCCATCCGGGCAACCGCAAGGCCGATGTCGTAGGAGATGTGCGGGCCCAGCACCTGGCCGAATTCGGCGCAGATGTCGCGCACGCGCCAGAAGCTCTGCGTCTGCGCCAGCGATTGCGCCACCGCGGCATCGGCCAGCAGCCCGCGCTCCATCAGCTCCTCGAGCCAGGCCTGGAAGCGCGGCGCGTCCAGGCTTTCGTCGGTGCCCTGCGCCTCGACCAGCACATAGAGGCCGTGACCTGCGGCGACCGGCGGCTTAACGCCGGCACGATTCGTGATCACGTCCCAATAGTCCGGCCACATCACCTCGAACGCCGACAGCAGCGGCCCGAGCCCGCTGCGCGCCGCATCGAGCAGCGCGATCACCGCGGCATAGTCCTTCAGCGCGCAGAGCGCGGCCATGGTCGAGCGCGGTTTCGGAAACAGCCGCAGCACCACGCGGGTGATGATGCCGAGCGTGCCTTCCGAGCCGATGAACAGATGCTTCAGATCGTAGCCGGCATTGTTCTTCATCAGCTTGTTGAGGCCAGTGATGATGGTGCCGTCGGGCAGCACGACTTCCAGACCGAGCACCAGCTCGCGCGTCATGCCGTAGCGGATCACGCGATTGCCGCCGGCATTGGTCGAGAGGTTGCCGCCGATCGCGCAGGAGCCGCGCGAGCCGAGGTCGAGCGGAAAGAAGAAGCCGGCTTCATCCGCCGCCTTCTGAATCGTCTCCAGCGGCGTGCCTGCTTTCACCGTCATCGTCATCGACGCGCGGTCGATCTCCTCGATGCCGCTCATCCGCTCGAGCGAGATCGCGACCCAGCCTGCTTCGGGCGAAGCGCCACGGCACAGCCCGGTCAGCCCGCCCTGCGGCACGAACGGCAGACGCGCCTGCCGGCAGGTCGCAATCGCATCGGCCACGCCCTGCGCATCGACGGGGCGGATCACCGCAAGCGGCGTCTGCGGCAGGCTCGCGCTCCAGTCGTTGCAATTGCGGGCAGGCACGTCGGTGCCGATCAGGACGGCGGCTGCGCCGAGCTTGTCGCGCAGGGCGCCGAGCAATTGGTCGGGCCGCTTGACCGGGGTCACCATGTTCATGCGAGACCTCCCTAAATCTGGCCGCGCCTACGCGCGCCGTGACGGTGGAAAGGATTTGCCTCTTTCTTGTATGTAAGGTACAAGATGGAAAGTAAAGCAAAAACAAGGCTCGGAAAGCCCTTTGAGATCCATTGCGAGATCAGGGGCTTGGTCCGAGGTCGCAGCTTAGAGGGTGGTGAGATGACGGAGGCAATTCGCGGGTTCTGGGTGGCATCGGCGACGCCGCTGGCGGCCGACGGCAGCGTGGACTCGGCCAAGCTCGCGGCTCACGCCAAGCAGCTCTTCGGCAAGGGGGTCGACGGCGTCGTGCTGTTCGGCACCACTGGCGAGGGCACCTCGTTCAATGTCAGCGAGCGCATTGCGACCATCGAAGCCGTGCTCAAAGCTGGAATTGCGCCGGAACGCATCGGCATCGGCGGTGGCTTCCCCGCCATCACCGACAGCATCGCACTCTCGCGCGCCGCGCTCGGTCTCGGCCTGCACCACGTGCTGGTGCTGCCGCCTTACTTCGACCGCAGCGTCGCGCCTGAGGGCATCGAGGATGCCTTTGCCGCGATCATCGACGGCGTCGCCGACGATCGGCTGCGCGCCTATCTCTATCACATCCCGCAGATGTCGGGCGTTGCGATCCCCACCGCGGTCGCCGCGAGCCTGCGCAAGCGTTACGGCAAGGTGATTGCCGGCCTGAAGGACTCCAGCGGTGACTTCAAGCAGTTCCAGGCCTTCCGTGCCGCGGCTCCCGAGCTCGCCATCACCGTCGGCAATGAGGCCGATATCGCCCGCGCCATCGCCGCCGGCGGCGCCGGCACCATCTGCGGCATGGCCAATGTCGTGCCCGAGCTGGTCAAAGGCATGGTCGAGGGCAAGGCTGTCGAGGCGCGCATGCAGGCTGCGATCGACGTCGTGCTGAAGACGCCCTCGTTCACCGCGACGCTGAAAGCGATCCTGGCGGCACAGACCGGCGATGCAGCCTGGCTGCGCGTGCGCCCGCCGCTCCGCGCATCGTCCGACGGCTCCGCGTTCAAGCGGAAGCTCGACGAGTTGACGGCTCCTGCCATCGCGTGAGCCCGCGCGAGATCGCGGCACGCCGCCGCAAATTCGCGCGTTGCGTGTTGCGGCCGGCAGGCCGGCAATTGGAGATTGCCGTCCGGTGCCGATCCCTACTTAGAACGATTCAACACTAGAGCGATTCAACTCTTCCTGCGGTTCTCTTCAATCGCCGCGACTGTTAGACGCGCCAGCTTCAATGCCGTGTCTGACCTGGAAGTGAATCGAACGTGCGTGCTCATCTGGATGGCCAACGCGTTAGCAGCCATCGAAATCATGCCGGCAAGAGCCGTGCGGGTCTTCTCATCGGAGCAGCCGTGCTGCTCGCCGAATGCCCCTCCAACATGACGACCGCGCAGGCGCAATCGGCCCTGCCGCCGGTGACGGTTGAGGCGCCGGCGCAGCGGCCGAAGCCGGTGCGTGCATCCGACCAGCCGTCACGCCGCACGCAGACCGCCGTGCGCCAGCCCAATCGTGCCCCTGCACCCGCAGCGCCGACGCTTTTGGAGCGCGCGGCGGCGGAAGCCGCCGCGCAGCAGGCCGCAAAGCTCGGCTACCGCGCGATGCCGAGCGCGACCACGCTGCGCAATGGCGCCTCGCCGCTCGACACCTCGCAGTCCGTCAATGTCGTGCCCGAGCAGGTGCTGAAGGATCAGTTGCCGCGCAATATCGACGATGCGCTGATCAATATCAGCGGCATCACCCAGACCAACACGCTCGCCGGCACCCAGGACGCCGTGATCCGCCGCGGCTTCGGCGACAATCGCGACGGCTCGATCATGCGCAACGGCATGCCGCTGGTGCAGGGGCGCAGCCTCAATGCCGCGGTCGAAAGCGTCGAGGTGTTGAAGGGACCGGCCTCGCTGCTCTACGGCATCATGGATCCCGGCGGCATCGTCAACACCATCAGCAAGCGTCCGGAGCTGTACCAGCACGGCTCGGTCACGCTGCTCGGCTCGACCTACGCGAACAACCGCAGCGGCGCCGACGGCACGCTCGACATCACCGGCCCGATCGGCGACGGCGGTCTCGCCTATCGCTTCGTCGGCTACGGCGTCAGCGAGGACTATTGGCGCAATTTCGGCCGGCACAGGGAAATGCTGGTGAACCCGTCGCTGGCCTGGTACGGCGACACGACGACGGTTCAGCTCACCTATGAGCACCGCGAGTTCATCACTCCGTTCGACCGCGGCACGTCCTTCGTCAAGGGGGCGCCGCTGGCGATCCCGGCGACGCGCCGGCTCGACGAGCCCTTCAACAATATGTGGGGCACCTCCGACCTGGTGCAGGCTTCGGTGGAGCAGAAGCTCGACGACAATTGGAAGGTCACCGCGGCCTACAGCTACAACACCGAGACCTTCAGCGCCAATCAGCTCCGCATCACAGGCGTCAACGCTGCGACCGGCGTCGAGACCCGCAGCAACGATGGCACCCGCAACTCGCTGAGCAATGCCAGTTACGGCACCTCGTATCTGCAGGGCGACGTCTGGGTCGGCGGCTTCCGCAACGAGATCCTGCTCGGAGGCGAGGCGCTCTATCGCACCATCGATCGCCACGACCTGATCCGCCATGCGACGCCGAGCTTCAATTTCTACAACCCGGTCTACGGACTGGTCGTGCCGGGCACGACCGTTTCGGCAACCGACAGCGAGCAGACCGACAAGCTCGGCACCCGCGGCTTCTTCGCCCAGGACACGTTCCATCTGACCAACTGGCTGTCCGTGGTTGGCGGCGTGCGCTGGATGGAATACGAGCAGCTCGCAGGCAAAGGTCGGCCTCTTTTCGTCACCAACACCAACCTATCCGGCGACAAGGTGCTGCCGCTCGGCGGCGTCATCGTCAAGCTGAGCGATCAGCTCTCCTATTACGTGAGTTATACGCAGTCGTTGAAGCCGACATCGACCATCGCGGCGTTCACCACCGGCTTCGTCGTCGACTCCACCATTGCGCCCGAAGAGGGAACGCAATGGGAGACCGGGCTGAAGTTCGATGTCAACAAGCGGCTGTCGGGCACCTTGGCGGTCTACGACATC
Organism: Bradyrhizobium sp. TM239; assembly: GCF_036247985.1. NCBI lineage: Bacteria > Pseudomonadati > Pseudomonadota > Alphaproteobacteria > Hyphomicrobiales > Nitrobacteraceae > Bradyrhizobium > Bradyrhizobium sp. TM239. Next base: position 101,062 of record NZ_BTIR01000020.1, on the reverse strand, counting down.
GAGAAGAAGAACGTGCTGGTGCTCGATGATATCGGCAACGGCAAGTCGGCGGCGCGCACCTCCGGCGCGGCCCGGTCGCGCGGCGTCGAATTGGACGTGACCGGCAAGTTGACCGACCAGTGGAGCATGATCGGAAGTTACGGCTACACTGACGCACGCCTGATCAACGATCCCGTCGTCGGCAACGCAAAACTGCTGAACGTCGCGATGAACACGGCCTCACTCTATCTCGTCTACGATTTCGGCGACGCGCTCGCCGGACGTCTGCGGCTCGGCGGCGGCGCGCGCTATGTCGGCGACCGGCCGGGCGACGCCGCCAACACGTTCTTCATGCCGGCCTATACCGTCGCGGACATCTTTGCGACCTACGACACGAAGGTCGACAATCTGCCGGTGACCTATCAGTTCAACGTCAAGAACCTGTTCGACAAGGTCTACTACACATCCACCACCGGCAACGCCCTCAATGTCGCCATCGGCGATGCGCGGCGTGTGTCACTGTCGGCCACGGTGAAGTTCTAGCCATGGCAGCGCGGCTGGGACACGCGATCAAGGCGGTCCTGTTCCAGGTCCATTCCATCGTGGGCCTGGTTCTCGCGCTGCTGGTGTCCCTGATCGCGCTGACCGGCGCGATCATGAGTTTCGAGGACGAGATCGTCGATCATCTCAACGCCGGCATCATGCAGGTCGCGCCGCGCCAGACGCCGGCGCTGATGCCGGACGAACTTGTAGTGCGGCTGAAGGCGGCGCGGGACCTCGGCAAGGTCGCCGCTGTCACGTTGTCGAGCGATCCATCTGCGGCGGTTCATGTCCGCTTTGCCCGTGACGATCGGGGCGACCGGCCGACTTCGCTCTATGTCGATCCCTATGACGCTAACGTGCTCGGCTCGCCGCGCGGCGAAGCGTTTTTCGCGACCGTGCGCCGGCTGCATCGCTGGCTGCTCATTCCCGGCGACGGCAAGGGCTGGGGACGTCCGATCACCGGCACGATCGCGCTCGGCCTGATCGTCATGCTGGTGTCGGGCCTCGTGCTGCGCTGGCCGCGTCGGGCCGGCAGCGTGAAGATGTGGCTAAGGCCCAATCTCGGGCTCAGCGGCCGCGGACTGCACCGGTCGCTGCACACCGTGATCGGCACCTGGGTCCTGCCGATCTATCTGACGATGGCGCTCACCGGGCCATCGTTCTCCTTCGAATGGTACAAGGACGGCGTGACCTGGCTGCTGGCGCGGCCGCAAGTCACTGCTGCGAAGATGCCTGCGAAGCCGCCGCGTGCGGCCGGCCGTCCCGAGCCGACTCAGCCGATCGGATTCGATCACGCATGGACGACGTTCCAGCGCGAGGAGGGTGGCCGTTTCTCCAGGGCGTTGCTGACGCTGCCGGGCGGCCCGGGCACGGTGATCCGGATCCGGTCGTGGGGAAAAGATATGACGCTCGAAGCCACGCGCGACGAATTCCGTATCGACGCCGTCACCGGCCAGCTGGTTTCCGCGGAGCGCTATGCCGACAAGACGTTCGGCGAAAAGATCGTTGCGGCCATTTACGACATCCATCGCGGCGCGATCCTGGGCTGGCCCGGCAAGCTCGCCTTCATGATGGCCGCGATTCTGATGCCGTTGTTCGCGGTCACCGGCATCCTGCTCTATCTGTCGCGCCGCAGGTTGCGGCGTCCGGCACAGAAGCCGCTCGGACGGCTCGTTCCCGGCGAGTGAGCGGGCGAGGCGGCCGGCGAGAGGCCTGAAGACAGCTCGTCTCTTCGGTCGAGGCCTGGATACTCCAAGGCGTCCCATTGCGGCCTAAGAAGTTCTTGTCTGGGACGCTCTGGAATGGTTCGATCCTCTCCACACGCTCAGGTCGGTGGGAGACTTCTCCAGCAATGTCTGAACGAGACGAACTTGAAGAGACGGCGCTCCCTGCGGTGCTCGTCAGACGCAGTGATCTGCCCGTGCCGCTGGCTCACCCGGCGCGAAGTTTCTTCGGGGGGCTTCCCAAATTGCCTCCGCATGTCGACTGGCCGACGGCAGACGTCACGGCCTGTGAAACATTAGAGACCGTTGCGCTGACATTCGTGGCCCAGATGGACCTGGCTGAAGTGCCGGGTGCCGGCTGGTCGCCACTTCCGACGCGGGGCACGCTCTACTTCTTCTGCAGCTCCGTGTTCGTTGGCGAGAGACATCCACCCTGTCGCGTCCTCTATAGCCCGACGGACGGCAATGCGTATCCCGACCGCGCGCCACCGCCGGATTTGATGCCGTTGGCGGGCAACGAAGGTGACCGCCAGGTGAAATGGCTCGACCCGAACCTCGATTTTCATTCCAAGGTCGAATTCAAATATCCGGTGTCCTTCCGGCCGTTCCGCGACTTCTATTTCCGCGAGGATGCCGTCGGAGGCGAGCTCATGATCAAGGAATTATGTAAGGCGCTGGGGCCGGGCGAGCGGCCGGAGAATGATCTGCTTCAATTTCGAAGCGTGCCCGAGTACGAGAAGGACGAGGATTGGCCCTTCAACTGGCTGCTGGTCGCTTGCGTGGTTCGGTCCGTACTATCGTTCGTCCAGCGCGATCTGAAGCTTGGATATTGCGGCAAGCCGCTCACCGACGAAGCAGCCGTGGAATTGAAACGTCTTCGCGCCGCTGCGATCGGGTGGCTCGAGCGGTGTCGGGCGTTGACCCCAATGGATGATGTCGATGCGGACACGAAGGCAGCCTTCAGGTCCTGGTGGTTCGACATCGTGCAGGCCTACGAGAGGATGAAAGGGCAGGTGGGCACCTATGCGGGTGAAATCGCGGGAGACCTTGGCAATGCCATCAACCATACGATCCGCTGCATGGCGACGCATGATGTCGACGCTCCCGACGACGCGCCTTTGAGCTACGTTGCGAATCTCGCGCGACAAAATCATTGGACGACGCCGACCGCGGAAGATGGGCAGCGCCGCCATTTCAGAACGGCGATTCATCAGATGCTGGGATATGGCAGCGGGCCGCAGGATGCGACGGAGGAGCACCTGGAGGACATGTTGCTGCTTCAGATCCAGGGTGATCTTGCCTTTTTCAACTGGCACTCGGATATCGGCGGCGTGCTTCATTTCTGGATCGACCGCGATGCGCTTGCTCAACGCGACTTCTCGCGGGTCGTCGCCACATACGAATGCGATTAGCCTGATCTCCGAGCGTATCTCGTGTTCTCCAATATCGCTGGCCAACGCCGCCGCAATGGTTCAAAAGCTCACGGCTCTCTTCTCGAGGTCCATGCCATGAAGCTTCCGACCGTCACCCCCGCCGATATCCGCCGCGCACTGCTGCTGCGCGAGGAGATCGCGCTGCTCGATCTCAGATACGAGGCAGGCTTTGCGACGGGGCATCCGCTGTTCTCCGCCAACATGGCCGTCGACCGGATCGCGATCGAGGCCGAGACGAGGCTGCCGCGCAAGAACGTGCCGATCGTTCTCTATGATGACGTCGAGGGACTTGTCGCGACCGGCGCGGAGCGTCTTGCCGCGCTCGGCTACACCGATATCAGCGCGCTCGAAGGCGGGCTGAAAGCCTGGCGGGCGGCGGGCTATGAGGTCTTCGAGGACGTCAATTCCTATTCCAAAGCGTTCGGCGAACTGGTCGAGGCGCGCAGGCACACGCCCTCGTTCAGCGCCGACGAGGTGGCGAAACTCATCGCGGACAAGGCTGACATCGCCATCCTCGACGTCCGCCGTTTCGACGAATATGCGACCATGAACATTCCGGGCTCGGTCAGCGTGCCCGGTGCGGAGCTGGTGCTGCGGGCAGGGCAGGCCGCACCCGATCCTGAAACCACCATCATCGTCAATTGCGCCGGCCGCACCCGCTCGATCATCGGCACTCAGTCGCTGATCAATGCCGGCGTGCCCAACAAGGTCCGGGCGCTGCGCAACGGCACCATCGGCTGGACGCTGGCGCGACACACGCTCGATCACGGCGCTGACAGGCGCGGCGCGATCGGCTCGTTCGAGAGCGGCCCGGCCAATGCGCGCGACGTCGCCTATCGCGCCGGCGTTCGCCATATCGGCGCGAGCGAGATGGCTGCGCTTGTCGCGCAGACCGACCGTACGCTCTATCGCTTCGACGTGCGCGACGCCGAGGAGTATGCGGCCGGCCATCTCCCGGGCTTTCGGCATTATCCCGGCGGCCAACTGGTGCAGGAGACCGACATGGCCGCGCCCGTGCGCGGCGCGCGCATTCTCCTGACCGACGACAGGAGCGTCCGTGCCGACATGACGGCGTCGTGGCTGGCGCAGATGGGCTGGGAGGTCTATGTGCGCGAGGGCGGTTATGACGCCGCGCTCGAAATCGGCCCGCCGCGCGTGCTGCCCAAGCCCGATCCGACCCACCGCTACCGCCGGCCCTATGAAGGCACCGACGTCGCGCAAGCCGCGATGCAGGCCTATCTCGACTGGGAATACGGCCTAGTCGAGCAGCTCCGCCGTGACGGTACGCACGGGTTCTATGTGATTTGACGGTGTTATCCGTCACCCTGAGGCGCTCGCCTCTTCGGCGAGCCTCGAAGGGCGACGGCCCGGCTCCCTCCGCGCGGCTGTATCGGGGCCGTCCATCCTTCGAGGCTCCCGGCGCGATGCTGCGCATCGCGCCACTCGCACCTCAGGATGACGGGACGGCCGCCGCGGCCCGGCGCTGTAAACATCTACCACCCGCCATCTTCTCCCCGTATCCGACCCCTATTGTGCCGCGCACCGTCCACGGTCTATGAGCTGCGGCAAAGCTCATCATCTATGGAGACACCATGCCAGCCCCAGGCCAAAGCCCTGAGCGGAGTGCCAAGGCGCTGCTGCTCGAAGGCGTCAATGACAGCGCTGTCGACCTTTTCAAGGGCGCGGGCTTCACCAATGTCGAGCGGCTGACCAAGGCGCTGGATGGCGAGGACCTGCGGCGCGCGCTCAAGGGCGTGTCGCTGCTCGGCATCCGTTCGCGCACCCAGATCACCGACGAGGTGCTCGCGGCCGCCGACCAGCTTCTCGCCGTCGGCTGCTTCAGCGTCGGCACCAACCAGGTCGATCTTGCGGCAGCGCGTAAGCGCGGCATTCCCGTGTTCAACGCGCCGTTCTCCAACACGCGCAGCGTCGCCGAGCTGGTGATCGGCGAGATCGTGATGCTGCTGCGGCGGATCTTCCCGCGCTCGGTGTCGGCCCATGAGGGCGGCTGGGACAAATCGGCGACCGGCAGCCGCGAGGTGCGCGGCCGCACCCTCGGCATCGTCGGCTACGGCAATATCGGCTCGCAGCTCTCGACGCTCGCCGAGGCCATCGGCATGCGCGTGATTTATTTCGACCGCACCGACAAGCTCCGCCACGGCAACACCGAGCCGGTCGAGAGGCTGGAAGAGCTGCTGGCGCAAAGCGACGTCGTCAGCCTGCATGTGCCGGAGACGCCGGAGACATCAGGCATGATCGGCGAGAAGGAGCTGCGGGCGATGAAGCCGGGCTCGTTCCTGATCAACAACAGCCGCGGCACCGTGGTCGATCTCGATGCGCTCGCTCGCTCTTTGCGGGACGGCCATCTTGCCGGCGCCGCCGTCGACGTGTTTCCGGTCGAGCCGTCGTCGAACTCCGACCGTTTCAAGAGCCCCATGCAGGGCCTCGAGAACGTCATCCTCACACCGCATATCGGCGGCTCGACCGAGGAGGCGCAGGAGCGCATCGGCGGCGAGGTCGCGCGCAAGCTGGTCGACTATTTCATCACGGGATCGACCATGGGCGCGGTGAATTTCCCCGAAGTGCAGCTGCATCTGCGTCCCTCCGGCGCGCGCTTCAGCCACGTCCATCGCAACGTGCCCGGCATGCTGCGGCGTCTCAACGAGGTCTTCCTCCAGCGTGACATCAACATCGCCGCGCAATATCTGGAGACGGCCGGCGATCTCGGTTACGTCGTGCTCGATGCCGATCTCGGCGGCCAGGATTCCGCAACGCTGCTCCAGCAGATCCGCAGCCTCGACGGCACGGTCGGCGCGCGGCTGGTGTTCGAGCACTAAAGCATGATCCGGAAAAGTGCGCAGCGGTTTTCCGAAAAGATCATGCTTAAACAACGACCTAAAGCGCGATGACGATTCATCCTAATCGCATCGCGCTTTAGACGGCGAGGGGCCCACGTTCCGGTTGCATTCCGCCGCCAAGGCTCTCTACACTACGCCATCGACTTCGACGCGCACGTGACAAATCGCGTCGAATTTGAGCTTCAGTTGCGTGAGTGCCGCGATGGAACCGGACACCGTACTGATTGACCTCGCGCTTCAAGGCGGCGGTTCGCATGGCGCCTTCACCTGGGGCGTGCTCGACCGCCTGCTGGAAGAGAAGCGGCTTACGATCGCCGCGATCTCCGGGACGTCCGCGGGCGCGATGAACGCAGCGGTGCTGGCGGATGGGTGGACGGCCGGCGGCGCCGAGGGTGCGCGTGACGCGCTCGAACAATACTGGCGCCGCGTTTCGAAGGCCGCGGCCTTCAGCCCGCTCCAGCGCTCGCCGCTCGACCGGCTGATGGGGCGCTGGACGCTCGATACGTCGCCGGCCTACATCCTGACCGACCTGATGTCGCGGGTGCTCTCCCCCTACGACCTCAATCCGACCGGCTACAATCCGCTGCATGCGGTGCTGGCCGAGAGCATCGATTTCGAGCGCCTCGCGCGCTCGCCGATCAAGCTGTTCATCACTGCGACGCGGGTGCGCACCGGGCGAGGACGCATCTTCCGCAACGCGGAGATCACGGTTGACGTGTTGCTCGCGTCGGCCTGCCTGCCGACCATGTTCCGCGCGATCGAGATCGACGGCGAACCGTATTGGGATGGCGGCTTTGCCGGCAACCCGACCATCACACCGCTCATTCGCGAAAGCGACGCGCACGACACCATCCTGGTGCAGATCAATCCGGCCGAAAAGCAGGAAGAGCCGCGGACTGCTGCGGAGATCCTCAATCGGCTGAACGAGATTTCGTTCAACTCACCGCTGATGAAGGAGTTGCGTATGATCGCGTTGCTACGTCAGGCGGCGGACCCGGGGAGCGGCGAGGGCGCGCGCTGGGCGAAGATGCGGACCCACCGCGTCAAGAGCGACATGTTGGCGAAGTTCGGCGCCTCCTCCAAGCTCAATGCCGAATGGGAATTCGTCTCGATGCTGCACGGCGAAGGACGTCGGGCGGCCGAAACGTTCCTCGACGAGCACGGCGCGGATATCGGTCAGCGCTCGACCGCCGATCTCGACATCCTGCTGTCGGAGTGCTGAGACGTGGGGCTTCTCGGCATTCTCGTCGGGCTCGGCCTTCTCGTCCTATTCGCCTTCCGCGGCTGGAGCGTTCTCCTGCTGGCGCCGTTCGCCGCGCTCGTCGCGGCGCTGTTCGGCGGCGAGCCGCTGCTTGCGAACTTGACGCAGATCTTCATGGTGAATGCCGCGGGATTCCTGGCGCAGTTCTTCCCGATCTTCCTGCTTGGCGCCGTATTCGGGAAACTGATGGACGATAGCGGGGCGGTCACGTCGGTTGCCACCTTCATGGCGAGACGGCTCGGCGAGCGCCGCGTGATCCTGGCGGTCGTGCTCGCCGGCGCGATGGTCACCTATGGCGGCGTCAGCCTGTTCGTCGCATTCTTCGTGATCGTCCCCATGGCCCGCTCGCTGTTTCGTGCCGCCGCGATTCCGCGGCGGTTGATTCCGGCTACGATCGTGCTGGGCACGTCGACCTTCACGATGTCGGCCTTGCCGGGCACGCCATCGATCCAGAACGCGATCCCGATGCCGTTCTTCGGCACAACGCCTTTTGCCGCGCCCGGACTCGGCATCATCGCCTCCCTCATCATGGTTGGCGCGGGATTATGGTGGTTGCGCCGCGCCGAAGCCGCGGCTCGCCGTGTGGGGGAAGGCTATGGCGGGGACATGGAGGGTGCGGCCGAACGTGCCGTCGATGACGAGCTGGTCCGCGAATACGCCACCACCGCACGAGAGTTCGATCCGGCCGAGATCCGGCATGGACGGCGCAGCGAGATGTCCGCTCCGGTGGTGAGTGCCATCCTGCCGCTGGCCGTCGTCGTGGCTGTCAATCTGGTGATGTCGCTCCTGGTGTTGCCGCGGCTCGATGTCTCGTATCTGAGCGAGCAGCGCTTCGGCGCTACATCGTTGGCGGCGGTCGCTGGTGTGTGGTCGGTCAGCACCGCACTGGCCGCTGCCATCGCCACGACCATCTTTCTCAATTGGGCCCGGCTTCCCTCTCTGCGGCAGACCATGGACGCCGGTGCCAATGCATCGGTTCTGCCGGCGCTCAGCGTCGCCAGCCTCGTCGGATTCGGCGCGGTCATCGCGGCGCTGCCGGCTTTCGAAACGGTGCGCGACTGGGTGCTCGCGATCGAAGGTGGCCCGTTGGTCTCGCTCGCGGTTGCGACCAATATTCTGGCCGCGCTGACCGGCTCGGCATCCGGCGGCTTGACGATCGCGCTCGACGCGCTCGGCCAGACCTATGTCGAGATTGCCGCGCGCAGCGGCATCGACCTTGCGCTGATGCATCGCGTTGCGGTGATCGGTTCGGGGACGCTGGACATCCTGCCGCACAACGGTGCGGTGGTCAGCCTGCTCGCGATCTGCGGCCTGACCCATCGCGACAGCTATCTCGACATTGTGATGGTGGGCATCGTGACGTCGCTATTGGCGCTGCTGGCCGTGATCGCCTTGGGGAGCGTGCTCGGATCATTCTGACGGACGGTTCGACGTGCGCGATTGACGCGAGGGCGAAGGTTGCATTGAATGCGGCCAGCCGTCGACGCAACAAATCGAGAAAGCCGGGTGGAAACGATGACGCGAAAGAAAGCGAAGCTGTGTGCATTGCTAGTAAGCTCGATGGCGACACTGGGTGCAGGCACGGCGTCGGCGGCAACGCTGGCAGAGGACGCCGATGCGGTCTGCAAGGGTCTCGTCGGCGGCGCCGATGCCGTGAAGATCGACTCAGCGACCTTGCAGGCGCCCACGCCGATTGCCGTCGCCGAACGCGGGCCGACGCCGTCCGGGCGCGTCACGCCGGCCAACCCCGGCTTCTGCAAGGTGCTCGGTCATATCGATCCGGTCGACTCCAAGGCGCCGCCGATCAAATTCCAGGTCAACCTTCCCGTCGAATGGAACGGCCGCTCGCTGCAATATGGCGGCGGTGGTTTCAACGGCGTGCTGATCACCGGCCTTGCGCTGCCGCCGGCCTATCCGTTCGACAAGCCGTCGCCGCTGGCGCGCGGCTTCGTCACTTACGGCACCGATTCGGGCCACGAGACCAGGCAAGGCGAGCCGCCGCAGGTCTTTGCGCTGAATGACGAAGCCTTCGAGAATTTTGCTCACCGTGCCTACAAGAAGGTGCGCGATGCGGCCGTTGGGCTGATGGAGCGCGCCTACGGCAAGAAGCCGGACAAGATGTATTTCATGGGTTCGTCCGAGGGCGGCCGCGAAGGCCTGACCATGGCGCAACGCTATCCCGATGATTTCGACGGCATCTTCGCACGCGTGCCCGTGATCAACTGGGTCGGCCTGCAACATGCCGGCATGCGTTCGGGTCTCGTCACCATGGGTGCGGGCTGGATCAATCCGGCGCAGGTCAAGCTCGTCGGCGAGGCCGTGCGAGCGGCCTGTGACAAGGCCGACGGCTCCGACGATGCGCTGGTGCAGGACCCTGTCGCCTGCAAGGCGGCATTCAAGGTCGAGACGCTGCGTTGCGCGGCTGGCCAGAGCGGCGAACAGTGCCTGACCGATGCGCAGATCAAGGCGATCGATACCTTGCACGGGACCTACAAATTCCCGTTCACGCTTGCCAACGGTCTCGACGACTATCCCGGCTGGGGCGTGTCGGGGGAGGATACGCCGGCGATCGGCCCGACCGGCGGCTGGGTGGCGTGGTGGCTCGGCACCGCGCCGCCGGCGCAGCCGCCTGCGCCCAACAACGGCATCGCCTGGATCTACGGCGCCGGCGGCATTCAATATGTCTTCGCGCGCGATCCCAAGCTCGATGTCACCACCTACAAGGTGGAGGAGCACAAGGCGCGGCTGCTCGAGGTCTCCAGCCTGATGGACTCGACCGATCCCGATCTCGGCCGCTTCCGCGCCCGCGGCGGCCGTCTGATCATGCTCGAGCACATGGCCGACTACGCACAGAGCCCCTATGCCGGCATTCGCTATTTCGAGAGCGTCGAGCGCAAGCTCGGCAAGGCCGAGACGGCGGAGTTCGCGCGGCTCTACACCGCACCCGGCGTCGACCATGTCGGCTCCGGCGCACCGGCCAATGTCGATATGTTGAGCGTGCTGGTCGACTGGGTCGAGAAAGGCAAGGCGCCCGGCGACCTCGAAGTTGCCGAGCAGAAGGTCGAGGCACCCTCATTCGCGACGCTGCGCGCGCTGCCGCTGTGCCGCTGGCCGGCCTGGCCGCACTACAAGACGGGTGCGGTGACGGAGGCGGCGAGCTTCACCTGCGCGCCGTAAACGAGGCGGCCCGTTTGACAACAAGCTTGCGCCCGGCTATCTACTTCGCATGCGAAATAAAACGGCCGACGCGCGGCATCATCGGCTGATCTACCTGCTCAGCGTCGCGCAGCGCCGCTTGCAGCGCTGGATGGCGGCGCGGCCGGAAAACGAGGTGACGCCGGCGCAGGCGGGGCTGCTGTTCATCCTCGGCAGGCAGGACGGCGTGCTGATGGGCGAGGCGGGCGCGGCGCTCGACATGGGGCCGGCCGGCATTTCCGGCCTCGTCGACCGCACGGCGGCGGCGAAATTGATCGAGCGGCGGGCCGATCGCGAGGACGGGCGTGCCTGGCGCATCTGGCTGACGCCGAAGGGACGGACCGCGCTGGCGCAGGCGAAAGAAGGCGCGGCCGAGGTCAACGCCGCGCTGACGGACGGATTCACGGCTGCGGAGATCGACATCGTCGCGCGCTGGCTGACCAGCATTCAGGACAAGTTTCCAAGATCTTCAGAAACAAGACCTTCAGACGAATAAAAGGAGAGATCGATGACAGAGCACGTCCGGATCGAGAACAATGGCGGAATCCTCACCCTCACGCTGGCGCGTCCCGACAAGAAGAACGCGCTGACGGATGCGATGTACGGCACGCTCGCCGACGCCATCGAATCCGCCGAGTTCGATCCGTCGACCCGCGTGATCCTGATCCGCGGCGAGGGCGACATGTTCACTGCCGGCAACGACGTCGGCGAATTCGCCGCGGTTGCAGCCGGCAAGTCCGAGGGCAGCCGCAACGTCGTGCGTTTCATCCAGTCGCTGGCGCGCTGCACCCGGCCGCTGGTTGCCGCGGTGCAGGGCCGCGCCGTCGGCGTCGGCACCACGATGCTGCTGCATTGCGACCTCGTCGTGCTCGCCGACAACGCGCAACTGTCGACGCCCTTCGTCAGCCTGGCGCTGGTGCCGGAGGCTGCCTCCAGCCTGCTGATGCCGGCGCGCATCGGCCATGCCCGCGCCTACGAGATGTTCGCGCTGGGTGAGACCGTGCCGGCGAAGGCCGCGCTGGAATGGGGCCTCGCCAACCGCGTGGTGCCACTCGACAAGCTCGATGCCGAGGCGCTGGCGCTGGCGCAGCGTCTTGCCCGCCAGCCGGCCGGCGCGCTCACCGCCACCAAGAAGCTGATGCGCAACGGCGAGGCGCTGGTCGCGCAGATGCAGGCCGAAGGCGAGCAGTTCGCGCAGCGCCTGCGCACCGCCGAGGCTCGCGAGGCGTTCACGGCCTTTGCCGAGCGCCGTCCGCCCGATTTCACCAGGGTCGCGTGAGGGGATGCGGCCTGCCGGGAGGTGCGGCCGCGCACAACCGCAGGTGTTTGATTAAAGTCTTAACCAAACCTTGGCATGTCGCGATGCAAGGTGGTCGCTCGTGAAGAGCAGGCCCCCGACCCACGGCAATCTCCAAGAAATGGCAATGTTTAAGAAATCGGTAAGCTCGCTTCTCCTGACTCTGATGGCCCTGCTGGCCGTCGGCGCGCTGGCCTCGACGGCGTTCCAGATGGCCGGCGCCTTCGGCCGCTACAGCGAGAGTCTCGAGACCGAGCGGCTTGCCGCTGCCGACAAGGCGATCTTCCAGGGGGTGCTGTCGCTGCGGACCAATCGCGGCGACGCGCAGAGTGCGCTGCTCGGCGAGGATGATCCGCGCGCCAAGCTCGAAGCGGCGGAGAAGGCCGAGCAGGCCGGCTATGAGGCGGTCGGCGCCGCGCTCTCGACCGTCGACTTCGCCCGCCGCGACGAGCTCGCCGGCACGCTGAAGCAGCGCTGGGGCGAGGCCGCGCCGCAATTCCAGCTGTTTTACGACGAGGCCAAGCGTCCGCGCGCCGAGCGCAAGATTGAGCGGACCAACGCCTGGTACGATGCCGTCACCAAGGTCATCGACACCGCGAACCTCGCCTCCACCGCGGTGTCGAACCGCGCCTGGATGAACGATCCCTATATCGCACGCATGATCCAGGTCCGCCGCTTCGCCTGGCAGGTGCGCGACCGCTACGGCATCCATTGTTCGTCGCTGCGCTCGAACGTCAACAGCAGCAAGCCGCTCGACGACGCGCAGAAGCGGTCGGTGGCGCAATGGGACGGCACCATCACCTCCGCCTGGACGGGCATGGCCGAGCTGCTGGCCGCGCCCGACGTGTCGGCGGAACTGGTCACGGCAGCGACGGACGCGAAGGCCAAGACCGACGGCGTCCTCAAGCAGATCAACGAGCTCACCAGGAATTTCGACGGCAGCGGCAAGCCGGCGCTCCCCGCGGCGGAATGGAATACGCTCTGCCAGTCGCCGTTCGCGCTCATTGTCGGCGTCGCTACCAAGGCGCTGGATCAGTCGATCGCGCGTGCCGAGGCCGTTCAGGCCAAGGCTCTGACCAATCTCGTCGTGCAGTCGCTCGCCTTCCTGCTCGCGCTCGCGGTGACCATGGCCGGCGTATACGTGGTGCGCAATCGCCTGATGCGCCCGGTTCGCGCCATCCTCGACGCCATCGCCCGCATCAGCGCGCGCGACTACGCGACGCCGGTGCCGCAATCCCGGCATCCCGACGAATTCGGCACCATGGCCGCGGCGCTCGAAAGCCTGCGCGAGAGCGCGGCGACCGCCGAGCGCCTGGGCCGGGAGCGCGAATCGCAGCAGGCCTTGCAGCTGGCCCGCTCCGGTACCGTCGACGAGGCCTGCCGCAGTTTTGACGACACCGTGCAGGCGGTGATCCACAGCGTTGTCGCCTCGACGCGGGAGCTCGATGCCACCGCAACCGGCGTGCGCTCGCTGGTGTCGGAATCGAGCAGCCAGACCGCGGCGGTCTCCTCCGCCGCGGAGCAGGCCACCAACAATCTCGAGACCATCGCGGCGGCGACCGAAGAGCTCTCCGCATCCGTCGGCGAGATCTCCGCGCAGGTACAGTCGAGTGCGCGAGAGGCGCGCGAAGCGGTGTCGCAGGCCGAGCAGACCAATGCGACGGTCGAGATCCTCGACCAGACCGCGAGCCGTATCGGCGAGGTCGTGAAGATGATCAACGCCATCGCCGGCCAGACCAACCTTCTGGCCTTGAACGCCACCATCGAAGCCGCGCGCGCCGGTGAAGCGGGCCGGGGCTTCGCCGTGGTCGCAGGCGAGGTCAAGAACCTCGCCGCCCAGACGGCGACGGCGACGGAAGAGATCTCGCGTCAGGTCGAGGAGATCCAGGGCGCCACCGGTCAGGCCGTGACCGCCATCCGCGCCATCGGCGGCGCCATCAGCGGCATCGACGAGAAGATGACGGCGATTGCCGCCGCGGTCGAGCAGCAGCGCGCGGCCACCACCGAGATCTCGCGCAACTTCCAGCAGGCCGCGCAGGGTACCCGCGAAGTCACCGACACCATCGGTAGCGTCGCCAGGCTCAATCAGGAGACCGGCAACGCCGGCACGGTGTTGTCGGAATCCGTCAAGAAGATGTCGGCCGACGCCGATCGCCTCCGCGTCGCGGTCGAGGGCTTTTTGGGCGCGGTCAAGACCGCGTAGTTTCGCATCAGTTTCTCCATCTGACGTCGCGCGTTCGGCATTGCCGCAGGTCCCTCCGGCGGCTACATCTGTGCCGCCGCATCACCTATGCGGCGCCAGACGTAAGACATATCAGGGATGGAGAGTTCGATGCCGGTCACCCCACACAAGGCTCCGCGCCCCTATCGCGGCGTGTTCCCGGTCGCGCCCACCATCTTCGATGAGCGCGGCGAGCTCGACCTCGAGGGCCAGCGCCGCTGCATCGATTTCATGATCGACGCCGGCTCGAACGGCCTCTGCATCCTCGCCAATTTCTCCGAGCAGTTCGTGCTCACCGATGCCGAGCGGGAAACCGTGATGCATGCGGTGCTGGAGCATGTCGCGGGCCGGGTTCCCGTGATCGTCACCACCACGCATTTCAGCTCGGCCGTCTGCGCCGCGCGCAGCCAGCAGGCCGAAGCCGCGGGCGCCGCCATGGTGATGGTGATGCCGCCCTATCATGGCGCGACCTTCCGGGTCCCTGAGAAAGGCATCGTCGAATTCTTCAAGGTGCTGTCGGGCGCCATCACCATTCCGATCATGATCCAGGACGCGCCGGTCGCGGGCACGCCGCTGTCGGTCGAGCTGCTGGCGCGGCTGGCGCGCGACTTCGCCAACATCCGCTATTTCAAGATTGAGGTGCCCGGCGCGGCCTCAAAGCTCCGCAGCCTGATCGAGGCGGGCGGCAAGGACATCGAGGGCCCCTGGGACGGCGAGGAGGCGATCACGCTGCTCGCCGATCTCGATGCCGGCGCTACCGGCGCGATGACCGGCGGCGGCTATCCCGACGGCATCCGCCAGATCGTCGATCCCTATTTCGCCGGCAAGCGCGAGGAAGCGAAGGCCGCCTATGAGCGCTGGCTGCCGCTGATCAACTACGAGAACCGCCAATGCGGCCTGATCGCCTGCAAGGCGATGATGCAGGCCGGCGGCGTGATCAAGTCGGACGCGGTGCGCCATCCCTTGCAGCCGCTGCATCCGGCCACGCGCGCGGGCTTGCTGGAACTCGCCAAGGAGCGCGACGCGCTGGCGCTGCGGTGGGGGAAGTAAGCCCCACTGTCGTCCCGGACAAGCGCGCCCTAAGCGCGCGCCGATCCGGGACCCATAGCCACAGGGAGAAGTGTGGCGAAGACTTGGAGTCGGCAGCTCGTTTCATAACCTCTCCCTGGGGTTATGGGTCCCGGCCCCCCGTGCGCAATTGCGCACTAGGCCGGGACGACACGGAGGGTGAGGTGCGCGCTCGCCTCATCTCATCGGCCCATTTCGCCTGGAGGCGTCGAATTAGCGCGGTTCGGGCCGTTTCCCGCAGCCCTGCGATGAAGTAGGGTACGTTCGCCAACCAGGCCCCGCGGAGCATCTCGAGACATCGTGTAACACCTCTTCATAATGCCGTTATCCCGAGCCAGGTTGCGCGAACCGACAGAACAGGGAGGCAGTGCCATGACGATGAGGCCGGATCCCACATTTCACGCATCGCCCAGGCTTGCGATGGAAGCACCTGCGGAGAACTTCGCCTACACGTTGCTGCTCAGTCCGGATTTCTCGAAGCCGGATGCTCTCGCGGTCATCGACGTCAAGCCGGGATCGCCGACCTACAGCCAGATCGTCCACACCGTGACGATGCCCAACAAGGGCGATGAGTTTCACCACTTCGGCTGGAATGCCTGCTCTTCCGCTCTGTCGCCGCTCGCCGGCCATGCCTTCATCGAGCGGCGCTATCTCATCATCCCCGGAATCCGTTCGTCGCGGATCTACATCATCGATACCAAGCCAGATCCGACCAAAGCCAAGATCCACAAGATCATCGAGCCCGAGGAAATCTTCAAGAAGACCGGCTATTCGCGGCCGCACACCATCCATTGCGGGCCGGACGGTATTTACGTGAGCACGCTGGGTGGCGGCGGCAAGGACGGCACCAACGGGCCGCCAGGCGTCTTCATCATGGATTGCGAGACGTTCGAGGTCCTTGGACGATGGGAGATCGACCGCGGTCCGCAGACGCTGCATTATGACTTCTGGTGGAATCTGCCGCGCGATTACATGGTGACGAGCGAATGGGCCTTGCCGCCGCAGTTCGAGAACGGGATCGTCCCGGAGGATCTGCTGGCGAATAAATATGGCCATCGTCTCCACTTCTGGGATCTTCGCGCCCGGCGCAACGTGCAGACCATCGACCTTGGCGCCAATCATCAGATGGCGCTGGAGGTGCGGCCTGCGCACGATCCGGTTCGCGAATACGGCTTCGTGGGCGTCGTGGTCGACACCACCAATCTCGAAGCATCGATCTGGACCTGGTGGCGCGAAGGCGGGAAATTCCATGCCGAGAAGACGGCAACGATCCCGCCCGAGCCCGCGCCAAAGGAGAAGCTCCCGCCGCTGCTGCAGGGATTTGGCGCCGTGCCGCCGCTGGTGACCGACATCGACCTGTCGATGGATGACCGGTTTCTCTATGTGTCGTGCTGGGGCACCGGTGAAATGCGCCAGTACGACGTCACCGATCCCAGAAAGCCGAAGCTTGCGGGCTCCGTCCACATCGGCGGCATCGCACGCCGTACAGCGCATCCGAATGGCAAGTCCTTTGCGGCCGGCCCGCAAATGGTTGAGATCAGCCGCGACGGCCGGCGCGTGTACTGGACCAATTCGCTCTATTCCACCTGGGACGACCAGTTCTATCCCGATGGCGTTCCGGGCGTGGAGGTCATGGCCAATGTCGGTCGCAACGGCGGCCTCGAGCTCGACAAGGACTATTTCGTGAGCTTCCCGGACGGCTATCGTGCGCACCAGATCAGGCTGGAGGGCGGCGATTGTTCGACGGACTCCTTTTGCTACCCGTCGGTCTAGATGGTGGGCACGCGAGCCCGGCGCTTGGCTGGCTGTGGCTCGCTCTTGTTGCGAGCGGCCTCTATCACGGAGTCAATCCGGGGATGGGATGGCCGCTCGCCGTTTCGGCCGGACTCATGGACAAGAGCCCGCGCGCGCTCTTTCGTGCGTTGTGGGCCCTGTCGGCCGGGCATCTCCTGGCAACATTTCTCGTGCTGCTGCCATTCGCGTTCCTGCTCGTGCTGGCCGAGTGGCAGCGTTCGATCCAGACAGGCGCGAGCCTTCTCGTCATCGGCTTCGGCGTTTATCGGCTGATCGCGCGGCGTCATCCGCGCACGCTGGCACGAATTCCGCCGACGCAATTGGCGCTCTGGTCATTTGCCGTCGCCATTGCTCACGGCGCCGCCTTGATGCTCGTGCCGATCTATCTCGGGCTCTGCCAGGCCTTCGAATTCGATGCCGGTCATGAGGCGGCGGGCGCGCTGATGAAGACAAGTCTGGGGATGGCGGTGCTGGTGTCCCTGGTGCACGTTGCCGCCATGGTCGGCGCCGGCGGATGCTTGGCGTGGCTGGTCTACCGCCATCTTGGATTGAGGTTCGTCTCGCGAAGCTGGTTCAATCTGGATGCAGTCTGGGCGGCCAGCCTCGTTCTGGTTGGCGCGGTGGCGCTCGCCTTGAATCTCGCGAGCTGGCGCTGAGGTCTACTGTGCCAGAGGCCACTCGTCGACGATGTGGAATCTTGCCGACGCGTCGTCCTGCCGAAACAGCGCGATGCGGTCGATCGTCAGCGTCTCGAGACCGAGCGTCGCAAACCGCGGCCTCAGCATCTCCAGGATCGGTCCGCGGCGCTCGGCATCCAGCCGCCCCGTCAGCGTCATGTGGAAGCGGAATTCTTCCATCACGTAAGGGTAGCCCCAGCGGTCGAGATAGTCGCGCTGCCGCTCGCTGAGTTTCTCGGGTCTGCGTCGCGCGCGATCGTCCGCCGACAGCGCGGCGCGGAAGGAATCGAAGTCGCGGACGCAATCGGCGGCGAGCCGCTGGAGCGCATCGACCGGCTCGGCTGGAATGACGGCGATGAAGCCGCTGATGGAATCCACGATCGGCCGGATCACGGGACGCGGCCGTGCCTTGCCGGCGAATGCGGCGCAGGCGGCCATCAGTTCCGCTTCGGTCCTGTCTGATGCGAGCGCCATCGGCGCCTTCAGCGTGGCGTGAAAGCCGTATTTGCGTGGATCGGCGCTGACGTCGCGCCAGTCCGGCGCGACATGCAGCGCATCATGCGGGAACGGCAATTCGTTGCCGGTGTAGGCATCGTAGCCGAGCAACTCGGCGCCGAAGCGGGACAGCGCGCTGTCACTGCCGGAGGCAAAATAGATCGCGTAGCGGGGAAAACCTGTCATCGCCTCAGCATAACCAATTTAGGCCGCGACGACAGCCTCGCGCGGCGTCGCCACAGCAGTGAGCAGCCGCGCCGCATCGGTGAGATGGACCAGCTTTCCGCCTGCGATCACCGCGATCAGCCGTGGCCGCAGCTTCACGCTGTCGTCGACCAGCAGAATGTCGGCGCGGCAACCTTCCGCGAGCACGCCGCGATCGGCAAGGCCGGTGGCACGCGCCGGGCCGGCGGAGACCAGATTCCAGGCTTCCGTCAGCGGCAGCACGCCGTCGGCGGCGAGGCGGAACGCGGCGAGCAGCTGCGCGGGATAATAATAGTCCGACGCCAGCACTGAGCAGAGCCCCTTGGCGATCATGTCGGCGGCCTTGGTCCAGCCGGTGTGGCTGCCGCCGCGCACGACGTTCGGCGCGCCGTAGACGATGGCATCGCCATGGCTTGCCGCCGCCTGCGCCGTCTCCTCGTTGACCGGAAACTCCGCGATATCAGCGCCGAGCTCTCGAAACTCCCGGCGCATCGCCGGCGTTGCGTCATCGTGCGAGAGCATCCGCACCTCGGCCGAGCGTGCTACGGCGGCCAGCCGCGCAACCGAAGCCGGCACCTCGTCGGCGCGCGAGACCACGCGTTCGACCAGCCGGTCGAATTCCTCCGCTGACAGCCCGGTGCGCTCCACCATGCGGTTGCGCTTGCGCGGCTTGGCCATGTCGGCGACGGTGCCGTCCATGTGGTCGTTGAAGGCGAACAGATCGACGCGGCCTTCGTCGAGCCACAGGCTGATCTCGGCCTCGGCGTCGAGATTGTAGGTCTCGTGCCGCAGGTGGAAGCGGGTGTCGGCGGCGAATTGCGGACGCTGCCGCTCGATGGCCTCCATCAGGCCGCGCGCATTGTCGGCGCTGCGCAGGCCCGGCTCCCACGAGCAGGTGGTGGCGTGAAACACGGTGGTGATGCCGTTGCTGATCGCCTGGCGATCGCTGTCGGCGAGCGCGACGTCGATCGGGAAGTCGACACCGGCGCGCGGCATCATCTGCCGCTCGAAGGCATCGCCGTGCAGGTCGACGATGCCGGGCAGCACCAGCAGGTTGCGCGAATCGATTGTCAGCCGCGCCCGGCCGCGAGAAGCATCGACCTCTGCAATGTCCGTTCCGGAGACGCTGAGTGAGGTCTCGACGAGCTCGGTGCCGATCAGGGCCCGGCCGCCTTCAAGGAAAATGTCTGTCACGCGACCGCGCTTCGTTTGCTGGTTGAGGAGCTTGCCCGTGCTTCGTATGCCGCAAGAAAATCTTCAATCCCGAGCTTGCGGAAATCGGGCAGGGCTTCACGCAACTTGTCGTGATCCCAGTCCCACCAGGCGAGCCGCGCAAGCCGTCCGGCGATCTCCTCGGAGAAACGCCGCCGCACGATGCGGGCCGGATTGCCGGCGACGATGGTGTAGGCGGGCACGTCCTTGGTGACGATGGCGCCGGCCGCGATCACCGCGCCGGTGCCGATGTTGCAGCCCGGCAGCACGATCGCGCCGTGGCCGATCCAGACGTCGTGGCCGATATGGACGTGATGCTGGCGCCGCCACTCGAAGAACTCGGCGTCGTCATTCTCGCCTTCGAAGTAGGCGCTCGAGCGATAGGTGAAATGCGCCTGGGTCGCGCGGTGCATCGGATGATTGCCGGGATTGATGCGCGTCATGGCCGCGATCGAGCAGAACTTTCCGATGGTGGTGTAGGTGATCTGGGCATCGTTCACGACATAGGAGTAATCGCCCATCGCCACTTCATGCAGGATGGTGCGCGCGCCGACCTCGGTATAGGCGCCGAGCCTGGTCTCATGCAGCTTGGCCGAGGGATCGATGGTCGGCTGGACCGAAAGAGTTTTGGCGGCCATGTTGCGTCCGGAAGTGCGAGGGCGGGCGTTCCTCTTCGAGCGGCTTGATGACAACGTCGTGACGCAGTGATGACAGGGGATGAGGTGTGTAGCATCGCCGCACTGCAACGCCCGTGTCACACAAGTGTCAAGCACGGGCGTTAGCGGTTGGCTCCAGCTAATCTGGAGTCCTGCATGCTGGTGGTGGAAGGTCTGACGTGTCGCTTCGGCGCGAAAGCCGCGGTGGACGACGCTTCGTTTCAAGTCTCCCCCGGCGGCTTCGTCGGTGTGATCGGACGGTCCGGCGCCGGCAAGTCGACGCTGCTGCGAACCATCAATCGTCTCGTGACGCCGACGCAGGGCCGCATCCTGTTCGATGGCATCGACGTCACCGCGCTGCGCGGCAAGGAGCTGCGGCAGTGGCGGGCGCGCTCAGCCATGATCTTCCAGCAGTTCAACCTGGTCGGCCGGCTCGATGTCCTCACCAACGTCCTGATGGGACGGCTTGCGACGATGCCGGCCTGGCGCTCGCTGTCGCAAGTGTGGCCCGAGCAGGACAAGGCGCTGGCGATGTCGGCGCTCGAACAGTTCGACATTGCATCGCTCGCCGCCCAGCGCGCCGACCAGCTTTCCGGCGGCCAGCAGCAGCGCGTCGCGATCGCGCGTGCGCTGGTGCAGCAGCCCGACATCATCCTCGCCGACGAGCCGATCGCCTCGCTCGATCCGCGCAACACCAAGATCGTGATGGATGCGCTGCTGCGCATCAACAAGCACTTCGGCATCACCGTGATCTGCAATCTGCATTCGCTCGATCTGGCGCGCAGCTATTGCGACCGCCTGATCGGCATGGCGCAGGGCCGGGTGGTGTTCGACGGCGTGCCGGCCGCACTGACCGACCACGTCGCGCGCGAGCTTTACGATCTCGAAGCCGCAGACGTCATGGGCACCAAGCCTGTCCCGGCGCCCGCGGGCGTCCCGGCACTTGGAACGGCGGCCGCCGCCTGAGCCGCGCCTGTTTGAGTTGCAAGTTTTTGCGTCAACCGACCCCAACCGATGAAGAGGGTATCATGATCACTCGTAGACTCGTTCTTGCCGGCGCCGCGGCGCTCGCCTTCGCCTCGTCGGCTTTCGCCGAAGACTGGAAAGCCAAATATCCCGAGCTGACCTTCGCGGTCATTCCGGCCGAAAACGCCTCGGGCGTCACCGAGCGCTGGGCGCCGTTCATGAACTATCTGTCCAAGGAATTGGGCGTGAAGGTCACGCTGCGCATCGCCAACGACTACGCCGCCGTCATCGAGGGCCAGCGCGCGGGCAACATCCACATCGCGAGCTACGGCTCGGCCTCGTT
Source organism: Bradyrhizobium sp. TM239 (assembly GCF_036247985.1). Taxonomy (NCBI): domain Bacteria; kingdom Pseudomonadati; phylum Pseudomonadota; class Alphaproteobacteria; order Hyphomicrobiales; family Nitrobacteraceae; genus Bradyrhizobium; species Bradyrhizobium sp. TM239. The sequence continues at coordinate 79,637 of NZ_BTIR01000020.1, read as the reverse complement.
CGCCCGCGCCCGCCTGACCGGCGTCAAGACCGATGCCTTTGCCAACGACATCAACGCCGACGGCTCGACCGGCTATTACTCGGTGTTCTTCGTCAAGGCGAGCAGCCCCTACAAGAGCGTCGATCAGCTCAAGGGCAAAAACCTCGGCCTCGTCGACCCGAATTCGACCTCCGGCAACAACGTGCCGCGCTTCGAGCTGGACAAGATGGGCATCGCGGATGCCGACACCTATTTCAGCAAGGTCGTGTTCACCGGCAGCCATGAGAACGCGATGCTGGCGCTGGCGCAGGGCACGGTCGACGTCGCCGCCAACCAGTGGACCAGCGACGACGATTCGACGCTGGCGCAGATGCTGACCAAGGGCATGCTGAAGAATGCCGACGGCTCGGCGATGAAGAAGGACGACTTCCGCATCATCCACAAGTCGGCGCCGATCATCAACGGCCCCTACGCCTACAATTCCGACCTGCCCGAAGAGGCGAAGGCGGCGATCGCGAAGGCGTTCTTCGACGCGCCGGCCAAGGACAAGGCGGCCTTCGATCGCCTCCAGGACGGCCAGAAGAAGGGTTTTCATCCCGCCACCACCAAGGACTGGGATGGCACGATCGAGCTGATCAAGTTCGTCGATGCGCTGCGCAAGAAGAAGGCGTCCTGATTCTCTGGGACGACGCACTGGAGCCGGGTCGATGGACCCGGCTCTTTCTCTTTTGACGGGTCCTCTTTGACCAATGACCATCGCGGTTTCGATCCTCCCCGAGCAGCAATTGGCTGCGCTGAACGCCGCCTATGGCCAGGCGGTCGCGCGCAGGCGGCTCCGTCTCCTGCTTGGAGTTGTGGTGTTCGCCGCCGCGCTGCTTCTCGCCGCGGTCGGCGCGGAAGTGAATCTGCGCACGCTCTTCACCTATTTCGGCAATTTCATCAGCTATTTCGACCGCATCCTCACGCTCGACAACGGCCAGCGCGTCTGGACCGATGTCGGCGAGTGGCTCTGGGGCTGGCGCAAATGGCTGAGGATGCTGGGCGAGACGCTGCTGATCTCCTATGTCGGCACGTTGATCGGCGCGACCTTCGCATTTTGCCTGAACTTCTTCGCGGCTGAGAACACCTCGCCCGCACCCTGGCTGCGCTTCACGGTACGGCGCCTGCTCGAATTTGCCCGCACCGTTCCCGGCATCGTGTTCGCGCTGATCTTCGTGATCGCCTTCGGGCTCGGACCGATGGCGGGTGTGCTGGCGATCGCGATCCATTCCACCGGCGCGCTCGGAAAGCTGTTCTCGGAGATCGTCGAGAACGCCGACATGAAGCCGGTCGAGGGCATTCGCTCGACCGGCGCGAGCTGGCTGGCCTGCATGCGTTTTGCCGTCGTGCCGCAGGTGACCGCGGGCTATGCCAGCTATGCCCTGCTGCGCTTCGAGATCAACGTCCGCGAGGCCTCGGTGATGGGCTTCGTCGGGGCCGGCGGCATCGGCCAGGAGCTCGTCGTCGCGATCCGAAAATTCTACTACTCCGACGTCAGCGCGATCCTGCTCACGATCATCGTCACCGTCTTCATCATCGACATCGGCACCGGTTGGCTGCGCGGCCGCCTGTTCGGCAAGGAGGCGCGGACGTGACGAGGCAGCCAGCGGTCGACACGCGAGCGCTTCGCGCGCGCTACCCCGATGTGTTCGACCGGCCGGCCTCGGCGCGGCTTGCCACACCGGCGATGATCGTCGCGGCGTTCGCGATCCTGGTCTACGGCCTGGTCGATCTCGATTTCTCGCCGTCGCGGTTCTTCGCAGGTCTCAGCCAGCTCGGCTGGATCAGCCTGATGATGATCCCGCCCGATCCCGGCTCGTCGCTGCCAGTCTACCTGAAGGCACTCGGCGAGACGCTGTCGATTGCACTGCTTGGCACCACGCTCGCCGCCGTCTTCGCACTCCCCGTCAGCCTGCTGGCCGCGCGCAACGTGGTGCCGTCGAAGCTCCTGCGCTTTCCCGTGCGACGATTCCTGGATTCGATCCGCGGCGTCGACACGCTGATCTGGGCGCTGGTGTGGATCAACGTCGTCGGGCTCGGCCCGTTCGCGGGCGTGCTCGCCATTGCGGTGTCGGATTTCGGCGCGTTCGGAAAGCTGTTCTCGGAAGCGATCGAGGGCGCCGACCAGAAGCAGGTCGAGGGCATCCGCGCCTCCGGCGGCAGCGCGCTGCACGAGATCCGTTTTGGTCTGTTGCCGCAGGTCCTGCCCGTGATCGCGGGCCAGGTGCTCTATTTCATCGAATCCAACACGCGCTCGGCCACCATCATCGGCATCGTCGGCGCCGGCGGCATCGGCCTCCAGCTCGCCGAGCAGATCCGCGTGCTGGAATGGCAGAGGGTGTCGTTCCTGATCCTGATGATCCTGGTCGCGGTCGCCGCGATCGATTTCGTCTCGGGCAAGCTGCGCTTTGCGATTATCGGGCGCAGGGCGGTCGCCTGATCAAAGGTGCCGTAGGGTGGGTTAGCCGAAGGCGTAACCCACCACTGTTTATCTCCGCGGAGACAGAAGAGGTGGGTTACGCCTCCGGACTGCGCTTCGCGCAGCCCAAGGCTAACCCACCCTACTGCTCCACCAGAAACTCAACCCGCTCCGCCGCGAAGCGCGAATGCTTGGTCATCAGCGGCTTGCCGTCGAGATCGTGGTCGGTCGCATCGACCACCAGGATCGGTCGTCCCAGCGCCAGATCGAGCCGGGCGGCGTCGGTTGCGTCGACGATGCCGGCGGTGATTCGGGTCGCGCCGCGGCGATAGTCGCGGACGCCGTAATGTTCCAGCAGCTTCGTCATCGAGCGTGTCGCCGCGAACACGGCGCCGGCACCTGGAAATAATTCCGCCGACAGCCAGGTGGTGGAGACGCAGATCGGCGTGCGGTCGGCAAGACGGATCGCCTCGATCCGCACCAGCGGCGCGCCGGCCTTCAAGCCGAGCTCGCGCGCCAGCTCGCGGGTCGCGACATCGTCCGTGGCCTCGATCAACTGACCGCGCGGCTCGCGGCCGCCGGCCCCGACGATCTCGGAGAAGCGGGTGCGCGAGCGCAAGGGATAGGCGAGCTTCTGAGCCTCGACATAGGTTCCGCTGCCGCGCTCGGCGCGCACCAGGCCGCGTTCGGCAAGGGCCGCCAGCGCGCGCCGCACGGTGTGGCGGTTCACCCGATAAGTCTCGGCGATCTCCATCTCGCCCGGCAATTTGTCGCCGGCGGCAAAGCGGCCATCGGCGATGCCGCGCTCGATGCCGTCGGCAACGAGGCGCCATAGCGCGACGCCGGACGACGCAGTGTCTTGCATGCTCATATCGCCGGTCAGCCTAGCCCAGAAATCGCGCCTTTGTCACGAAACAGTCATGGCGCTTCCGTATGAAGTTGTCTATTATCATAGACAACTTCGATGCGGCAAGTTCGTCGGAAAGTTCGGTAGATCAAGTGACCCAGCACAACAACCAGCAAGCCCAGCGCCAGGCCGCCATGGCCGTGCTGGCGCACGCGGAGGCGGGCGAGATCGCCGCCCGCCTCCGCGACTTGGCTCTTCCGGACCATCAGGACCTGCGGGCGCCGGAAAACGGCCTCGTCATGCTGCGTGGCCGGGTCGGCGGCGACGGCGCGCCCTTCAATCTCGGCGAAGCGACCGTGTCGCGCGCCGCGGTCCGGCTGGCCAGCGGCGAGGTCGGGTTCGGCTACACGCTCGGGCGCGACGGCGAGAAGGCGCGGCTGATCGCGCTGTGCGACGCGCTGGCGCAGTCGCGCGATTTCGGCGCGTCGGTCGAGCGGGACGTAATCGCGCCGTTGCGCGAGCAGCTTATGATTCGCCGCAAGCAGGCGGCGGCCGAGACCGCTGCGACGAAGGTTGATTTCTACACCATGGTGCGCGGTGAGGGGTGAGATCATGACCACGATTGCGGAACTGCCACCGGGTTTCGCCGACAAGGTGCTGTCGGCGCAATCGACCTTTCGCTCGGTGATGGACGCGATGGCGCGGCCCGGCTCGGTCCAGCGCATCGTCCCGATGGCTGGAAAGCCGGATACGATGATGCGCGGCACCGCCGCGATCGCGCTGACGCTGTTCGACCACGACACGCCGCTCTGGCTCGACGCGCGGATGGCGGAGAGCTCGGACGTGGTGAAATGGCTGAAGTTTCACACCGGCGCGCCGGTGGTGCAGGATTCCTCGATCGCGAGCTTTGCGCTGATCAGTGACGGCGGTGCGCTGCCGCCGCTCGAACGCTTCGCGCTCGGGACCAGCGAATATCCGGATCGATCCACCACATTGATCCTCCAGGTCGACAGCCTCGACGCAGGCCGCAGCTTCGAGCTGCGCGGTCCCGGCATCGACGGCGCCGCGATGCTCCAGGCGTCGGTCAAGCCGTTCGATCTGTTCGAGCGCCTGCGGGTCAACGAGGCGCTGTTTCCGCGCGGCATCGATGTGGTGCTGGTCGCCGACGACGCCGTGGTCGCGATCCCCCGCACCACGCGAATCGTGAGCAAGGGAAGCTAGAAGCATGTATGTCGCAGTGAAGGGCGGCGAGCGCGCCATCGAGAACGCCCATCGCCTGCTCGCAGATAAGCGGCGCGGCGACCAAGGCGTTCCGGAGCTCACGCTCGACCAGATCTCGGAACAGCTTGGGCTCGCCGTCGACCGCGTCATGAGCGAAGGCTCGCTCTATGACCGCGAGCTCGCGGCGCTCGCGATCAAGCAGGCGCGCGGCGACCTGATCGAGGCGATCTTCCTGGTCCGCGCCTTCCGCGCCACGATGCCGCGCTTCGGCGCCAGCGAGCCGGTCGACACCGGCGCCATGCGCGTGCAGCGGCGGGTGTCCTCGACCTTCAAGGACATTCCAGGCGGACAGATCCTCGGGCCGACCTTCGATTACACCCATCGCCTGCTCGATCCCGCGCTCGCGCAAGGCTTTGTGCCGGAGGCGCCGGCAATGGCGGAAGCGTCGACGGCGCCGACGCCGCGCGTGACCGACATTCTCGGCCGCGACGGGCTGATCGAATCCTCGCCGCAGGCCGAGGACGGCGCCAGCGTCGGCGATCTCACCCGCGAGCCGCTGAATTTCCCGGCGGATCGCGATCTGCGCCTGCAAAACCTCGCGCGCGGCGACGAAGGATTCCTGCTGGCGATGGGCTATTCCACCCAGCGCGGCTATGGCCGCAACCATCCCTTCGCCGGCGAGATTCGCTTCGGCGAGGTCGAGGTGGAATTCTTGGCGGAAGACGTCGGCTTCGCCGTGCCGCTCGGGTCGATCGAGCTCACCGAGTGCCAGATGGTCAACCAGTTCAAGGGCTCCGCGACGGAGGCGCCGTGCTTCACCCGCGGCTATGGCCTCGCCTTCGGCCAGAGCGAGCGCAAGACCATGTCGATGGCGCTGGTGGATCGCGCGCTGCGCGCCCGCGAGCTGGGCGAGGAGGCACTGGCCCCGGCGCAAGATGAAGAATTCGTGATGTCGCATTCGGACAACGTCCAGGCCACCGGCTTCGTCGAGCATCTGAAGCTGCCGCATTATGTCGACTTCCAGTCCGAGCTCGGCCTGCTCCGCAAGCTGCGCCAGGAATTTTCCGATGCCCAGGCGCCTGACGCCATGAAGGAGGCCGCGGAATGAACGCGCCCGCCTACAATTTCGCCTATCTCGACGAGCAGACCAAGCGGATGATCCGCCGCGCCATCCTGAAGGCGATCGCGATTCCCGGTTATCAGGTGCCGTTCGCCAGCCGCGAGATGCCGATGCCCTATGGCTGGGGCACCGGCGGCGTGCAGGTCACCGCTGCGATCCTCGGTCCCCAGGACGTGCTGAAGGTGATCGACCAGGGCTCCGACGACACCACCAACGCGATCTCGATCCGAAAATTCTTCGCCAAGACCGCGGGCGTCGCCACGACCACGGCGACGGATGAGGCAACCGTGATCCAGACCCGCCACCGCATCCCCGAGACGACACTGAACGAGAACCAGGTGCTGGTCTATCAGGTGCCGATCCCCGAGCCGTTGCGTTTCCTCGAGCCGCGCGAGACCGAGACGCGGCGCATGCATGCACTCGCCGAATACGGCCTGATGCATGTGAAGCTCTATGAGGACATCGCCCGCTTCGGCCACATTGCCACCGCCTACGCCTATCCGGTCAAGGTCAACGCGCGCTACGTGATGGATCCGTCGCCGACGCCGAAATTCGACAATCCCAAGATGGACAATTGCCCGGCGCTGCAATTGTTCGGCGCCGGCCGCGAGAAGCGCATCTATGCGATCCCGCCCTATACGCAGGTGGTGTCGCTCGATTTCGAGGATCATCCGTTCGAGCCCTACCGCTTCAACGCGCCCTGCGCGCTGTGCGCCGCTGAAAATTCCTATCTCGACGAGATCGTCACCGACGACAAGGGCGGACGGATGTTCGTGTGCTCGGACACCGACTATTGCGAGGGCCGCCAGGCCGCCGGCCATCACGGCAGCCTCAGCGCCGCGCCGTACAAGGAGAAGGCGCAGGGGGAATCAAATGGCTGATCAAGACATGCGCGAGACCGATGAGCCGCTGCTGGTCGCAAAATCCCTCAGCAAATCCTTCGGCCGCATCGCCGCGTGCTGCGACGTGTCGTTCTCGCTCTATCCCGGCGAAGTGCTGGCGATCGTCGGCGAATCAGGTTCGGGCAAGTCGACGCTGCTGCAGCTCCTGTCGGGCCAGCTCGCGGCCAGCGGCGGCCATGTGTCCTATCGGATGCGCGACGGTGTCGCTCGCGATCTCGCCTCGCTTGGCGAAGCCGAGCGGCGCTTCCTGTACCGGACCGACTGGGGCTTCGTGCATCAGGATCCCGCCCAGGGTTTGCGCATGGCGGTCTCGGCCGGCGCCAATGTCGGCGAGCGGCTGATGGCGGTGGGTTGGAATCACTATGGCCGCATCCGCCAGACTGCGTCCGACTGGCTGACCCGCGTCGAGATCGACACCGCGCGCATCGACGATGCGCCGCGCACCTATTCCGGCGGCATGCGCCAGCGTCTCCAGATCGCGCGCAACCTCGTCACCGAGCCGCGGCTGGTGTTCATGGATGAGCCGACCGGCGGCCTCGACGTGTCGGTGCAGGCACGCCTGCTTGACCTCCTGCGTAGCCTCGTCGCCGAGCTGCAGCTCGCCGTCATCATCGTCACCCACGACCTCGCGGTCGCGCGGCTGTTGTCGCACCGCGTGATGGTGATGAGGGGCGGCCGCGTCATCGAAACCGGCCTGACCGATCAGGTCCTCGACGATCCCCGCGAGCCCTATACGCAACTCCTCGTCTCCTCGATTCTGCCGCCATGAGATTTCCCAGATGAGCCGCCCGATGACCGCCATGATCGACGTCGCCAACGCCAACAAGACCTTCACCATGCACCTGCAGGGCGGCATCGAATTGCCTGTCGTCAGCGGTGTGACCTTCCAGGTCAATCCCGGCGAGTGCGTCGTGCTCTCCGGGCCATCCGGCGCCGGCAAGTCCTCGATCCTGAAAATGATCTTCGGCAACTACCGCTGCGATAGCGGCCGTATCGGCATCCGCCATCGCGGCGCGGTGATCGATCTCGCCAGCGCCGAGCCGCGGCAGATCCTCAACGTCCGCCGCTCCACCATCGGCTATGTCAGCCAGTTCCTCCGCGCGGTGCCGCGCGTGGCCACCATCGACGTCGTCGCTGAGCCGCTGATCGTGAACGGCATGGCCCGCACTGAGGCGCAGCAGCGCGCCGGCAGCCTGCTGCACCGCCTCAACATCCCCGAGCGCCTGTGGCAGCTTCCGCCCGCGACCTTTTCCGGCGGCGAGCAGCAGCGCGTCAACATCGCGCGCGGCTTCATCTCGGACCTGCCGATCCTGCTGCTGGACGAGCCGACCGCCTCGCTCGATGCCGCCAACCGCGCCGTCGTGGTCGAGCTGGTCGCCGAGAAGAAACGCCAGGGCGTCGCCATGGTCGCCATTGTCCATGACGACGAAATCCGTCATCTGATTGCCGACCGCATCGTCGACGTCACCAGCTTCGCCGCCGCGGCCTGAGGGAAATGGATATGAACGCCAAGCCGAAGGACATTGTGATCGCCAACGCCAGGATCGTGCTGGCCGACCGGGTGATCGAGCAGGGCTGGGTCGCTCTTGCCGACGGGCGCATCGCCGAGATCGGCGAGGGCAGGGCGCCTGCGGGTGCCGAGGACGCTGGCGGCGATTTGATCATGCCGGGCCTGATCGAGCTGCACACCGATCATCTCGAAGCCCATTACGTGCCGCGCCCAAAAGTGTTCTGGAATCCGGTTGCTGCCGTGATCTCCTATGACGGCCAGCTCGCGACGTCGGGCATCACCACCGTGTTCGATTCGCTCCGGGTCTGGCGCGAGGACGGCGCCGAGGAAGTGGACGGCCGCGCCGGCGTGCTCGCCGCCGCGATCACGACCGCGCGTGACGCCAGCCTGCTGCGCGCCGACCACTTCCTGCATCTGCGCTGCGAGATCCCGATGCCGAGCGTGGTCGAGGAGGCCAGGGAGCTGATCGACCGCCCCGACGTCAAGCTGATGTCGCTGATGGATCACACGCCCGGTCAGCGCCAGTTTCGCGATGAAGGCAAGCTGCGCGACTATTACCGCGGCAAGAACGGCGGCAAGACCGATGCCGAGCTCGACGAGCTGTTCGCAAAGCGCTTCGAGTACCAGAAGCAATATGCCGCGACCAATATGCGCGAGATCGTGTCGCTGGCACATCAGTACCAGATTCCGCTCGCCAGCCACGACGACACCACCGAGGAGAACGTCGCGGACGCCGTACGCGACCGCGTCTCGGTGGCAGAATTCCCGACCACGCTGGAGGCCGCGCGCGGCTTGCACGAGGCCGGCATCGACATCCTGATGGGCGCGCCCAACGTCGTGCGCGGCGGCTCGCACTCCGGCAACATTGCCGCCGTCGATCTCGCCCGCGAGGGCCTGCTCGATATCCTGTCGTCGGACTACATTCCGTCGAGCCTCTTGATGGGCGCGCTGCAATTGCCCGAGCATGTGCCCGCCATCGGCCTTCCCGCGGCGATCCGCACCGTGACGAAGGCGCCCGCGGAAGCGGTGGGCCTCACCGACCGCGGCGAGGTCGCGATCGGCAAGCGCGCCGACCTCATTCGCGTGCATGTTGCCGGCAGTGTTCCCGTCGTCCGCAGCGTCTGGCGCGAAGGAAGCCGCGTCGCATGAACGAGATCCCGGCCATGGCGCAGGACGATGCGGGCGCGATCGGTCCCGGCCGGCTCGTGCTCGTGGTCGGTCCCAGCGGCGCCGGCAAGGACACGCTGCTGCGGCTGGCGCAGGCGGCCTGTGCTGACGATCACGGCATTGTCTTCCCGCGCCGAATCGTGACGCGCGAATCCTCCGCCGACGAAGACAATGTCGCGCTCGGCTTCGACGAATTCCGCCGCGCGTGCGAGCATGGCGACTTCGCCGTGCATTGGGACGCCCACGGGCATTCCTATGCGCTGCCGCTCGACATCAACGAGGATATCCGCGCCGGTCGCACGGTCGTCGCCAACGTCTCGCGCATGGTGATCGGCGCGCTGCGCCAGACCTACGCCAACGTCATCGTCGTCGCGATCACGGCGCCGCCGGATGTGCTGGCCGCGCGGCTGGCCGCGCGCGCGCGACAGAGCGACGGCAATATCGCCGAACGCCTCAACCGCAGCGTGGACGACAGGTCGGCGCAGGCGGACGTCACCATCCTCAATGCCGGCAGCGCCGAGTATCACGCCCGCCAGCTCGTGCGCGTGATCAGGAACGAAGGCTGGCGCGATTAGCCACTGCAGCAGGGAGAATGGAATGTCGGTGATCGAAACGATCGAACAGCTGGAGGCCATCTACGGTGCCACCAACGACGCCTCGACCGTGAAAGTCGCCGACCATGTCACGCCGCTCTACCGCATCTTCATCGAGAAGGCGCCGTTCGCCGCGCTCGCCACCATCGGGCCGGAAGGCATCGACTGCTCGCCGCGGGGCGACTTGCCCGGCTTTGTCCGGATCCATGATCCCAACACGCTGATGCTGCCGGACCGCCGCGGCAATAATCGTGTCGACTCCTTGCGCAACATCGTGCGCGATCCCAGGGTGTCGCTGATGTTCCTGATCCCCGGCTCCGGCAATGCGGTTCGCGCCAACGGCCGCGCCCATCTCTCGGTCGATCCCGAGCTGCTGGCCTCGTTCAAGGTCGAGGGCAAGGCGCCGCGCAGCGTCATGGTGATGAAGGTCGACGAGATCTACTTCCAGTGCGCCCGCGCCATCGTTCGCTCCGACCTCTGGAATCCTGACAAGCGTATCGATCCGAAGACGCTGCCGACGCCGGGCCAGATCCTCGCCGAGATGAGCGACAACCAGGTCGGCGGCGCAGAGTACGATCGCATCTGGCCGGAACGGGCTGCTGCGACGATGTGGTGAGCACCGTACGCTCAGCAAGTCCGGAATCGTAGGGTGGGCAAAGGCGCGTTTGCGCCGTGCCCACCACCTATCCAACTCTGCGATAGAAATCGTGGGCACGCTCGGCTTTGCCCACCCTACGAAAGCCCGGCGTCTCGCAGACGACGATCGTTGATCGCGCGAGATGAATCCGGCTGTCCCCGCTCGTCACGGGAGAAGCGCGCTCGCGCGCGGCCCGCAAATATGGATAGCCATTTCATTGACCAATCGCGGCAATCGCCGGATATTTGCGACATCGAAGCTGCTCCTCGAGTCCAAGCCGCACCATGAGAACCGATCGCCAGCGCAATTCCAATGACATGCATGCGTGCATGACGCGGCGCTGTTTCTCGGCGGCGACGGGCGCCTGTTGCTGTTGCTGACCGCGTCCTAGCAACATCCACACCGCAAATTTGCAAGTCAGGAGCGCCGGAATTCCGGCGAACGAGCAGTCATGTCTCAGGCCCAGTCCAACGCCTACATCATCGAGATCCACGACCGTGCCGCCGGCATCGTCACGAGGGATGCCCGCGGCTTCCGCTTCTTCTCCTCCGAGCGCCTGTTCGACAGCCTCGAAGGCCGTCAGTTCCGCTCGGCGCGAGAGGCCGAGCGCGCGGCCCGCGCGGTGCTCTCCGAGCGGAGCCGGCGCGCGAACTCCTCACTCTTCGCCAACTGAATCCAACGCAAAGGAACGCAACATGATTGCACGACGCTATCTTCTGACCGCAGCGCTGCTCGTCGCGACCGCATTCAATGTGTCCGCGCACGCCGAGGACAAGCCGGCGGAAATCCGGATCGGCACGCAGAAGGGCGGCTTCTTCCCGGCGGTGCGGCAGCGTCAGACGCTCGAGAACGCTTTCAGGCCGCTCGGCATCGAGGTCAAGTGGATCGACTTCCAATTCGGTCCGCCGCTGCTGGAGGCCATCAATGTCGGTAGCGTCGATTTCGGCTTCGTCGGCGATACACCGCCGATATTCGCGCAGGCGGGCGGCGCCAGGATCCGCTACGTCGCGGCTGTGAAGTCCGAAGGCGACAATCAGGCGATCATCGTGCCGAAGGATTCGGCGATCAAGACGCTCGCCGATCTCGAGGGCAAGCGCGTCGCCTTCGGCAAGGGATCGAGCGCGCACAATCTGCTGGTCGCATCGCTCGAGAAGGCGGGGCTGTCCTGGTCCGATATTACGCCGGCACCGCTCGCGCCGGCTGATGCGACCGCGGCCTTCGTCAAGGGCTCGGTCGACGCCTGGTCGATCTGGGATCCCTATCTCGCGCTCGCCGAACTGAAGGAGGGCGCGCGGGTGATCGCGTTCGACAAGGACGTGCACAAGCCGAACGCCTACTACATCGCCAACACGGATTTCGTCGAAAAATATCCGTCGCTGGTCGCCAGGCTCAACACCAGCTTCGCCTCCGAAGGCGCCTGGGCGAACTCACATCACGAGGAGGTCGCGAAGGCGCAGTCCGAGGCGACTGGTGTCGACATCGAGGCCGTCCGCCGCTTCGTCAATCGATCGACTTACAGCGTGGTGCCGCTCGACGCCGAGGTGATCAAGACCCAGCAGGCCGTCGCCGATCGCTTTGCAAAGCTCGGCCTGATCCCGAAGCCGGTCAACGTCTCCGACATCGTCTGGAAGTGGACGCCGGGGTCCTGAGGCCGGGCGAGTCCTAGCCCTTCAGCGCCGCCAGCAGTTCATCCGGGCGCTCGGCCATGATCATGTGGCCGGCGCCAGGCACCACGACCGTCTTCGCATGCGGGATGGCGGCCGCAAGCGCCTTGCCCGCCTTCGCCGGGGTCATCATGTCGCGTTCGCCGAGAATCAATGTCGTCGGCACCTTCACGCTCGCGGCTGCGGCGAGCGCATTCGCATAGGCATTGCAGGCCGAGAGATCCCTGAACAGCACGCCCGGCTCGCAAGACTTCAGCACCGCCTGCGCGCCGCCATGCATCCACAGGCCCGGGGCGAGGCTGCCGCCGAGCTCCGCGTTGAAGCCGAGGCCCCAGATCGAGACCATGTCGTTGGCATCCTGTGAGTTGGCCTCGGCGGCCTTCAGCAAATCCGGGCCGACCGTCATGGTCGCTGCGGTGCCGATCAGGCTCAGCGCCGAGACCTTGTCGGGGTGACGGGCCGCCGTCTCCAGCGAGATCAGCGATCCCATGGAATGGCCGATCAGATGCGCCTTCGCGGCTCCTGCCGCATCGAGTAGTGCCGCGGTCCAGTCGGCCATCGCGGCAATGCTGCCGAGCGAGGGACTGGCCGAGCGGCCGTGACCTGGAAGGTCCGGCGCCAGCACGCCAAAGCCGTGGTGGGCGAACCAGCGCGTGTGCAGCGCCCAGGTCGAATGGTCGAAGCCGGCGCCGTGGATGAAGACGACAGCGGGCAGCGACTTGTCGAAGTCGCGGCCGCCGGTTGCGGCGAACACATCAAGGCCGTTGACGGAGAGCTTCATGGTGTCAGACCTTTTGCGAGATGCGCAGCGCCTGCGCCAGATCGTCGATGATGTCGCTGGCCGTCTCGATGCCGACCGACAGCCGCACCAGCTCCTCGCCGATGCCGGCGTCCCTAAGCTGCTCGGCATCCATCTGCTGATGGGTGGTCGACGCCGGGTGGATCACCAGCGTCTTGGCATCGCCGACATTGGCGAGGTGACTGATCATGCGCAGCGATTCGATGAACTTGCGTCCTGCAGGCCGCCCGCCCTTGATGCCGAAGGAGATGATCGAGCCGGCGCCGCGCGGCAGCAGCTGCTTTGCGAGCTGATAGTCCGTGTGCGTCTCCAGCGCGGGATGCAGCACCCAGTCGACAGCCTTGTTGGCCTTCAGGGCTTCCAGCACGAGATGCGTGTTCTGCATGTGGCGGTCCATGCGCACGCCCAACGTCTCGACGCCCTGCAACAGCTGGAACGCGTTGGTGGGCGACAGGCAGGCGCCGAAATCGCGCAGGCCCTCGGTGCGCGCGCGCATGATGAAGGCCGCCGTGCCGAACTGCTCGTCGAAGACGATGCCGTGATAGCCACCATAGGGCTCGGTCAGCACGGCGAACTTGCCGGAGCCGCGCCAGTCGAAGCGGCCGCCGTCGACGATGGCGCCGCCGATCGCGATGCCGTGACCGCCGATCCATTTGGTCGCCGAATGCATGACGATGTCGGCGCCGAGCTCGATGGGCCGGCTGAGATAGGGCGTGGCAAAGGTGTTGTCGATCAGCAGCGGGATCTTCGCCTCATGTGCGATCTGAGCGACCTTGGGGATGTCCAGCACCTCGAGCCCGGGATTGCCGATGGTCTCGCCGATGACGAGCTTGGTGTTGGGCTTGATCGCCGCGCGGAACGCGTCGAGATCGCGCGGCTTCACGAAGGTCGTCGTGATGCCGAAGCGCGGCAGCGTGTGCGCCAGCAGGTTGATGGTGCCGCCATAGAGCGAGCTCGACGCCACGATGTGGTCGCCGGCGCTCAGCAGCGTCGCGATGGCCAGATGCAGCGCGGCCATGCCGCTCGCGGTGCAGATCGCGCCGACGCCGCCTTCCAGCGCCGCGAGCCGCTCCTCCAGCACGCCGGTGGTCGGATTGGAGATGCGCGTATAGATGTGGCCGGCGCGCTCCAGATTGAACAGCGCCGCAGCGTGGTCGGAATCCTGGAACACGTAGGACGTGGTCTGGTAGATCGGCACCGCGCGGGCCCCGGTTGCGGGATCCGGATGCTGGCCCGCATGCAGGCTCAGGGTCTCGAAGGCGGGCGGTTTTGGCGCGGGCATGCGGGGCCTCGTTTGGTCGGTCGGCGATGGGGGCGTTGTGCCATAAAAATGCGCACGAAGTCAGCCCATTGACAGCTCACCGCAAGAGGTCGTCATGCCTGGGCTTGTCCCGGGCATCCACGTTCTAATGCCATGGGGAAAGGCGTGGATGGCCGGGACAAGCCCGGCCATGACGATGTGGTATTGAAGCGAAGCTAGCCCCCGATCGCCTGCTCGATGATCCGCGCCTCCCGCAGCAGGATCTCCGCGACCTCCTGCTCGCGGCGGGGGCCGAGCCTCGTTCGCACCGCGGAGACCGTCATCGCCGCGGCCGGCTGTCCATCCGGGGTCTTGATCCAGGTCGAGATCGATTTCGTGCCCTGCACGAGGCCAGTCTCCCTCAGGCCGTATCCCAGCCGTCGCGCGGCGGTGACCTCGCCGAGGACCGTCGCCACATCGGTCTTGTAAGCCTCGAACCTCTTTTCGTTGGCTGCGACGATCTTTCGCGCGTCTTGCGCCGGCATCGCGGCGAGGATGGCGACGCCCGCACTGGAGACGCCGAGTGGCCGGCGTGCGCCGACCTCGATCGACAGCACCTGGATCGGATAGATTCCGATCCTGCGATCGACGCACAGCGTGTCGTTGCCGGTGCGCACCGTCAGGAACAGCGTGTCGCCGATCTCGGTGGATGCGCGTTGCAGCGACGGATTGGCGGCGATCAAGAGCCGCGACGGCCGCGGCCGTGCCAGCGCCAGTTCCGGAACTTGATTGCCGATCGCGTAGCGGCCGGTCCGCTCGTGCCGCTCGACGATGCCTTCCTCGATCAGCACGTGGACGATGCGGTGCACGGTCGGACGGGTGAGGCCGGTCGCCTGGATCACCTCGGCCAATGGCACACCGGCCTCGCGGCCTGCGGCGAGAATGCGCAGCACGGCGAGCGCGCGCCGGATCGCCTGCGCGCCCTGCCGCGGTGATGTCGCGTGACGGGCGAATTTGGGTCTGTCCATAATATGGACAAGAACGCCACAATTCACTCGACAGGACAAGCGCGCATCTGGAGATTGCGGCCCGATCGAGCTGCCGCGCGCATCGCCGCACGCGACATGGAATTGGAAGCGCTGCCGGGAGGTTAACATGAGATTAATCTGGATTGCCATAGCTGCCGCCACCGCGATGCTGGCAGGGCCTGCGTCGGGCCAGCAATGGCCGGCGCGCAGCGTCAAGCTGATCGTGCCTTATCCGGCCGGCGGCAACGTCGACAGCGCCGCGCGCATCGTCGCCGACAAGCTTCAGGAAAAGCTCGGCCAGCCCTTCATCATCGAGAACAAGGCCGGCGCTGGCGGCATGATCGCGGGCGAGGCGTTCGCGAAATCCGCGCCCGACGGCTACACGCTGTTCGTCGGCGCCAACGGCCCGGTGCTGTTCGCAACCGAGATCAACAAGCGCGAAGCCTATAATTGGAAAAAGGACTTCATGCCGATCTCGACCATCTCGATGACACCGCTGGTGCTCGAGGTGCATCCGTCGGTGCAGGCCAACACTTTCAAGGAATTCATCGAGCTCGCCAAGCGCGAGCCCGGCAAGTTGACGATGGCCTCGCCCGGCCCGGGCACCACCAACCATCTGCTCAGCGAGCTGATGCAGTCGAATCTCGAGCTGCAATGGGTCACCGCGCATTACCGCGGCAACGCGCCGGCGATCAACGATCTGCTCGGCGGCCAGGTGCAGTTCGCGTTCGACCAGCTCACGGTCAGCCTCCAGCACATCAAGGCTGGCCTGTTCCGCGCGCTCGCCGTCACCAGCCCGCACCGGCTGAAATCGCTGCCGGACGTGCCGACCTTCGCCGAGCTCGGCTACAAGGATTTCGATGGCCAGACGTTTACGGGCCTGTTCGCGCCCGCGGGCACGCCGGCGCCCGTCATCGACAAGCTGCACGAGACGCTGGTCGCGATCCTGAAGGACCCTGCCGTGGTCGACAAATTCGAAAAGCTCGGCGGCGAAGCCACGCCGATGACGCCGGACGAGTTCAAGGCCTATCTCGAGCGCGAGGACGCCAAGTGGATTCCAGTGGTGCGCAAGGCCAACATCAAGGCGGATTGATCGATGCGGATCGACCCCACCGAGCTCGGCGCCGAGCGCATCTACCGCCTGATGACCGGCATCGTGGTGCCGCGCCCGATCGCCTGGGTGACGAGCCTGTCAGCCACGGGCGTGCTCAACCTCGCGCCGTTCAGCGCCTTCACCTTCGTCTCGCAGAAGCCGCCGATGCTCGCCATCAGCGTCGGCCGCAAGGGCGCCGACTACAAGGACACCGCGCATAACATCCTCGACACCGAGGAATATGTCATCCACATCGCCGATACGCCGCTCATGAAGGCAGTGCACGACAGTTCCGTCGAGCATCCGCCTGAGATCAGCGAGGTCGAGCATCTCGGTTTGGAGACGCTTGCGAGCGAGCGCATCAAGGTGCCGCGGCTTGCCGCCGCGCCGGTCGCGATGGAATGCCGCTTCCGCCAGTGCCTCGAGTTCGGTGATGCCAAGAGCCGGCTCATCGTCGGCGAGGTCGTGATGTTCCATTTGCGCGACGGCCTCGTGAACGACGGCAAGGTCGAAACCAAGGCGCTCGATCCGATCGCGCGCATCGGCGGTCCCCGTTATGCCCGCCTCGGCGAGATCGTGACGCTGAACACCGTGTTCCAGACGCCCAAATCGAAGGACTGAGCGCGCCGCCCGCCGCGCTGCCCGATACCCATTGGAGAACGACCATGCGACTCCTGAGCTATCTCGTGGACGGAGAGCCGCGCTACGGCGCGGCCGTCGAAGGCGGTGTCGTCGATCTGACCAGGCGGATCGGCCGTGACTTCTCCGACGTGAAGGCACTGATCGCGGCCAACGCGCTGTCCGATGCGCAGGAAGCGGTCGCCGGACAAAAGCCGGACTATGCGCTCGACGATCTCGTCCTGCTGCCGCCGGTGCTGGCGCCGGAAAAGCTCTGGTGCATCGGCGTCAACTACGCCGAGCGCAATGCCGAGTACAAGGACAATTCGGACCTGCCCAAATATCCCAGCCTGTTCGTGCGCAGCATGTCGTCGATATCGGGCTCCGGTCAGCCGCTGGAGAAGCCCAAGGTTTCCGATCAGCTCGACTATGAAGGCGAGCTCGTCATC
Organism: Bradyrhizobium sp. TM239; assembly: GCF_036247985.1. NCBI lineage: Bacteria > Pseudomonadati > Pseudomonadota > Alphaproteobacteria > Hyphomicrobiales > Nitrobacteraceae > Bradyrhizobium > Bradyrhizobium sp. TM239. The sequence goes on along the minus strand of NZ_BTIR01000020.1, from coordinate 62,312 downwards.
GTGATCGGGCAGGGCGGCCGCCACATCCCGCGCGAGAAGGCGTGGTCGCATATCTTCGGCATGACGCTGTGCAACGAGGGCACCATCCGCGACTGGCTGCGTCACGGCAAGTTCAACGTCACGCAAGGCAAGAATTTCGATCGTTCCGGCAGCATCGGTCCGTGGATCGTCACGTCGGACGAGCTCGATCCGCGCGGGCCTCATGACATCACCACGCGCGTCAACGGCGAGGTGCGGCAGCAGGACACGACCGAACGGCTGATGTTCCCGTTCGATTATCTGATCTCCTATCTCTCGACCTTCGCGACGCTGAAGCCCGGCGACATGATCGTGACCGGCACGCCGACGGGGGCGGGCGTTCGCTTCGATCCGCCGCGCTGGCTGAAGGTTGGCGACGTCGTCGAGGTCGAGTCGAGCCGCATCGGCGTGCTGCGCAACACCGTCGCGGCGGAGCAGTAGACCATGCTGGATGCCGCCACGATCGAACGGCTTGCCGCGCGCCTGGATGAAGCCGAGCGCACCAAGACGCTGATCCCGATGTTCACGAAGGACTATCCCGATTTCGCCATCGAGGATGCCTACGCCGTCCAGCACGCCTGGACCAAGCTGCAGCTTGGCCGCGGCCGCATCATCAAGGGCCACAAGATCGGCCTGACCTCGAAAGCGATGCAGAACGCGGTCGGCATCAACGAGCCCGATTACGGCGTGCTGTTCGCCGACATGTTCTATGCCGACGCCACGCCGATCCCGTTCGACCGTTTCCACGCGCCGCGGATCGAGGTCGAGCTCGCCTTCGTGCTGAAGGCGCCGCTGCGTGGGCCCGACTGCACCATCTTCGACGTGCTCAACGCCACCGACTACGTCACGCCCGCGCTCGAGATTTTGGAGACGCGCATGCACCGCGTCGATCCAGAGACCGGCAAGACGCGAAAGGTCATGGACACGATCTCGGACAACGCGGCGAATGCCGCGCTGGTGCTCGGTGGCCGGCCGTTCCGCCCGATGGATGCGGATCTGCGCTGGATCGGCGCACTGCTGTTCCGCAACGGCGAGGTCGAGGAGACCGGGCTTGCCGCCGGCGTGCTCAATCACCCCGCCAGCGGCATCGCCTGGCTCGCCAACCGCCTTGCGCCGCATGACGAGCATCTCAAGGCCGGCGAAGTCGTGCTGGCGGGATCGTTCACGCGCCCTGTCGACATCCGCCGCGGCGACACGTTCCATGCCGACTACGGCCCGTTCGGCTCGGTGTCGTGCCAGTTCGTCTGAAGCAATAAGCAAGAGGGAGCGCACCATGAGTGGTCACACGCGGCGCAAGAGCATCCACATCGGCGGCTTCAAGCACGTCAATCCGATTCCGAACGCCTGCCGCATCGGCAATCTCGTGATGTCGGGCGTCATCCTCGGCCGCGATCCCGCGACCAACGCGATGCCGGAGAGCTTGGATGCTCAATGCGCCAACATGTTCGCCCACATGAAGGCGACGGTGGAGGCGGCCGGCGGCACCACGGATGACATCATCAAGATGACGGTCTGGCTGAAGGACCGTACCCAGCGCGGCCCGGTCAATGTCGAGTGGCTAAAAATGTTTCCGGACGAGCATTCGCGCCCGGCGCGCCACGCGCTGCCGATGGACAACATGGACGGCGGCGCGCTGGTGCAGTGCGACTTCACCGCCGTGATCGACTGAAGGAGCGTTGCATGCCGACCTATTTGCCGTTCGATCCCAATCCGCGCCGCCCGGTCAAGGCCCCGCCGCCGAAGACCGTCGACAGCCAGTTCCACGTGCTGGGCCCGATCGACAAATATCCGGAGCGCCCCGGCGCGGCCTACCGCATGCCGACCGCGACCTGGGAGGCTGCGCTGCGCGTGCACAAGACGCTCGGCATCGAGCGCGGCATCATCGTGCAGACCACGACCTATGGCGCGGACCATGCCGTCGTGCTCGACGGCCTCGCCGCGATGGGCCCGAACTATCGCGGCTGCGCCAACGCGCTGGTGTTCGCGGAGGCGAACGACGCCTATCTCGCCAAGCTGCATGACGCCGGCGTGCGCGGCGCGCGCTTCAGCTTCCGCCAGGAGCTCGGCGCCGTGCTGTCGGATGCCGATTTCGCCCGTGCGATCGCCCGCATCCGCGAGCTCGGCTGGTACGTCAAGATCCAGCCCGAGAAGGACGGCATCATGTCGAGCGTCGCCAAATACGAGAATCTCGACGTCCCCGTGCTGATCGATCACATGGCGCGCCCTGATCCGGAGGCCGGCAAGAGCGATCCGAATTTGCGCAAGATGCTGGAGCTGCTCGAGAAGGGCAATTTCTGGGTGATGCTGTCGCTCGGCGAGAAGACCTCGAAGGCCGGCGCGCCCTATGACGACGTGATCCCGATCGCGCGCGCCTATATCGAGGCGGCCGTCGACCGCTGCGTCTGGGCCAGCGACTGGCCGCATCCGGTCTCCGTCAAGCAGCCGCCGAACGATGCCGATCTGCTCGAGCTGATGTACCGCTACGCGCCCGACCAGGCGGAGCTGGAGAAGATTCTCGTCCACAATCCGGCAAAGCTGTTCGGCTTTCCGGATTAGAATTCGAATTGTCGCCACAAACGCGGTGCGCGCCCTCTCCCGCCTGCGGGAGAGGGCGTACTTCTGGCGGGGCGCTCGATCGCGCTCACACCGCCGGCTGCTTCGCCAGCTGATCCCGCACCCCTGCCGCGATCTCGAACGAGCGCAACCGTGCGGCGTGGTCGTAGATCTGCCCCGTGGTGATCAATTCGTCCGCGCCGGTCTCGGCGAGCAGCGCCTTCAGCTTTGCCTCGACTACATCAGGCGAGCCGACCGCGGAGCAGGACAGCGACTGGCCGACCATGGCCTTCTCCCCCGGCGACCACAGCGCATCCATGTCGTCCACCGGCGGCGGGAGGGGCCCCGGCGTGCCGCGGCGCAAATTGATGAACTGCTGCTGCAGCGAGGAGAACATCCGCTGCGCCTCCGCGTCGCTATCGGCGGCGAACACGTTGACGCCGACCATCGCATAGGGCTTGTCGAGCTGCGCCGACGGCTCGAAGCGCGCGCGATATTCGCGCAGCGCCGACATCATCATCTGCGGCGCGAAGTGCGAGGCGAAGGCGAACGGCAGCCCAAGCATCGCGGCAAGCTGCGCGCCAAAGGTGCTCGATCCCAAAATCCAGAGCGGCACCTTGGTCCCCATGCCGGGCACGGCGCGGATCGCCTGGTTCGGCTGCACGTCGCCGAGCAGCGCCTGCAACTCCAGCACGTCATGCGGAAAATTCTCGGACGTGGTGGCAAGGTCGCGGCGCAGCGCCCGCGCGGTGAACTGGTCGGTGCCCGGCGCGCGGCCGAGCCCGAGATCGATCCGCCCGGGATAGAGCGATTCCAGCGTGCCGAACTGCTCGGCGATGACCAGCGGCGAATGGTTTGGCAGCATGACGCCGCCGGAGCCGACGCGGATCGTCCTGGTGCCGCCCGCGATATGCCCGATCACCACCGACGTCGCCGCGCTCGCGATGCCCGTCATATTGTGATGCTCGGCCAGCCAGAAGCGCTTGTAGCCCCAGGTCTCCGCGTGCCGGGCGAGATCGAGCGAATTGCGGAACGCCTGCGCGGCGTCGCCGCCTTGGCGGATCGGTGCGAGGTCGAGCACGGAGAAGGGGATCATGGGGAGGCTACCGGTGAGGGGATGCGCATTGGGCTTTCACATGTAGTGCCCGTCGATCGGAATGTTAGCGCCGCCGCGCAATGACCGACCATGTCGGCCCGGCATGGATGGATATGGATCGTATTGAAATGGCTGATGTTTTCAGGCGTCGGGCAAACGTCTTTGGCGCCTGCCGCCGGTGCGCGCCGGCAAGGCATCGTTGCGGAGCCCCCATCTTTCCCACGCGGAGATGGGACCTGCAGGCCGGCGATACAGCCGCGACGACGGCTGGTCCTGTGTGCGTCATTACGACCCGGCGCCCAGCCGCGCGGCAGCATCGCCAATTCCGGAATTGTGCGAATTGCCAGTGGCAACCAGCACGGGTTTCATGTTTAGTGACGCGTATTGTTTGAAGGCGTGTTTTTCGCGAACGAAGCGGCATCCCGAGACGAGATTGATTGTCGATGGAGCGGCCGTCGTGAGCGAGCACCAGCAAGGCTGGGCTCGCTGAAAATGTATTGGCAAGGCGTTCCAGCCGCAGGCTGCGCCGCATCACGGAATAGAGAGTTGGATCATGGGTGGTCCTCCCGGCGAAGTGACTCCCCCGGCTGACGAAGCGCCCGCCCCGGCAAAGAAGGGTCTCAAGACCTTGATTGGCAAGAGCTGGATTGTGGTGGCGGGCTTCATCGTTGCGGCCGCCGCGACATTCGCTTTGGTGCGTTGGACCGGGACCGGCGAGCAGCCCAAGCTTTCGGTCGCGAAGCAATGGAACGAGGCGATCCAGAAGCTCGGCTTCGAGCCGGTCTATCCACCCGTCGAGGACATCCAGGTCGGCGACATCTTTGCGATGATCTCCGACGATGCGGTCAGCGATTCGGCGACGGACGAGCCGTTCGCGGGGCGCTCGATCAAATTGCTGCATCTCGATTTGACTCCGGAAATCGAGGAGGCCTATCGGGCGGTCTATCAGTTTCCTGCCACGAACGTGCGGCCTGAGCATGACGGACAGATCTGGCCGCAAGCGAACTCCACCGAATCGCTGTTCAAGCCGCCCGCGACCCGGACCACCCTTCCGCTCGTGCTGTTTCCGCGCTTCACCATCACCAATGTGAAGCGGGCCAGCGGCAGCGCCAGCGCGATGTCCCAGCTGTTGAGCGGCGGGTTCGGTGCCGACGCCAGCTCGACCGAAACGGTCGAGGTCAGGTTTTCCGCCACCGAGACCTATGGCGTTCCGGCGGTGCCGGCGGAGCTTCGGCTGCTCGACTTCTGCGAAGACGACGCAACGAAAGGGTTCTGCTCGCAGCAAGGATTGCGCAAGCAGCTTTCGATCCTGATCGGCAAGAGGATCGACGACAAGGTGAAAGATCGGACGACGGGCGTCGAGCGGCCGCGCTTCTCGGTGGAGCTCGCGCTCGTCAGCCGCGTGTTCCTGGCCCGCTCTATTCAAACCAGCATGGGCGAGGATGGCAGTACGCGGGGGAACGTGGGGGTGAACCGGCAGGCTGTATTGCCGGCGGCCGCAGCGGAGGCGGCCCCGGCGGCTGCAGGCGCAAGCGGCGACGGCAAGCCGCAGCCCCCCGCTCCGACGCCGCAGGCCGGCCCGAACGATGCGCCCGGCGGGGCGATCGCCTTCGAGCGCCGCGCGACGTCGAACGTGCTGCTGCCGGATACGCTGCTGCCGCGCCCGGTCGTGGTCGGTTTCAAGAGCGTTCGATTGAGGCCTGTGGAGTGAAGGATGAGCACACGCAAGACACTGATGCTGGCCAGCCTGGCGCTGATCGCGCTTCCGCTGCCCCGCGCTGAGCTGTCCAGCCGGATCGCCGAAGGCTGCAACTGCGACCGAAGCAAGATGGCGTGCAGGATCCAATGCTCCGACATTGGGTCGGGAACCGGTACGGGCGGCGGGTCGAGTACGTTCAGGATTGCCCCTGATGTCGATCGTCCAGTCCCGGAGCGGCCGATCGTCGTGCCGCCGACGGTGCCGGATATCAGGAGCTCGGCCGGACAGATCAACAGGTGATCGGCTGACTGACCGATCGAGGTGCCGGTGGGGCATCGAGCATTTGGCGGCTTTGGCTTCGCAGCGTGAGTGTCAGGGGGAATGCAGATGATGTTGAAGGGATCGATTCGGTTCTTGATCGCGGTGGTGCTGGCCTGCCTGCTTCAGGTGCCGGTGACGCGGACGGCGTCGGCGCAGGCGGATCCCCGGCAAATCCTGACGGCTGTCATCCAGCAATTGCAGACGGGCACGCCGAATCCAACCTGGTACGGTCCCCAGCTCTGGCAGACCATCGCCATGCAGACCAACAACAGCGGCGTCTACATGCCGCTGGTTCAGCTCGGGCAGGTGACCAATGTCGTCCTGAGCGGGCAAACTCAGCTCCCGGCGGGACCGGTCTATTCGATGGTCGCGCAGCATCAGCAGGGGGTGTCGACCTGGCTCTTGGGCATCAGCCTCTATACCAACCGGATCGAATACGCGAACTTCAACATCGGCTCCACGCCCCAGCAACTGCCGGCCCAGCCCGTGCCGCTTCCGCAAACCGCGGCTCCGACTCCCGGAAGCGTGCCAAATCCGCCGGCGAACCCCCCGCCCCAGACCAGCGGCACCTCCGAGGCTTGTAAGCGGTTTCCAAATCTCTGCTAGGGAGACATGCAGATGCTGACACGACGATGTTGCATCGCGGGCTGTGGCCTTCTTCTCTTCGGCGGCATTGGCGCACGGGCCGCCGACACTCGCCACAATCCGTCCTATGGCTGCAGTCTGACTGCGAGCGAAGCCAGCAACATTCTCGGCGACAAGCAGGATGGCGGCAACGTGCGCGAGATGCCGTCGATACCCAAGTCGGGCGACAAGGATTTCGACCGGGCGCTGGCGGAGACGCTGGTCCGGATTTCCGATTGTCTGAACGTCACGCCCAGCTTCGCCTATTTCGACGACCATGACTCGCCGAATGCCTTTGCGTTGCGGGAGAAGCGCGTGGCCGGGACCGATGGCACAGTGCTGTTCGGCCAACGGCTCCTGAAGCAATTGATGGCAGATCCCGAGGCGGGAGATGCCGCGGTCGCCGGCATCTGCGCCCACGAGTTTGGACATGTCCTGCAGTGGAAGGTGGGGGTGGACGAAATTCTCCTCGATGGGCAGCCCACCGTCAAACGGGTGGAACTGCATGCGGATTTTCTTGCCGGTTATTTCGCAGGCGTTCGCAAATTGCAGCAATCGAGCTTCAACGCCGCCGTGATCGCCCTGACGCAATTCAACGCGGGCGACAACATGCTCAAGCACCCGAAACATCACGGCACCCCGAAGGAACGCGGGGACGCGATCGTCAAGGGTTACCAGACCGGACACGACGACAAGAAGTCGCTGCTGGACGCCCTCAATATCGGCGAGAAGTACGTCAAGGCGAACTTCTGACGCGGCTCTGGCTGCTTTCACAACAGCGTTATTGCGACCCGGGGCGCCCTTCGTCGTAACTGGGCGTCGGGCGTCTGTTGCTGTAGTCTCACTGGTGCCACTGCACTGCTCGCCCGGAGGAACCGACATGACCATGGTCGTACTCAATCGCCGCAACCTGCTGGTCGCGGGCGGCTCCGTCCTGGCGAGCGGGGTTTTCGCAGCCGGCGTGCCCGGCCTGCTGTTGCCCGCTCGCGCCGACGCCCTCGCACCGACCGAAACGATGTCGGGCGGCGCCAACAACTACCGCAAGGGCGCGGCGATCGTAGAGCGGATCGGCAAGGGCGGCTTCTGGATGAGCGGCACCGTGCGCCGCGCCGGCGACGGCGCGCCGCTCGCCGGACAGCGTATCCAGATCTGGGCACACACGACCGAAGGCCAGGAGCACGAGCCGCAGAGCCACGGCGCCACGCTCACCGACAAGGACGGCAAGTTCCGGCTCGAGATGCCGCAGATCATTCCGATCTTCGGCCAGCCGCATGGTCACCTCGCCTATGACAGCGGCGAGTTCAAAACCGTCTTTCTGCGGCCGGTGATGCGCAGCGCCAAGGAAACCAGCCTCGAAGCGCACTTCGTGCTGCAGCCGGCCTGATCGGGCCGCGAATGACGGGGTGGACATCGGCGCGGTCGATCCTGATCTGGGTCGGTCTTGCCTTCGCGATTGGCGCGCCGATCCTGCTTGCTGCGACAAGCGAGCAGCTCGCATGGCGCGGGCCGGTCTATATCCTCGCCGGCTTCGCCGGGATCATCGCACTCGGTCTCGTGCTGGTTCAGCCACTGCTGATCGGCGGATATCTGGCGCCGCTGTCGGCCTATCGCGGACGGCGCGCCCATCACTGGATCGGCGGCGCGCTGGTCATCGCGGTGGTGATCCACGTCGCCGGCCTCTGGATCACCAGTCCGCCCGACATGATCGACGCCCTGACCTACGCATCGCCGACGCCATTCTCGCCCTTTGGCGTGACCGCGATGTGGGCCATCTTCATTGTCGCACTGCTGGCGTCCCTGCGCCGGCGGTTAGAGCTGCGGCCGCGAACCTGGCGCTTGATTCATATGCCGCTCGCCATCGTCATCGTCGTCGGCAGCGTGGTCCATTGCCTGCTGATCGAGGGAACGATGGAGACGATCTCGAAGGCCGTGCTGTGCGCGGCCGTCCTCGCGGCGACGATCAAAGCGATGATTGACCTGCAGGTGTGGCGAAAGCGAAGGGCACTGCGCGGGGAGGGCGTCGAGCGGCAGTGACACGACCGCGCCGAGATTCGTAGCCCGGATGGAGCGAAGCGCAATCCGGGATGATTGCATCCGTGGTTGACGGTCCCGGATTACGCTTGCGCTCCATCCGGGCTACGCAGCCTCGCTTGCCGCAGTCGGCGACGCGGCGTAACCTCGCGCAATGACCGTCACGGCCCCCGATCTGGAAGCGTTCCTGCTCGCGACGCCATTTTTCGGCGGTCTCCCGCAGCCGAGCCTCGACCTCCTGATGTCCATGCTGGTCGAGCGAAGCTTCGAGGCAGGCAGCACCGTCGTGGCGGAGGGCGAGCCGGGCCGCTCGCTGTTCATCGTCAAATCCGGCCGGCTCGCGGTAAGCAAACGGACGAATGCGGGGAGCATCATCCCGATCTCCGTGCTGGAGCGCGGCGACTTCTTCGGTGAGATGACGCTGATCGAAATGCAAAACCGCTCGGCAACGGTTGTCGCGGAGGCGCCGACGGTGCTGTACGAGCTGACCGCCCAAAATCTCTACGCCTGCTACAAGGCCGACATCCACGCCTATGTGATCGTCCTGCAGAACATCAACCGCGAGCTGTGCCGACGGCTGCGCCGGGCAGATGATCGGTTTGCGAGGCGCGCGGCAGAGAACGACAATTGACGATGCGTAGGATGGGTAGAGCACTTGCGAAACCCATCATGCCTCGGCGCCGAATAAACCCGCGATGGGTTTCGCTCGCTCTACCCATCCTACGAGCAACGGTGGACAAGTCGCTCCGCCCATCCTGCAAGCCGGCGCTTTGATAAGGCTACAGCAGCGCCATGGAGTGCAGCGAGTTTCTATGAAAGCCGAAGGCAACAATGCCGGAGAGAAGCAACGCAATCCCGGTCACGATCAGGCAACACGCAAACACTATCCAAGCCTCTGGTTGGTTATCCACGGCAAGACGATAATAGATAAAACTTTACCGACAATCGAAAGGAAAGATTAACCTTACCAGCGCGCCCCAGTCGCGAGCCGTCGGGCAAAACACCCCAAACCCCGTCAATCCCCCTTCGCAAAAAGATTCCACTCTACCGAAATTCGGATTCGCGGCATATTCCCGCCATCCCGGCCCGAGGAGAGGGGCGATCGTACGTCGCAACGAACGTGGGCTGGGGTGCGGTGGACGCGGCTGCGTCGGGCACGGCAAGGCGGGACCAGGGCGGGTGATCCTCGTGAGGTTCTTCTCCGTGTGACGAACGGCGCAGCTGCGTACGGCTAAACCATGTGGTCCTGGCTGTCGTTGCTACAGCCAAGCTTTCGCGAAGATGCATCGGCCAACCGGACGGTGCATCGTCTGTCGCGAGGTGACGGAGGCCAGAGGGAACTCGGCTCCGGGGAGAGCAGGCATAGGCCGTCAACCCATCGCGCAGGGAAGGCCGGGTGTTTTCCGGCCCACCTGTTGTCCGCCTGCGCATTTGCGTGTGCAAATTCCTCGCGCAGCGGGTCATGGGTGCCAGCCGGCACCCGGTCTTCCCTGCGCCCTCTTCAAGGAAGAGGGTCAAGGAAAGCAGCAAAACTCGGACGCTTCGCGCCGCGAGATTGCTGCTTCATGTGTGAACACAGGAATGACGCGTGTTCTCGCCCGAACACAAAATGACCGAGCGTTCTCGCCTCGCCCGTGTCGCCTGTATCAGCGGCGGGCGGCGATCGCCGTCAGCTCCAGCTTGACGCCCGGGCCGAGATCCGCAACGCCAACGGCCGCACGTGCCGGCAGGTGGTCCGCGGTGAAATAGCGCTTCCACACCTGGTTGAGCGCCGCCTTGTCGGCGAGATCAGCCACAAAGATCGTCACCTGCAGAACGCAGGAGAGATCGGAGCCGGCCCCTTCGAGCAGGGTCTTCAACTGGCGCAGCACATCGTCGGCCTGGCCGGCCATGTCGAGCCCGGCATCTTCAGGGACGATGCCGCCGAGATAAAGCACGCCATTATGCTCGACGATCTCGTGGAGCAGTCCTTCATAGGGCAGGGAACGTGTGATCACGATCGCATCCGTGGGTGTTGCGGGCTCGCTGCCAAATGGGGCTGCCAAGTGGGGCTGCCAAGTGGAGGGCTCGCTTCGATGGGGAAAAATGGTGCTGCCAGACAGGATTGAACTGTCGACCTCTCCATTACCAATGGAGTGCTCTACCACTGAGCTACGGCAGCATGTGCTGGTGAAGAATCGGGCGCCCGAGGGGCGCTACCAAGCGGGCCGATATCTGCCACAAGCCCCCCTCCTGTGCAAGCTTGCTCGACCCGTCAAACCGAGAAAATCGGGCCGATATCGGGGCCAAAATGCCCGTTTTGGCGCGAAACCACCGACTTCCCGGCGATTCGGGCTCCGATATCCCCCGCCAACTGGCCAGTTGCCCCAGGCACCGGATTCGATCCATTTCGCGTTTCGCACGAATGGATCGCGCCGGCCTCTTGAGCTGTCGCCATTCGGTGGCATCCTGCCGCCGACCGATGTGATGGATCCGTGATGGCCGACGAGACCGACAAGAGAGCGAACCAGGCGAGGACGTCCCGCGACGACCGCTTGAAATCGGCGCTGCGCGAAAACCTGAAGCGGCGGAAGCTGCAGGCACGCGAACGCGGCGCAAGCACCGACCCCTCGCAGAACGACGATGGTTCCCTAGATGAGGGGGCCGCCGGCAAGACCGGAGGTTGAAGGCCGGCACCTGGAATTTTGCAATGAGCGAGAATGACGATGGGGCAGAACGGACAGCAACCAACCGGTGACGAGGCGCTGATGTCGCGCTTCACCCGCCCCGAGCAGACCTTTCCGGCGCTGACGCCGGCCGAGATCGAGCGCATCAGGCATTTCGGCGAGGTCCGCAGCTACGCCGACGGCGAGTTCCTGTTCGAGACCGGCAAGCCGGGTCCGGGCATGTTCGTGGTGCTGAAGGGCCATGTCGCCATCACCCAGCGTGACGGCCTCGGCCATGTCACGCCTGTGATCGACCAGGGGCCGGGGCAGTTTCTGGCCGAGCTCAGCCAGCTCTCCGGACAGCCGGCGCTGGTCGACGGCCGCGCCGAGGGCGATGTCGAGACGCTGCTGTTGCCGCCGGAGCGGCTGCGCGCGCTGCTGGTCGCCGAGGCCGATCTCGGCGAGCGCATCATGCGCGCGCTGATCCTGCGCCGGGTCAATCTGATCCAGGGCGGCATCGGCGGTCCGGTGCTGATCGGTCCGTCGAACTCCGCCGGCGTGGTGCGGTTGCAGGGTTTTCTCACCCGCAACGGTCAGCCGCATCATCTGCTCGATCCCGATCGTGATCCCGACGCGGGTGAGTTGATCGCGCGCTATTCGCCCAAGGCCGAAGACTGGCCGCTGGTCGTCGCCGCAAGCGGCGCGGTGTTGCGCAATCCCGATGAGACCGAGCTTGCCCGCGCCATCGGCATGATTGGCGGCGCCAAGGACGGCCGCATCTACGACGTTGCGGTCGTCGGCTGCGGACCGGCCGGCCTCGCCACCGCCGTGTATGCGGCGTCCGAAGGGTTGTCGGTCGCGGTGCTCGACATCCGGGCCTTCGGCGGCCAGGCCGGCGCCAGCGCCCGCATCGAAAACTATCTTGGCTTTCCGACCGGCATCTCGGGCCAGGCCCTGACCGCGCGCGCTTTCACCCAGGCGCAGAAATTCGGCGCCGACATCATGATTCCCGTCACGGTGAAGTCGCTCGACTGCACCCGCAAGGACGGCGCGTTTGCGGTGGCGCTCGACGGCTGCGATCCCTTGCGCTCGCGCGCGGTGGTGGTCGCGAGCGGCGCGCGCTATCGCCGGCCGGAGATCGCAAACCTCGACAAGTTCGAGGGGCGCGGCGTCTGGTACTGGGCCTCGCCCGTGGAGGCGAAGCTCTGCGCCGGCGAGGAGGTCGCGCTGGTCGGTGCGGGCAATTCGGCAGGTCAGGCGGCCGTGTTCCTGTCGGGTCACGCGAAGAAAGTGTTGATGATCATCCGCGGCGGCGGCCTGGGCGCCAGCATGTCGCGCTATCTCATCGAGCGCATCGAAGCGACGCCGAACATCGAATTGATGTTCAACACCGAGATATCGGCGCTCGAGGGCGACGAGGCCGCGCTGCTGCGGCGCATCCGCTGGAAGAGCCGGCTGTCCGATGACGAGGATTCTGCCGACATCCGCAATCTCTTTCTGTTCGTCGGCGCCGATCCCGCCACCGCCTGGCTCGACGGCTGCGGCGTGACGCTCGATCGCGGCGGCTTCGTCGTGACGGGCGCGCAGTCCGAGCAGAACCAGGGCAAGCTGGTGGCACCGCTGGAGACCTCCGTGCCCGGCGTCTATGCCGTCGGCGACGTGCGCTCCGGTTCGGTCAAGCGCGTCGGCGGCGCCATCGGCGAGGGCGCGCAGGTGGTGGCCTCCCTGCACGGCTATCTCGGCGACGCCGCAAAACCGGCGCTTTAGCCGAGCAGAAGACAAGCAGTTGGCAAGACGAATGGGACTTGCCATCTTGCCGCGCCCCACAGACTATCGCCTCGTCGCGAGGCCAATCGCGCGCGGAAAAACAAAGATTCCCAAGGGAGGAATAAATGGCCGAACTCGTCGTGCTCTACAAAACGCCCAAGGATGCTGCCGCCTTCGACAAGCATTATGCCGAGACCCACATTCCGCTCGCCAAGAAGCTTCCCGGCTTGAAGAAGTACGCAGTCAGCACGGGCGCGGTCGGCTCCCCCGCTGGGCCGTCAGGGATTCATCTCGTCGCCATTCTCACCTTCGACAGCGTGGGCGACATCCAGAAGGCCTTCGGCAGCGAAGCGGGCAAGGCGGCCGCAGGCGACGTGCCGAAATTCGCCAGCGGCGGTGCCGACCTCTTGATCTTCGACACCAAGGAAGTGTGAGGCTCGATTCAACTTTCGTCGAAAGCCTGCAAGAGCGTAGCCCGGATGGAGCGCAGCGTAATCCGGGGCCGCTCTCTCTTGTGGCACGATTCCCGGATTTCGCTGCGCTCCATCCGGGCTACAAACTACATCTGCCGTCGTTTGTGACAGCGGTGCAAAAAATTCAGCCATGCGTTTGTCGATTCGCACGATGACGCATGGCTTCGCACATGCATGTGACGACAACACAGGTGGCAATCTCATGAGGACCGTAATACTACTCTCATGACCTCGATGCGTAGGAGAGATGTCATGGTCCTCGGCTTGAGCCTGCCCGCCTTCACGATGATCCATGTCATCATCAGCCTGATCGCCATCGCCGCCGGCCTCGTCGTGATGTTCGGCCTGCTCGGCTCGAAGTCGATGCCGGGCCTCACCGCGGTCTTCCTGCTGTTCACGATCCTGACCAGCGCCACCGGCTTCCTCTTCCCGTTCGAGAAGCTGCTGCCCTCGCACATCATCGGCATCATCTCGCTGGTGCTGCTCGCCATCGCCTGCATCGCGCTGTACGGCATGAAGCTCTCCGGTGTCTGGCGCCCCGTCTATGTCGTGACCGCGATGGTCTCGCTCTACTTCAACGTCTTCGTGCTGGTGATCCAGTCGTTCCTCAAGGTGCCGGCGCTTGCCGCGCTCGCCCCCGCCGTGGCCCCGGCGCCGCCGTCTGGTCCCGTGTTCGCGGTGGTGCAGGGCGTCGTGCTGGTGTTCTTCGTCGTGCTCACGATCGGCGCCTGGCGCCGCTTTCGGCCGATGGCGTTTGCCTGATCACACGATTCTCAACGTCCCCGGTTGATGCGGGGCATCGCATTCGCGATCTCGCGCGACTATCTGCGCACCACGGGCGCGTGCTTGCTCACGCGCAACGCAACTGAACTTCACTGAAAGAGAGCGCTCATGCCCATCATCACCACCAAAGACGGCGTCGAGATCTTCTACAAGGATTGGGGCAGTGGCCAGCCGATCGTGTTCAGCCATGGTTGGCCGTTGTCGGCCGATGACTGGGACGCGCAGATGATTTTCTTCGCCAACAACGGTTATCGCGTCATCGCTCATGACCGCCGCGGCCATGGCCGCTCGTCGCAGGTTTCCGACGGCCACGACATGGATCACTACGCCGATGATCTCGCGGCCGTCACTGCGCATCTTGACCTCAAGAACGCCATCCATGTCGGCCATTCCACCGGCGGCGGCGAAGTCGTGCATTACATCGCGCGCCACGGCGAGAGCCGGGTGGCGAAAGCGGCGATCCTCTCCGCGGTGCCGCCGCTGATGCTGCAGACCGCGGCCAATCCGGGCGGCTTGCCGAAGAGCGTGTTCGACGATCTCCAGAAGCAGCTCGCGGCCAGCCGCACGCAGTTCTATCGCGACCTCCCCGCCGGCCCGTTCTACGGCTACAACCGTCCCGGCGCAAAGCCGTCGGAAGCGGTGATCCAGAACTGGTGGCGCCAGGGCATGATGGGCGGCGCGAAGGCGCATTACGACGGCATCGTCGCGTTCTCGCAGACCGACTTCACCGAGGATCTGAAGAAGATCAACGTGCCGGTGCTGGTGATGCACGGCGACGACGACCAGATCGTGCCCTACGCCGATTCCGCGCCGCTCTCGGCCAAGCTGCTGAAGAAGGGCATCCTGAAAACCTACAAGGGTTTCCCCCACGGCATGCCGACCACACACGCCGAAACCATCAACGCGGACCTGCTGGCGTTCTTCAGGGAGTGAGGCGCCTCATTTCAAGATCGCCCTGATCGCATCGAAGGTGCGCTTGACGAAAGCTTCCGGCCGCTCACGCGCGCCTTCGCCGATCCAGCTCTCGCCGCCGACGCGCATCGCGCCGGTGGCGATCATGGCGACGAGCCGCGCCTGCAGCCGGTCGGATTTGGTTCGCCCGCGCTGGGCAAGGCCCTCGGCGAGCGCGCGCTCGATCATCTCGTATTTGAGCTGATCGCGCGCCTGCAGCGCGGGATTGTCGCGCTTGAGCCGCGACATCGCCGCGGCTTCCGCCGGATCGAGCCGCTTGACCGTCGCCGCGATCGCATTCTCCGCGGCCGTCAGCATGGATTCGTCCGCGGGCCGCGCGACCACCTCGGCGACCAGCGCGCTGGCGGCATTTTCCTGCCAGGCCGCCACCACGTCCTCCTTGGACGCGAAATAATGGAAGAAGCTCCGCCGCGACACCTCCGCCGCGGCCGCGATGTCGTCGATGGTCGTGGCCTCGAAGCCGCGCTCCAGGAACAGCGCCATCGCGGCACGGGTCAACCGCTCGCGGGTCTCTTGCCGCTTGCGCTCGCGCAGGCCGGGCACGGCCGGGGATTTTCCGTCCACGTGCAATGACTTGACGCGTTTCCGGGCCACCTTCGAAGCCTTCAAACTGGTTCACCTCTTGTAAAATTGCACTAAGTGCACATTTAGACCGGTCGCGGGCCTCGTTCCAGCCCCGAACGGAGACATGGCATGACCGACTGGACCACGGCAGACATCCCCTCTCTCAGCGGCAAGACGGCCGTCGTGACAGGGGCGACGGGTGGCCTCGGTTACGAGACGGCGATGGCGCTGGCGGGCGCCGGTGCCATTGTCATACTCACCGGACGCAACGACGCAAAGGGCCTGCGGGCGATCGAAGGCATCTGCGAGCGATTTCCCGATGCGCTGATCGCCTACGAGCCTCTCGATCTCGCCCGCCTCGCCTCCGTCGCCGATTTCGCCCGGCGCTTTGCCGCCGGCAACGAGCAGCTCGATCTCCTCGTCAACAATGCCGGCGTGATGGCGCTGCCGAAACGACAGCAGACCGAGGGCGGTTTCGAGATGCAGCTCGGCACCAACTATCTCGGTCACTACGCGTTGACGGCGCAGCTGTTGCCGCAGCTTCGCCGCGCGAAGGCGTCGCGTGTCGTCAATCTCTCCAGTCTTGCGCACCGCTCCGGCGCGATCAATTTCGACGATCTGCAAGCCAGGCATTCCTATCGTCCGTGGCGCGCCTACTGCCAGTCCAAGCTGGCGATGCTGATGTTTTCGCTCGAATTGCAGCGCCGCAGCGATGCGGCCGGCTGGGGCGTGAGCAGCATTGCCGCCCATCCCGGCTTTGCGCGCACCGATCTCATCGCGAACGGTCCCGGCGCCAACACGTTCCAGTGGCGGGTCGGCCGGCTGCTCCAGCCGCTGTTCAGCCAGTCCGCCGCCGAGGGCGCGCTGCCGACGCTGTTCGCCGCGACGTCGCCCACAGCGGAGCCCGGCGGCTATTACGGTCCGAACGGATTCTACGAGATGAAGGGGGCGCCAGCGCCGGCGCGGATCATGCCGCACGCCAGGGATTTTGCCACCGCCGCCATGCTGTGGGATGCCTCGGCGACGCTGACCGGTGTATCCTTCGACGAGATCGCGGCCGCCGCATGAGCCGCGAGCCTGCCAGGAACATCCCGATGCGAGTCATCATCTTCGGCGCCACCGGCATGGTCGGGCAGGGCGTGTTGCGCGAATGCCTGGTCGATGCCGGCATCGACCGCGTGCTCGTGGTTGGCCGCAGCCCGACCGGGGTGCGCAACGCCAAGCTCACCGAGATCATCCACGACGATTTCCTGGATTATTCGTCGATCGAAACCCAGCTCACCGGCTTCGATGCCTGCTTTTTCTGCCTCGGCGTCTCCTCCATCGGCATGAGCGAGCAGCGCTACCGCCACCTCACCTATGACCTCACGCTCGCGGCGGCGACGACGCTGGCGCGCCTCAATCCGCAGATGGTCTTCACCTACGTCACCGGCGCCGGCACCGATTCCACCGAGCAGGGCTCGCGGATGTGGGCGCGGATCAAGGGCAAGACCGAGAACGATCTCCTCAAGCTGCCGTTCAGGGCCGCCTACATGTTCCGGCCCGGCGCGATCCAGCCGCTGCACCGCGCCCGTTCCAAGACCGTCTGGGTGCAGGCGGTCTATTCCGCAACCGGGCCGCTCTGGTCGGTGCTGCGCCGGCTCTCGCCCCGGCTCGTCACCTCGACCGAGCAGATCGGCCGCGCCATGATCCGCGTCGCCCGGGAGGGGTATCCGCGGAAGGTGCTGGAGATGGAGGATATCAATAGCCTCTAGCCTGCCGGCCCGTTAGTTTGAGCGGAAATTTTGGGGCCTGTGCGCGTTGAGCCCTGTCCATTCCGAAGGAGAAGCGTCGGCGATGTCGCCCCAGCTCAAACTGATCGCACTCGACGCCGACGATCTCGCCGTGATCTCGACCCATGTCCAGGACGCCCGTGTCCAGGCCTCCGACATCATCTGGCGACAAAGCGAGAAGCGGCTTGTGGTCGGGATGAGCCGGCTGGACTGGGAGCAGACGCTGGAGGGCGAAGCCGAGCCGCGCCGGCTGGTCGCCGCGCTCCGCTTCGACCGCGTGCTCGCCTGCAAGTCGCGCAACATCGAGCTTGCGGCTCCCGACAAGGTCCTGGACCTCGTCGGGATCGAATTTCATCCCCGGGACGGCCGCGACGAGGAGCCCGGCGGCAGCGCCCTGCTCTTGTTCGCCGAGGGCGGTGCCATCCGGCTCGACGTCGAATGCCTGGAATGTGAGCTGACCGACCTCGGGGCCGACGCGCTGGGAACGGGGTTGGAGATCGAAGGGGAGGCATGAGGTGACCTGTATACCAGCCGCGCCGGCTCAGGCCTGCGCCAGAACGGCGCCTTGCGAGGGTTGACGCCGCTTCCCCGCCGCGCCATTGAGCAGGGGACCTGGTGCGCCAATCCGCCCCAAAGACCAGCCAGAAGCCAAGCCAGACATGCCCGTTCGCCTCGACCGCAGCAGCGCCGATTTCGACCAGCGATTCGCGGCCTTCCTCGCCGCCAAACGCGAGGTCTCGGCCGACGTCGAGGCCGCCGCGCGCGCCATCGTCGACGACGTGGCGAAGCGGGGCGATGCCGCGCTGCTCGAGGCCACCGCAAAGTTCGACCGCTTGAGGCTGGATGCGGCCTCCTTGCGCGTCTCGGCCGCCGAAATCGAGGCCGCGAACAAGGCCTGCGATGCGGCGACACTGGATGCGCTCAAGCTCGCGCGGGACCGCATCGAGATCTATCATCGCCGGCAGCTGCCGCAGGACGAGCGCTTCACCGACCCGCTCGGCGTCGAGCTCGGCTGGCGCTACACCGCGATCGAATCCGCCGGCCTCTACGTGCCCGGCGGCACCGCCGCCTATCCGTCCTCGGTGCTGATGAACGCGGTGCCTGCAAAGGTCGCCGGCGTCTCGCGCCTCGTGATGGTGGTGCCCTCGCCCGACGGCAAGCTCAATCCGCTGGTGCTGGCCGCGGCCTCGCTCGGCGGCGTCACCGAGATCTACCGTGTCGGCGGCGCGCAGGCCGTGGCGGCGCTGGCACACGGCACCGCGACGATCGCGCCGGTCGCCAAGATCGTCGGCCCCGGCAATGCCTATGTCGCCGCCGCCAAGCGGCTAGTGTTCGGCAAGGTCGGCATCGACATGATCGCCGGCCCGTCCGAGGTGCTGGTGATTGCCGACGACACCGGCAATGCCGACTGGATCGCCGCCGATCTCCTGGCGCAGGCCGAGCATGATGCCAGCGCGCAGTCGATCCTGATCACCGATTCCGCGCGCCTTGCCGCCGACGTCGAAAAGGCGGTCGAGGCGCAGTTGAAGACGCTGCCGCGCGCCGCCATCGCCAGCGCGTCTTGGGCCGATTTCGGCGCCATCATCATGGTGAAGAACCTCAGCGACGCCATCCCGCTCGCGGATGCCATCGCCGCCGAGCATCTCGAGATCATGACGGTGGATCCCGACGGGCTTGCCGCGAAAATCCGCAATGCCGGTGCGGTGTTCCTCGGGCCCCATACGCCGGAGGCGATCGGCGACTATGTCGGCGGCTCCAATCACGTGCTGCCGACGGCGCGCTCGGCGCGATTCTCCTCAGGCCTGTCGGTGCACGACTTCATGAAGCGCACCTCGATCCTGAAATGCGGCCCGGATCAACTGCGTGCGCTCGGCCCCGCCGCGATGACGCTCGGACAAGCGGAGGGCCTGGACGCTCATTCGCGTTCGATTGGATTGCGCCTCAATCTGTCATGACAGTGTTGCCCGAACAGGACGACTCGACCAATCGCATCGTCGGCGTCACGCTCGACGAAGAATCGATCGGCCGTTCCGGGCCCGACATCGAGCATGAGCGCGCGATCGCGATTTACGATCTGATCGAGCAGAACCTGTTCGCACCTGACGGCGCCGACGGGAAGGGCCCGTTCACGCTGCATATCGGCATCACCGGCAACCGCCTGATGTTCGACATCCGCCGCGAGGACGGCACGCCCGTCGTCGCGCATCTGCTGTCGCTGACGCCGTTCCGGCGGATCGTGAAGGACTATTTCATGATCTGCGACAGCTACTACCAGGCGATCCGTACCGCGACCCCCGACAAGATCGAGGCCATCGACATGGGCCGGCGCGGCATCCATGACGAGGGATCGCGCACGCTGCAGGAGCGGCTGAAGGGCAAGGTGCGGGTCGATTTCGAGACCTCGCGCCGGCTGTTCACGCTCATTACCGTCCTGCACTGGAAGGGTTAGGGCATGGCCCGGAAAAGTGTGCAGCGGTTTTCCGCCAAGGCCATGCCCTCTTTTAGAAAGGGCTAAGCGCGATGGCGGCGCCGCCACGCGCACGCGATCCGCAATCGGTGCTGTTCGCCTGCGCGATGAACAGCGTGCGCTCGCCGATGGCCGAGAGCCTGTTGCAGCACATGTTTCCGCAAGGCCTCTACGTGAAATCGGCCGGCGCGAGGCGCGGCGAGCTCGATCCGTTCGCAGTGTCCGTGATGGCCGAGCTCGGCCAGGACATCTCTGCCCACAAGCCGCAGACCTTCGAGGAGCTGGAGGATTGGGAGGGGCTGAATTTCGACCTCATCATCACGCTCTCGCCCGAGGCGCACCACAAGGCGCTGGAGCTGACGCGGACGCTCGCGGCTGACGTCGAGTACTGGCCGACGCAGGATCCCACCACCATCGAGGGCAGCCGCGACCAGAAGCTCGTCGCCTATCGCGACGTCTGCGACCAGCTGCTGCTGCGCATCCGCCGACGCTTCGCCAAGACAGGTGCGGCGTCAGGCTGATCTCGTGCCCCGGACGCAGCGCAGCGCCTCTTCGCGGTGCGTTGCAGAGCCGGGGCCCATCTCTCCCCAAGCGCAAGCTCCAGGGTCCCGGCTCAGCGTCGCAGCATTTCATGCCGCGCCGCGTCCGGGACACGAGACGTCCCGTAACACCCGCGTCACACACCGCGGGCACACGCATCTCGGCATCCCCTCGAATCACCAAAGCTGGGGTTCCCGGGTTGTGAAATCAGCCCCCTTCCGATAGGTTCCGCGCGCAATTCACCCCCTGCTCATCCCCCAAATCACCTGATGCTTGGCCGCCCCAAATTCGTACTTGCCTCCGGTTCGCCGCGGCGCCTGTCGCTGCTCAACCAGGCCGGCATCGAGCCGGACGCGCTTCGGCCGGCCGACGTCGACGAGACGCCGAAGCGGGGCGAGCTGCCGCGCGCCTGCGCCAATCGGCTGGCGCGGGGCAAGGCCGACGCAGCGCTGAAATCGGTGCAGCTGGATGACGAGCTGCGCGGCGCCTTCATCCTCGCCGCCGACACCGTGGTCGCAGTCGGCCGCCGCATCCTGCCCAAGGCCAATCTCGTCGATGAAGCCGCGCAGTGCCTGCGGCTGCTGTCGGGCCGCAACCACCGCGTCTACACCGCGATCTGCCTGGTGACGCCGCGCGAGGCGTTCCGCCAGCGCCTGGTCGAGACCCGCGTCCGCTTCAAGCGCCTCTCGGAGGACGACATCCAGGCCTATATCGGCTCCGGCGAATGGCGCGGCAAAGCCGGCGGCTACGCCGTGCAGGGCATCGCCGGCTCCTTCGTGGTGAAGATGGTGGGGTCCTACACCAACGTCGTCGGCCTGCCGCTCTACGAGACCACCACGCTGCTCGGCGGCGAGGGCTTTCCGATTCGCTTCGGCTGGCTCAACGCCACCGCCGTCTGAGCCGAAAGCTACGGCCCAACAAAATCGCGAAAACAACCCCATGCACAGTAGAATGGCCTGACGGGGCGCACGCGCCGCCGCCCAAGGAACTCGTTTGCCGACAGGCTCTTGAACCCCTTCACCCCGTGCAAGCCGCCGACATCATGGACGACCCCATCAAAAAGCCCGCCAGCCCGCTCAAAACCTGCCCGATCTGCGGCAAGCCGCAGTCCGAGGCCACCCGCCCGTTCTGCTCCCCGCGCTGCCGCGACGTCGATCTGAACCGCTGGCTGAAAGGCTCCTACGTCATCCCCGGTCGCGACGACGATTTGGATGACCTGGAATAAGCAACAATATCAAACGTTTAGCGGCTCACGCGAGCCGCCGCGCCCCAGCCGCGCCAGCTTGTGCACAGCCGGGCCGCGCCCGGCGAAGCCACTTGGCGAAGCCGGGTGGACAGGCCGCCCCTAGCCCACTATAAACCGCCCGCTCGATGGGCTTTGGCCCCTCTCTTGGAGCACGCCCAGGTAGCTCAGTTGGTAGAGCATGCGACTGAAAATCGCAGTGTCGGTGGTTCGATTCCGCCCCTGGGCACCATTCTCCCGCCATTCAGAACAAAACTGCGAACATCAAGGCCTGATGTGGGCATGAAGTGACGGAGAGCGCCGGGTCGTCAGTTCGACCCAGACCTCGCGCCCAGTTGCGCAGCATTGCCCCAATCTGGTTTCGATCCGCGCTCCCGCACGCGAGCGACGTCCAGGGGAGTTGTTGGCCTCAAACCGCTATCGAACAAGACTGCGAATGGGGGGAGGCGTGTTTTAGCCTCCCGCGAAGTCCAGGTTCGACGGTTCGACTAGGTTCTTTCAATAAGCTTCGCGAGCCCACAATCCGCAATCGCACACCCAGCGCTTGCACTGCGATGGGGCCGGCGCTGCATCATAGATGGCTTCGAGATCGAGGGCCTTCGTCGGCAAGCACTGCGTCAGTGCGGGCGAGATCGCGAATCGTCCTCTTTCAGCCGTGCGATCTTTGAACATCGGGTCGAAGTCGGCGATACCGTTTCGATCCCTCGTAGAGCCGCTTGAACTTGGCATCCGCTTGACCCGGCAAACTGTGAACCGGAACCACCAATGCGGACACATAGTTCAGAAGACCAGGTTCGCTTCGGGACGATTGCATGGCCTCTACGGACTGGAGATTTTGGAGCTCGCTTTTCGCTGCCACCGTCTTCCTGAGCTGTTCGGCCACCGCCGGGGAGCGGTGTGACAGCCCGCAAGATCCTGACGCGGCGATCGTCGACTGCACTCAGACCATCATCTCGGACAAGGCGAAGGGACGCTATCTCGCGGCCCTTCTGAACAACCGAGGCGCTGCCTACCGCGCCAAGGGCGACAACGAGCGCGCCGTTGCCGATCTGAACGAGGCGATCCGGCTCGATCCGAAGCTGGCGATGGCCTACAACAATCGCGGCGCCTATTACAACGAGCAAGGCGACAACGATCGCGCCATCGCTGACTACAATCAGGCGATCCGCCTCGATCCCAAATTGCCCTTGGCCTTCAACAATCGCGGCAACGCCTACCACGACACGGGCGACAACGACAGCGCCATTGCGGACTACAGTGAGGCGATCAGGCTCGATCCCCGGTTCGCCAGGGCCTTCCAAAATCGAGGGGTCGCCTACGGGGACAAGGGCGACACTGATCATGCCGTCGCCGACTTCAGCGAGGCGATCCGGCTCGATCCGACCCATGCCGCGGCCTTCATCAATCGCGGCAACGCCTTCAACGACAAGGACGACAACGACCGCGCCATTGCCGACTACAGCGAGGCGATCCGGCTGGCTCCCAAGCTTGCCATCGCCTTCCAGAATCGCGGCAACGCCTACCACGACAAGGGTGACAACGACCACGCCATCACCGACTACGACGAGGCGATCCGACTAGATCCCAAACGCGCCAAGGCCTTCCTCGGTCGCGGCATCGCCTTCAGCGACAAGGACGCCTACGAGCGCGCGATGGCCGACTTCGGCGAGGCGATCCGGCTCAATCCAAAATCCGCCTCGGCGTTCAGGCATCGGGGCGACACCTACCTCAAAAAGGGCGACAACGACTTGGCCATCGCCGATTACGGCGAGGCGATCCGGCTCTACCCTGAAGACGTCAGCGCCCTCTCCAGGCGAGGTTCCGCCTATCGCGCCAAGGGCGACATCGAGCGCGCGATCGCCGACTACGACGAGGCGAGCCGGCGCGATCCGAAATCTGTCCGAGCTTTGGTAGGGCGAGGTTACGCGTTCAGCGAAAAAGGTGAATTCGACCGTGCCATCGCCGACGTCAATCAGGCCATCCGCCTCGATCCGAAGTCACCGTTGGCCTATTTCGCGCGCGGGCGTTTCTATCTCGCGGCCGGCGAGGCGGAAAAAGCGCTGGCCGATTTCAACCAGGCCAACGCGAATGCGCCGGACATTGTCCAATTGGCACTGTGGGCCGATATCGCCGGCCGGCGCAACAACCAGCCGAGCCATCTCGCGCAGACCAGCTCCAAGCTCGACATGACTGTTTGGCCGGCGCCTTTGGTCAAGCTGTTCATGGACCAGACGACGCCAGACGCCGTTCTCGCTGCCGCAGACCACCCGGATGCCATCGCAAAGAAGGGCCATATCTGCGAGGCGAATTTCTACATCGGTGAGCTCGCGTTGACGAAGCGGCAGAAGGAGGATGCAACGCGTCTCTTCCGTCAGGTCGCAAGCGAGTGCCCGCACGGCTTCGACGAGTGGGACGCCGCCAGGGCCGAGCTAAAGCTGCTTGGTACGGTGCCGTGAGCTAACCCGCTGATGGCCGATGATCAGATATGATCAATCGAGCTTCGCCTCGTAATTTGGCGTATCGGAAGACCTCTTGCGCGCAAACTGAGGGGCCGCAGGCCACATATCTTCGCATAGCCGACGAGGCATGAGCAGCTTTGGAAAAGTGCATGTGATCAGAAAGTTTGGGTGCAAGGACTGGGACTTTCAAGCTGGGTAAATGCGCTGCGTTTAACCGAGCCGCCCCCTCACATCCTCTATTGTTGGTCATCAAGCGCCTTCCGTAATCTGAGATTTACATAGTAATATCAACAACATAAGAGTTCGCAATTTTGCTCTGAATGGCGCGCCATCCCCCTGACGTCGGACATCCCCGAGATGTGGCTGCTCCTGAGGCACTACCCTCGTTCGCTATACGTGGCCGGCGGCCGCTGATATGATCGTTGGACGGTAAGCGGCAGCTCGCCATCATACTTTTTCTGCGATGCCGGCCTTCTGATCGGACCTCGATCCCGCTCGCGCCTCTTCGCGTTGCCTCGACAAGAACGCTGAACAAATCGTCAATGGCTGCCGCGTCCCCGCTCACATTGGGAGATGTGCCATGGCTGCATCGGACTGGCGTCTCGAAGGCGAATGGATGAAGAACTGCACCTGCGCGTTTGGCTGTCCCTGCGATTTCAACGCACGGCCGACCCAAGGCTATTGCAAGGGAATGGTCGCCATGCGGATCGCCAGGGGACATTTCGAAGGGACCAGGCTCGATGGTCTCTGCTTTGCGATCACGGTCGACTTTCCTGGGCCGCTTCATGAGGGCAATGGGACAATCCAGCCCATCATCGACGAACGCGCCACGGCGGAGCAGCGTCAGGCGTTGTTCGATATCTTTTCCGGTAAGCATTCGGCCGAAGGCACGCTTTTCCAGATCGTCAGCATGATCGTTACCAAGATCCACGATCCGGTGTTTGCGTCGTTCGAGTTTTCCTTCGACAAAGAAGGACGCGTCGCAAAACTCGTCGCCAGGGGCGTGCTCGAGACCGATGTCGAGCCGATCAAGAATCCGGTGACCGGTGATCCGCACCGCATCCAGGTGGTCATGCCCGAGGGGTTCGAACATCGGGCGGCCGAGGTCGCATCCGCCAACATCCGCTCGACCGGCGCGATCCCGTTCGAGACCCGGGGTACGCATAGCTCGCTCGCCAATGTTGTGCAGACGCCCGAGGGGGTTGCCGCATGATAGGGCGCTGACACCGACACAAGACCTCGGTGTCAGCTCCTCATCGCTATGGACAAGTCGATGCAGGGGCGCTCGATACTGGAACACCTGCTCCACCGCGACCGGCTGATCGTCGCGATCGGGACTGCCGCAGTGGTGGTGCTCGCCTGGGCCTATCTCGCCGCGGGCGCCGGCATGGACACCGAGATGATGACCGACATGCCGGACATGGCGCCGATGCCGTGGACGCCATTCTATGGCGTGCTGCTGTTCGTGATGTGGTGGGTGATGATGGTCGCGATGATGGCGCCGAGCGCGGTGCTCACCCTTCTCTTGTATGCGACCGTCAAGCGCAAGCAGGAGACTGCCTCCCGCGCCGCAATCGATACCTGGATCTTTCTCGCCGGCTATCTCGTGACGTGGGCGGGGTTCAGTCTTGCCGCGGTCCTGGTGCAAGGAGCGTTCGAACGCTTCGGATTGCTGTCGATGGCGATGGCAAGCACCAGCGCGTTTCTGGGCGGCGGCGTTCTGATTGCAGCAGGGGTTTATCAGTTCACGCCGCTCAAACAGGCGTGTCTGCGCTACTGCGAGAGCCCGCTGTTGTTTCTCAGCCGACATTGGCGGCCCGGCACACGCGGCGCATTGCGAATGGGACTTCGCCACGGCAGCTACTGCGTCGGCTGTTGCTGGTTTCTGATGGTATTGCTGTTCGTCGGCGGCGTAATGAACCTCGCCTGGATCATCGGCATCGCGCTCTATGTCGCCGGCGAGAAGCTGCTGCCGTTCGGCCGAAGATTGAGCTATGCGGCAGGAGGGGTCCTCATCCTGTCCGGCGCGATCGTTCTTGCGCGCGCAATCTGAAAAGCCGGTCCAAAGGCGGCTGGAAATGTGCCGCTTTCGACATGCCCATGTACCTGATTGCTCAAGGCCAGCCGACCTCCGTGATGATACGGATGCTTTAAGCTGAAGAATTGAGCTTTGCCCAAACACAAACTTAAGGCTGTTTCAGCTACCTTTGCGCTATGAGCAGCACCCGCGCCGCTTTCGGCCGCGGGTGTCCCTGTGCAGTCGAGGCGGAGACAAGGCGATGCCAATACTGCGGGCGAGCGCAGTTCTGCCCTGGCGGCCGAAGCGGGGGTGCGCGTCGTGATTCCCGCAGGGGCAGTCCGCAAAGCCGGAAGAACGATCCTGCGGAATGGTCCGCTGCAGATCGCATTGTTCTTTCTGCCCCTGGTCTGGATCGGCTATTTCGCCATCACCGCGTCGGAGCGGATGGACGCGGTCGAGCAGGCGCGGTCGCACGGCGACAGCGTCGCCGAACTGTTCGAGGAAAACACCGAACGCATCTTCGAGCGCGTCGATCAGTCATTGCTGGTGGTACGAGCGCTCTACGCCCAGGATCCGCTCACCTTCAGCTTGAAGTCATGGTCGGACAAGGCCCGCATTGCGACCGGCGACGTGGTTCAGCTCGCATTGATCGGATCGGGCGGATACATGATCGAGACGACCGCGGGCTATTCCGGTCCGCCGCTTTATCTTGGCGATCGCGAGCACTTCATCAATGTCATGGCGCAAGCCGACGATCGCCTCTACGTCGCCAAGCCGGTGCTGGGACGGGCCTCGAACAAATGGACGATCCAGCTCGCAAGAAAGTTGTTCGACCTCGAGGGGAATCCGGCCGGGGTGATCGTCGGCTCGATCAGCGTCGACGTGGTCGGCAGGTTCTACGACACGGCAAAGCTCGGCGTCGGAGGAACGCTGGTGCTCAGAAATGCCAATTACGTCGTGCTCGCCGCCCGGGGCGTGGACCAGGGCTCCGTGCTGGGACAACGCACACCCAGCCGCGTCGAGGGCGAGCTCGGTGACGGCTTCTATGTGCAATATTGGAACGAGAACCGACCGAACCGCAGCGACCGGCTGATCACGGCGCGCAGGTCGCGCGCGTTTCCGCTCATCTTCACCGTCGGCATTTCGGAGCGGGAGATTTATTCCCGCTCCGCCTTCAGGCAGAAGGTCTATCTCGGCGGCGCGCTGCTGCTTACGTTCATTATTCTCGCCGCGACGACATTCCATTGGCGACGGCAGCAGGCGCTGGATCGCGCTCACCGCGAGCGGCGCGATTTTGCCAGCAAGTTCGAGGATGCGCTCCGGAACCTTCCTCAGGGCTTGAGCATGTTCGATGGCCGCGACCGCCTGATCGCATTCAACCCGCAATGGCTCGAACTCTATGGTCTCCTGCCGGAAGACATTCGGATCGGCATGCATTTCCGGGATATATTCGCAAAACAGACCGCCGTGCTCGACGTCGAGACCTATCTCGTCGATTTAAAGAACCGGCTCACCCGGTCGGAGCAGATCTCGAACACGGTGCAGTTTCCCGATGGGCGGGTCGTCTACATCTCCTACGGCCGGCGCGAGGGTGGCGGCTGGGTCGCTACTCATGAGGACATCACCGAGCGCAAGGCGTCGGCGGACCGCATCGAGCGGCTGGCGCATTACGACAGCCTGACCGGCCTTGCCAACCGCAACCTGTTCAAGGAGCGCCTCGACGAGGCGCTGGCCAGCCCGCGCCGGCTGGAGCCTGCGTTCGCCGTACTCCTGCTCGATCTCGACAAGTTCAAGTCCGTCAATGATGCGCTCGGCCATCAATGCGGCGACGCGTTGCTGAAGCAGGTTGCCGACCGGATCAAGGCGCAGATTCGTGATGCCGATACGGCGGCGCGAATTGGCGGCGACGAGTTTGCCGTGATCGTGGCCGCGATGCGCGACGGCGCTGCAAGCCTGGCCGAGCGGCTGGTCCAGGCCATTGCCGAGCCCTATCACATCGATGGCCATCCCGTCGTGATCGGCTGTAGCATTGGCCTTGCGCTCGTGCCCGAGCACGGCACGCGGGTCGATGAGATCCTTCGCAACGCCGATCTTGCGCTCTACAGGTCGAAGAATGCCGGCCGAAGCTGCTTCCACCTCTATTCAGCGGAGCTCAAGGCGGAAGCGGATCAGCGCAACGTGCTCGAGATCGAACTGCGCGAAGCGATCTGGCGCGAGGAGCTGGAGGTGTTTTATCAGCCCGTGATCGAGCTCGGCACCGGCCGGGTAAAATCGGTCGAAGCCCTGGCGCGCTGGCATCACGGCACCAGGGGCTACATTCCTCCGGCTGAGTTCATTGCGGTTGCGGAGGCGGGGGGCTTGATCGTCGAGCTCGGCAATCAGGTGCTTGCCCGGGCCTGTCGCGATGCGATGAGCATGCCGGCCGACGTTAAGGTCGCCGTCAATCTCTCTGCCCTGCAATTTGCCGGCACCAATCTCGTCGACACCGTGACGTTTGCGTTGGCGCAGAGCGGCCTTCCGCAAACCCGGCTCGAGCTCGAGATCACCGAGAGCGTATTTCTCGCCGACACCGAGGAGAACCTCAAGACACTCCAGCGCCTCAAGGCGCTCGGCGTCTCCATTGCCCTCGACGATTTCGGTGTCGGATACTCGTCTTTGTCCTATTTGACGGCCTTTCCTTTCGACAAGGTCAAGATCGACAAATCGTTCATCGACAGGATCGATCGCTGCGAGACCGTCGCCGTGCTGAAGTCCATCGTGCAGCTCGCGAAGACGTTGAAGCTCTCGATCGTCGCTGAGGGGGTCGAGTCCTTCGAGCAGGCTAAACGGCTTCAGTCACTCGGCATCCCGCTCGGCCAGGGATTTCACTTCAGCAAGCCCGTGCCGCTCGCCGGCCTCTCGTGGCAGGCCCCCCCGGCGCGACGGAAACAGCGGGCGGCGTGAGCTGAATGCCTCCGGCGTCTGTCATCATCGCCCGCCGCCCAAAAGCAGGAAAGCTGAGCAGGTGAAGCCTCCCTATTAACAGTTTGGAAGGGGGCAAGACCTGGTGGTCCGCCCTGGCACGTTCAACTTCCGCTGAGAGCCGAAGGACCGCACCGCGGAGCCAATTCCCGAGCCACATCGCACCCGCCGATCCTGGCACCCTGCTTGCTCAGTCATGACCAAAGCCGGGCCTCGGCAGAGAGGTCCGTTTCAGGTTGAGGCATGCGATGCAAGAAATGTCCCGTTCTGGTACTGCTGGCGAACTCCGGCTCGATGCGCTGATCGCCGATTTGTGGTGGCGCGTTCGGCTGTTGAATACCGATATTCTCGAGGAGGAAGCCAAGGCCGGCGTGTTCGACGTGCTTCAGCCGACCTATCCGTTGCTTGCACTCAACCTTCGAGCGCGGCGCGACAATCTGGTCTCCACGATCGGTGTGCTCGAGGAGCGCGCGAAATCGGTGGCGGAAGCGGCTTGAGCGCAGTCTCCGGCTACACTGGAGGGCAATCGCATATGGCCTTCTCAGCCGGCTGAGCGCGCGCCTCGTCCTTCGAGATGACCGCGGAGCCTGTCGTGAATGAGATGGCTCTTCACGGTGCTGACGGACACGCCGAGCGTTGCGAAGATCACGTCGCGCGTCCGTCCTTCCCAGATGAGCTCGACGGACAAGCCGCCACGCGGGCGTCGTGCTGCGGATGACGCGTGATCGCCGACGTCCCGATCATCGCCGCGTGATCGGCGACACATATCATTCCAGCTGGTCGATCTAGCTTGCAGTCAGGTGGTTCGCAGTGATCCACCAGGAAGAGGACAAGCCTTATGCGCAATACCATCCTTGCGGCTTTCGCAGCGATCACCCTGGCAGGCGCGGTGACGCCCGCGAGCGCGCTGACCATCGTCCGCGATCATCGCGACCCGCCCATCGTGCGCGACCATCGCAATCAGACCATCGTCAGGGACCACCGCACCCAGCCCGAGGTCCGCGACCACCGCCACTAAGCGTGTGCCGGTGGAGCCGAGCCGGACAGGCTCGGCTCCACCGTTGTTTTTTCCTAAACGCCCGACAATCGCTGCGCACGCAGCGCCGACGTCCATTCGCGATTGTGAGGCCTGAGCACGCGCCAGGTTCCCGCCGCCATGCTATGGCTGTTCCCGCAACTTCCCGCGAGGCCGCCATGCTCCCCATTCCCGCCGATATCTTCACCGAGCCCGAGGACGTCTCGCCCGACGGCCTTGCCAACCTCGGCCCGCTCCGCCGTCTCGCAGGGCATTGGCAGGCGGACAAGGGCATCGACATCAATCCGAAGGCGGAGGGGCCGGAGCGGCGGACCTTCATCGAGCGCATCCGCATGGACCCGATCGATCCGCAGGCCAACGGGCCGCAGCTGCTGTACGGGCTGCGCTATCACATCCACATCAACACGCCCGAGGAAGACATCACCTTCCACGACCAGGTCGGCTATTGGCTGTGGGAGCCCGCGACCGGGCTGATCATGCAGACGCTGGCGATTCCGCGCGGGCAGGTGCTGCTGGCTTCGGGCAAGGCCGGGCCCGACGACAGGACGATCTCCGTTACCGCGAAGCGGGGCGACACCGCCTACGGCATCTGCTCGACCGACTTTCTGGAACAGGCCTTCCGCACCGATTCCTACCGCTGCGACATCACCTTCAACGACGACGGCAGCTGGACCTATCTGATCCAGACCGAGTTGTTCGTCCGCGGCGCGCCGTTCGATCATCGCGACACCAACACGCTGCAGCTGGTCGCGCCACCGAAGCTCAATCCGCTCGCGGTGATCGTGAACGATCGCACCAAGGACAATGGGCCGGCAGTGTGAGGCGCGGCGTCGGAGAATCGCATGAAGCCCTATGTCATCTGTCTGATGCACTCCAGCCTCGACGGCCGCACCCATCCCAGCCGCTGGCGCCCGAAGGGGGCGGGCACGGACTGGTTCGAGAAGATTCATGACGAACTCGGCGGCGATGCCTGGGTGATCGGCCGCGTCACCGGCTCGGAGTTCGCCAAGGGTCAGCCTTACCCTGCGACGAAGGACGCGAAGCTGCCGCGTGAAAACTGGTTCGCGCGGCGGGACGCCAAGACCTATGGAATCGTGCTCGATGCGCAGGGCAAGATCGGCTGGGGCCGCTCGGACATCGGCGGCGATCCGATCGTCGTCGTGCTGACCGAGAGCGTGCCGGATTCGCATCTCGCAGGGCTCCGGGGCGAGAGCGTGTCCTACATCTTTGCCGGCAAGTCCGAGCTCGATCTGGCGATGGCGCTGGACATTCTCAGCCGCGAGCTCGGTGTGAAGCGGCTGCTGGTGGAGGGCGGCGGCGTCGCCAATGGCGCGTTCCTGCGCGCCGGTCTCATCGACGAGTTCAACCTGATCCTCAGTCCCGCGATCGATGGCGCAACGGGCGCGCCCTTCGTGTTCTCGTCAACGGAGGCGGACAGCGACAAGCGCGCGCCGATCACCGCGATGACGCTCGAGAGCACACGCGATCTCGGCGGCGGTGTCCTGCTGCTGCGCTATCTGATCAAGAACGATCCGCAAGCTGCGAGCCGGTAACGCGCGGCCATGCCCGGGATAACAGAGCACATCGTCATCGTCGGCGCCGGCGCGGCCGGCTTGATGGCGGCGCGCGCGCTGGTGCGGGCCGGCCGCAAGGTGACGGTGCTGGAGGCGCGCGAGCGCTGCGGCGGCCGCATCCTTCCGCTGCCGGTTGAAGAGTTCGGCTACCCCGCCGCGGGCGGCGCCGAATTCGTCCATGGCGAGGCGCCGGTCACGCGCGGACTGCTGCGCGAGGCCGGGCTGGCCCTTCACGAGATCGCAGGCGAGCAGTGGAGCTTTGACGGGACGAAGCTCTCGCGCGACGAACGCGACGATCCGCATGAGGCGGAGCTTCAGGCCGTGCTGAGGGACTTGAAGGAGGATCTCTCCGTCGCCGAGTTCCTGCGCCGGCATTTCGCCGGGGATGACTATGCGCCGATGCGCCAATCGATCGAGCGGATGGTCGAGGGCTATGACGCGGCCGACCCCGAGCGTGCCTCGACGCTGGCGCTGCGCGAGGAATGGATGGATGGCGGGCACGCGGCGCAGGCGCGCATCGATGGCGGCTATGGCGCGCTGATCGACTTTCTGGCGGCCGCCTGCCGCAGGCTCGGCGTGACCATCCATTTCGGCTGCGTGGTCTCGGCGATCGCGGAGGACGGCGACACGGCGTCCGTTCGCTGCGGCGGCGGCGATGTCTACGGCTGCGATCGCGTGATCCTCACCGTGCCGCTGCCGCTGCTGCGCGAGATGGCCTTCCCGGCGAGCGCGCGCGCGAGGCTTGCTGCGGTGGGCGACATCGGCTTCGGCAACGTCATCAAGATCCTGCTGCGCTTCGCGAAGCCATGGTGGCGCGAGCGGCAACAGGATCTCGCGGACATGACCTTCCTGTTGTCCGACCGGACCATCCCGGTGTGGTGGACGCAATATCCGAGTGGGCAGGCCGTGCTCACCGGCTGGTTCGGCGGCCCGCGCACGGCGGAGCTGGACAACCTCGATCCGCAAGGACTGATTGATGCCGGGCTCGATTCGCTCGCCGCCATCTTCAAGCTGTCGCGCGAGGACGTCGCGCGCGAGCTCGTGGCGGCCACGGCGACCAACTGGGCGCATGATCCCTTCGCCCGCGGTGCCTATTCCTGGGCGACGCCGCGGACGCGCGCGGCGCAAGTGATCCTCGCGCGCGCCGACGGCCTGGTGCTGTTTTCCGGCGAAGCGCTCTATCGCGGCCGTGACATGGGCACGGTGGAAGCGGCGCTGGCGAGCGGCCTGGAGACGGCCGAGATGATTTTGCGCGTTTGAGGAGGTTTGTCGTCATGGCCGGGTCATGACGAGTTGACGGAAAAAAGGCCCGCATCGCGGGCCTTTCCTCTTACCAGCGGCTACCGCCGAAGCCGAACGTCACGGCGGGACCGCCGCCGCCGTAATAACCGTACGGCCCGCCGCCGTAATAGCCGTGATGCCGCGGGTAGTAGCCGTAGTTCCTATGGTGCGGACGATAGTAGCCGTGATGGTGGTGATGATGACGCCAGTGATGATGGTGGCGATGGCCGTGGTGCCGGTGCTGCGCGCTGATGTCGGTCGACTGGCTGGCTGGCGCGTTCTGCTTCGCGCTTGAATTATTGGCCGCGTTCGCCGCCGATCCGCCGGCAAGCGCCGCAGCACCGACCGCCATCGCGACAATAAGATACTTCATGGTGTCATCACTCCAGTTGAATGTCGTGTGACAACAGATGGGCGCTTCCCGCGTTCCGGCCAGTGCGGGCGTCGAAACGACGCAGGATCGCGACGTCCGATTCGCGCGCGTGCGTGTGGGTCGTGAGATTTATTGTCGCATCATCCGCATTGATCGCATGGCTGCCATCACTTGGCCGCGAATGAGGCGATCACGTCGTCGCTGGTGACGATGCGCGCGAACTCGCCGTTCAGGTTCGACAGCGTCATCGCGTGGATCTCCTCAGCGGAATGCTTGTCGCCGTCGGGCCCGATGCGATCGAAGGTCCATGTCGCATCGCGCACGAGGTGCGCATCGAAACCGAGATTGCCGGCCATCCGCGTCGTCGTCTCCACGCAATGATTGGTGGTCGCGCCGCAGATCACGAGCGTGCCGATGCCGGCCGCGCGCAAGCGCTGTTCCAGATCGGTGCCGATGAAGGCGCTGTTGACGCGCTTGACGATCACGGTCTCGCCCGGCTGCTCGCGCGCCTCGTCCTTGACGGCGTAGCCGGAGCCTTGCGGCAGAAACGACGAATTCGACTTCGTGCCTGCATGGCGGATATGAAAGATCGGGGCGCGGTGCGCCCTGAACGCCTGCAGCAGACCCGCGATCCGCGCCACCGCATCCGGATTGTTGCGCCGCTGTCCCGCCGCCTCCCATTCGTCGAACGCGCGCTGGACGTCGACGACGATGAGGGCGGGGAAGGGGGCGGGCATGATCGGACCTTTCGGGCGGGTGTGGTGGCGAATATGCGAGGCGACAGGGATCGCGCGCAATGCCGATCTTCCCTCGTTTCGCGACAGCTTTCGTGCCCCGGACGCAGCGCAGCGTCTTTTCCCTGCATGGCCGGCTTGCTGAGGATCAAAGCGGCAAGGACTGGCCGGCCTAGTGTCGCGGCACCAAATTGCTGGGAATCGATGAGATGCGAGAGGACGCCATGCAGGGGCTGAGTCAACCGGACGGACTTGCCGGAATCAGGACGCTGCCGGAGCTGCTGCGCTGGCGCGTCAAGGCGACGCCGGCGGCGGAGGCCTATCGTCATTTCGATGCGACTGCGCGGCGCTGGGTCAGCCAATCCTGGCACGAGATCGACGCGGAATTCGAGCTGTGGCGGCGCTCGCTCGCCGCGGAGGAGTTCGCGCCAGGCGAACGCGTCGCCATCCTGATGCCGAACGGCATTGCGCATATCGCGATGGACCAGGCGGCGCTGTCGCGCGGCCTGGTGCCGGTGCCGATGCATGCCGTCGACAACCCCGACAGCATCGCCTACGTCCTTGTCGATTCCGGCGCGCTGCTCTTGTTCGTCGATACGCTGGAGCGCTGGCAAGCGATCGTGGCGACCGGCCAGCCGCTCGACCATCTCAAGCGCATCGTCTGCGCGGATGCAGGCGGGCTCATCACGCCGGACGCGCGCATCGTCGGGCTCGACCACTGGCTCGCACAAGCACCCGGCGCGACCGCGGCGCTGGCCGATGTCCTGATCGAACCGGACGATCTCGCCGCCATCGTCTACACCTCGGGCACGACCGGGCGGCCGAAGGGCGTGATGCTGTCGCATGGCAATGTCGTCGCCAATGTGAAGGCGATCGCGCACCGCATCGCCGCCGAACCGCACGACGTCTTCCTGTCCTTCCTGCCGCTCTCGCACACCTTCGAGCGCACCGGCGGCTATTACTACCCGATCGCGGCCGGCGCCTGCGTCGCCTATGCCCGCTCGGTGCCGCAACTGTCGGAGGACCTGAAGCATGTGCAGCCGACCGTGCTGGTCTCGGTGCCGCGGATCTACGAGCGCATCTACGCGCTGATCATGCAGCATCGCGCATCAGCCGGCTGGATCGAGCGCGCGCTGCTCGACCTCACCATCACCGTCGGCGGGCGGCGTTTCGATGCGCGGCAGCGGCATGGCGCGCCGTCGCTGCTCGACCGGCTGGCCTGGCCGATGCTGGAGCGGCTTGTCGCCGACAGAGTGCTGGCGCAGCTCGGCGGCCGCCTGCGCGTCGCGGTGTCCGGCGGCGCGCCGATCGCCGAGCCCGTCATCCGCCTGTTTCTCGCGCTCGGGCTCGACGTCCTCCAGGGCTACGGCATGACCGAGACCTCGCCGGTGGTCTCCGTCAACACCATCGAGGACAATGATCCGCACTCGGTCGGCCACGTCCTCGACGGCGTCGAGGTGAGGCTAGGCGAGAACGACGAATTGCTGGTGCGCGGCCCCAGCGTGATGCTCGGCTATTGGCACAAGCCGGAGGAGACGCGCCGCGTCAAGGACGCCGACGGCTGGCTGCACACCGGCGACCAGGCTCGCATCGAGAACGGGCGCATCACCATCACCGGCCGCATCAAGGACATCCTGGTCACGTCGACCGGCGAGAAGATCGCGCCGGTGGACCTGGAGACCGCGATCCTCGCCGATCCCCTGTTCGAGCAGGCGCTGGTGGTGGGCGAGCAGCGGCCGTTCCTCACCGCGCTGGTCGTGCTGAATGCAAAAGCCTGGGTCGAGGAGAAGGAAAGGTTAGCTGCCAGCGGCAAGCAAGGCGGCGCGGCGGAACGGGCTGCGCTGCTGGCCAGGATCGCGGCGGCCGTGAAGGCCTATCCGTCCTACGCGACGCCGCGCGCGGTGTGGTGGACGCTGGATCCGTGGACCATTGCGAGCGGCCTGCTCACGCCGACGCTGAAGAACAAGCGGCCCGCGCTCGAACGCCGCTTCGCGGACGAGATCGAACACGTCTATGCGAAGAAGCCCGCGGCGATAACGCCGACGTGATTTCGCCTCTTCCCGCAGTTGATCCAGCGCAACTTCAGTTAGTGCCTCCGGATGCAGTGTCGCCGGTGAAAATTCGTACGGCAATCGAGGCAAGTCATGAAGGCGTATTTCATCGGCGGTGGCATTGGATCGCTCGCGGGCGCGGCGTTCCTGATCCGCGACGCGCAGCAGGCGGGGCGTGACATCGTGATCTACGAGGCGCAGCCGCTGGTCGGCGGCAGCCTCGACGGCGCGCTGCTCGCGAACGGCGCCTATTCGCTGCGCGGCGGGCGCATGCTGACCACCGACCACTACGAATGCACCTGGGATCTGCTCTCCAGCATCCCTTCGCTCGAGCATCCCGGCCTCAGCGTGCGCGAGGAGACCATCGCGTTCAATCTGGAGAACCCGGCGCACTCGCAGGCGCGGCTGGTCGACCGCAACCGCTTCAAGGTCGACGTCTCGCATATGGGGTTTTCCGCGCGCGATCGGCTGGAGCTGCTGCGGCTCACCGAGGCCTCGGAGGAGACGCTCGGCAATAGCCGCATCACCGATTGGCTCTCGCCGAAATTCTTCGAATCCAATTTCTGGTACATGTGGCAGACCACCTTCGCGTTCCAGCCCTGGCACAGCGCGGTCGAGCTGAAGCGCTATCTGCACCGCTTCATGAGCGAGTTTCCGCGCATCGAGACGCTCGCCGGCGTCAAGCGCACGGTCTACAACCAGTATGACGCGATCGTGCGGCCGCTGGTCGACTGGCTGAAGCAGCAGGGTGTGCAGTTCGTGCGCGGCACGCGCGTCACGGACATGGGACTCGAGAACGAGGACGGACGCTTGCGGGTGCGTCAGCTCGTGCTCGACCGCGACGGCCGCATCGCCAATGTCCGGCTCGAGGACGGCGATCTCGTGTTCTTCCAGAACGGCTCGATGACGGACGCCTCGAGCCTCGGCACCATGACCGAGCCGCCGCCGCATCTGACCAAGAAAGACAGCCAGGGCTGGGCGCTGTGGGAGACGATCGCGAAGGAGCGTCCCGAATTCGGCAATCCCTCCGCGTTCAACAGCTCGATCCCGGAATCCCATTGGCTGTCCTTCACCGTCACCTGCCGCGATCCGCTCTTCTTCGACCGGATGGAGGCGTTCTCCGGCAACCGGGCCGGCACCGGCGGTCTCGTCACGTTCAAGGATTCCAACTGGCTGATGTCGGTCGTGCTCTATCACCAGCCGCATTTCGTCGGTCAGCCGAACAATTTGCAGGTGTTCTGGGGCTATGGGTTGCATCCCGACCGTGTCGGCAATTTCGTCGGCAAGCCGATGTCCGAATGCGGCGGCGCGGAGATCCTGAAGGAGCTGTGCGGCCATTTGAATTTCGACGGGGTCGTGTTCGAGGATGCGATCTGCGTTCCCTGCCGCATGCCCTACATCACCAGCATGTTCATGCCGCGCAATCTGGCCGACCGGCCGCTGCCGGTGCCGAAGAACTCCGTCAACCTCGCTTTCGTCAGTCAGTTCGTCGAGATTCCCGACGACGTCGTGTTCACCGTCGAATATTCGGTGCGCGCGGCGCAGATGGCGGTCTATCAACTGATGAAGATCGATCGTCCGGTACCGCCGGTGACGCGCCACGACAAGTCGCTCGCGGTGATCTTCGCGACGCTGGAGAAAGCGTTCGCGTGATCGCTACTTGAACGGGTTACTTGAAGGGATCTTGGATCGACGGCGCCGATTGCCGGATGCGGCGCACGCTGACCGGGGTGCCGTCGGAGACGAACAGCAACTCGTAGCGCCGGCCCTCGCTGTCGGTGGCCGAGCAGGTGACGTCAGTCACCTTCCTGGCGGCGAAATTGCCGGTCTGGCGGCAGAGCCCGGTGGAGGTCTGCTCGGCCGGCACCGGCAGTCCGTCGACCCTGGGGCGGTCCTTGGAGTTGAGCAGCATGCGGTCGATCGGCAGCTCGTAGGAATTGTCGTCGGCGCGCTTGCCGTTCTCGCCGGAGAACGACACGACGTGGCTGTCGTCGGTGGGATCGTCGACCGCGACGGCGAAATTGACCCGGCCCTTGTCACCGTGGGCGTAGGCCACCGTCTTGCAGGCGAAGGTGCGGCCTGCGACCTTGAAGGTCTTGCAGTGGC
This sequence comes from Bradyrhizobium sp. TM239, assembly GCF_036247985.1. NCBI lineage: Bacteria > Pseudomonadati > Pseudomonadota > Alphaproteobacteria > Hyphomicrobiales > Nitrobacteraceae > Bradyrhizobium > Bradyrhizobium sp. TM239. Next base: position 24,149 of record NZ_BTIR01000020.1, on the reverse strand, counting down.
CCGACATCAGCGCCAGCAGGTCGATGAAGGCATTCTGCGGCGCCGGCGGATTGTTGACCGGAATTGGTTTGGAAGTCTCGGCAAAACAAGGACTTGCCAAAGCGGCAAGGGTGGCCGTGAAAACAAGGGTCGCGGCCAGCAGCGATCGGCAGAGGCGCATCGGAAGGCTCACGTGCCAGGGAACCATGGACAGGTTCCGCACCATAACCATCGAACCGCACATTGGTTGCGATCCCGTTTGTCCTGCAAGTCCCGCCTGGAATACCACCGCGCCACCCCGACGGCGTTTTGTCCAAATCGCCCAAACCGTCCGCCGGCACTTGCCGTCAGGCCGGTGTTTTTTTCGTGGCGGAACTCAGGCCATCGCCGCCTGCCAGCGCGTATCGCGAAGTGAGGGCCGGCGGTGCAGGCGGGCGTCCAGCAGGGTGCGGGCGCGGGGCAACTCGCCGCTGCGCATGAGTGCGACGATATAGGTGTCCTCGACCAGTTCGCGCTGGGCGTGGCTGCCGCCGATCCGCACGACCTCGGCGAGGGCAGGCGCGAGCGTTTCGACGCATGAGGCGTAGTCTTCGTCCGCGAAGGCCGCCAGCGCGCGGAAGATCGCCGGCACCACGGCGCCGGCCGGCAGCTTGCCCTCGGCGAGCCGCTGCTCGACCACCGCAAGGCGCGCGGTGAGCGCCGCGTGGTTTTGCGTCGCCGCCGCGAACAGCGCCATGTGGACGTCGGCGAAGGACAGGCTCGACTTCGGAAACAGTTTTTGCGCGGCGGTGTCGGCCTCCACCCACAGTGCCTTCGGCACGGTGTGACCGTACGCCGACAGGCGCCACAGCAGCGAGGCGGCGTCGGTGATGACGTTGAGCGGCGGTGCCTGCGTGGCCGTGGGCTGGAGCACGTCGGCATAGATCGCGAGCGCGCGTGTCGCATCGCCATGCTCGAGCGCGCCGAGCGCCTGGTGCCAGCGGATGTGGCCATGCAGGATTCCGGCGCGGTCGTAAGAGGGGATCCACTCGTCGACGAGCCGGTCGGCCGCCTCGATCGAGCCGTCCTCGAACATCGCATGCAGCACCGCATGCGCGGCGTGGGCATTGGCCCGGCGGAGGTCGAAACCGCGTTCGGTCATGGCGCGGCCGCGCGCGACATCGCCATTCTCCGTCATCGCCCAGCCGGCCATGGTCAGGAACCACCAGTCCTCGCCATAATGCTGCGCGAGCCGCTCGCATAGCTCATGCCGCGCGCGGTCGTGGTCGGCCATGCCGGAGAAGGCGAACAGACCGAACGCGCCGAGCGGCAGCGACAGCACCAAGGCATCGCGCGGCCAGCTCTCGACATGCCTTAGCGTGGATGCGATCGCCTCCGGTAGCCGGCCCTCGATCGCAAGCGCCAGCGTCTCGACATGCGAGCGCTCGCGCTCGGTGCCGCGCGTCCTGACCAGCTCGCGCGCGAGCGCCGCCTTGGTCCGCGCCAGATCGCCCTGCTGGTAGAAGGCGTGCACGCGGGCGCGGGCGATATGGGGAAGCGCGAAGTCAGAATCGGCGGCAATGGCGCGCTCCAGCATCTCCGCCATGCCGGTCCAGCCCGCGAGCATGAGGTCGACACCCTCGCGATAGGCGCTTGCGGCCTCGTGCGACATGGTGGAGAGCGGCAGGCCGTAGCGGTCATCAAGCGCCATCGTGATCTCCCGATCTCACGCCGTCCGCGCGCGCCGTCCTTCGATCGGGTAGGCGGGATCGTTGTAGCCCGGCGTCGAGGGATGGCCCGGCACGACCAGCCGGTCGATCAGCGCCTCGTCATCTCCAGTGAAGCGATAGTCGAGCGCGCTGATGTAGCCGTCCCACTGTTCCTCGGTGCGGGGACCTGCGACGATCGAGGAGACGAAGGCGGAGTTAAGCACCCAGGCGACGGCGAACTGGCCGGCGGTGATGCCCTTCTTCTCGGCGTGCGTCTTGATCTCCTGCGTGAGCTGAAGCGATTCCGGCCGCCATTCGGTCTGCATCATGCGGGTGTCGTTGCGGCCCGCGCGCGTCTCCTTGTCGGGGGCGGCATCCGGCTTGTACTTGCCGGTGAGAACGCCGCGCGCCAGCGGGCTGTAGGGCACGATACCGAGGCCGTAATAGGAGCAGGCCGGAAAGTGCTCGACCTCGGGCATGCGGTTCATCGCGTTGTAATAAGGCTGGCTCACCGCGGGCCGGTCGATGCCGAGGCGGTCGCAGATGTTGCAGATCTCGGCAACGCGCCAGGCGCGGTAGTTCGACACGCCGAAATAGCGCACCTTGCCGGCGCGGATCAAATCGCCCATCGCGCGCACCGTCTCTTCCAGCGGCGTCGCATGGTCTTCCTTGTGCAGATAGTAGATGTCGATGTGGTCGGTGCCGAGCCGCGTCAGGCTTTCGTCGGCGGCCTGCAGCACCCAGCGCCGCGACAGGCCAGCGCGATTGGGATCGTCGCCCATCCCAGTGTTCATGGGGTTGGCAAGCTTGGTGGCGAGCACCCAGGCGTGACGGTTGCTGGCAATGGCGCGCCCCACGACTTCCTCGGAGCCGCCCTTGGAATAGGCGTCCGCGGTGTCGATGAAATTGATCCCGGCATCCCGCGCCTTGGCGATGATCCGTTTTGACGTGGCTTCATCGGTCGGCCCGCCGAACATCATGGTGCCCAAACAGATCGGCGACACTTTCAGGCCGCTACGGCCGAGCTGGCGGTATTGCATGGGCTATCCTCGATATCTTTATGGAGCGCAGCATAGCCAGCTACAGCCGTCATTGCGAGCGCAGCGAAGCAATCCAGAACTGCATCCGCGGAAGGATTCTGGATTGCTTCGTCGCAAGAGCTCCTCGCAATGACGCATGGCGGAAACTGCTCGCTATACTCACAACTGTCATCGCCCGACTTGATCGGGCGATCCAGTATTCCAGAGACGGCTGTGATTGAGCCGGGAGGCCGCGGCGTACTGGGTCGCCCGGTCAAGCCGGGCGACGACGGCGGAGTGTGTGGTCGGCAGCAATGGCGGCCTGACCGCGAGCCTATCCCGGCCCCTTCAGAATCTTGAACACGCCATTCGCCATCACGATGCAGCGGCCATCCACTGTCACCTCCGTGCTCATGAAGATCAGGCTGCGCGTCGAGCGCACCACGCGCGGGCGGGAGATCAGGATGTCGCCGATCTGGCCGGCCTCGACGAAATGGGTGTCGAGCTGCACCGTCGCCATGAACTCCTTGCCGGATGTGTAGCGGGCGGTCATGCCGCAGGTGCGGTCGGCGAAGGTCATCATCACGCCGCCCTGGACCATGCCGCGGCGGTTGTGGTGCTTGTCCTCGGTCGCGAGCGCGAATTCATAATGGCCGTCGACCTTGCGCTCCCACAGGGGGCCGATCAGGTGCATGAAGCCCGTGGTCTGAAGGATGGTCCAGCCGTCTGATTTGAGCCTTGCGGCGGCCTTGTTGGTCATCTCGTCGTCCATTCCTGTGCAGGCCTTGCGTTCTCGTTTCATCGGGGCCGGACGTGGTGTAGTCAAGCATCATGAGACCGTTCGACGATGCCACACGGCGGAATATCGCGAATGCCTGCGCGGCCTTCATGCGGCTGCCGGCGGGTGAAGCGCCGACGACGCTGAAGCGTGCCGCGGTGGCGGTTGCGCTGACGGCGAGCGAGGACGATGACACCGCATTCCTGCTCACGCTGCGCGCATCACATCTGCGCGCCCATCGCGGCCAATGGGCGCTGCCGGGCGGCCGCTGCGACGCCGGCGAGACGCCGGTCGAGGCGGCCCTGCGCGAACTCGACGAGGAGCTTGGCCTGCGCCTCACCGGCGCGGAGGTGCTCGGCACGCTCGACGATTATCCGACCCGCTCCGGCTATCTGATCACGCCGGTGGTGGTGTGGGCCTCGGGCGGCACCGCGATCAGGCCGAACCCGGACGAGGTGGCTTCGGTCCATCGCATTGCGCTCGACACCATCGAGCGCGACGACGCCTTCGACTTCGTCGCCATCCCCGAAAGCGCGCGCCGCGTCATTCGCTTCCATCACCAGGAAAGCCTGATCCACGCGCCGACGGCGGCGCTGATCTACCAGTTCCGCGAGGTGCTTGCGGGCCGGCACACCCGCGTGGCGGAGCTGGAACAGCCGGTGTTCGCCTGGAAGTGACGCAAGAGACGAAAAAAGAGGTAAACGGCGCGTTAACGTGACGGTTACCGGATGCCTGCTAAGAGGGCAGCATGCATCATTCGATTCGCAATAGCTTCGCGCTGGTTCCACTTGCGCTCGTCCTGCTCGCGCCCGCCGCGCGTGGCGGCGAGGCCGACGCGCTGCCGCCCGCCGTTCGCGATGCCAACGCGCAGCTGCTGTCGCAATTCTTCGCGCAGGGTGGCGCCTCGCCGGCCGTGCTCGAATATCGCCGCAAGCTTGCGGAATATCAGGCGGCGCGCGCGGCCTTCGACGCCGAGGCCGGCGCCTATTGGAGCCAGATCTCGGAGAAGCGGAAAGGCCGCAACGCCAAGCGGCGCAGCGGGCAGCAAGTGACGCTCGATGATTACGTGCTGGAGCATCCGCCGCTCTATAACGGGCCGAAGAAGCCGGTGAATCCGGAGCCGGAGGAAACGCCGGACCGTCCCGCCAAAAAGCCGATCCCGGTGGTCGCCGATTTCCTGCGCGCGGCGCAGGAGCTCTACCAGTTCACGCCGCAGCGCCCGGCGAGCGAGGTCGAGTTCAAGCGCGCCTATGCGCGCTACGCGCTCGCCTCCGGGCTGACGCGCGAGCAGGCCGTGCGGGTCTATTCGTTCGAGACCGGGGGCACCGGCAGCCACGACGTTCAGGCGGGAATCGAGCATGGCGGCAAGCGCGCGATCTCGACCGCGATGGGCTACAACCAGCTCCTGACCACCAACAGCGTCGAGCTGCTGGCCGAGCAGGGCCACGAACTCATTCGCGCGCTCTCCGAGAAGGTGGCGCGGACATCAGGACCGGCGCGCCAGTCGCTCGAGCACAAGCTCGTCGTGCTGAAGAAAATGGTGGCCCATGCGAAGTCGGTGCCCGACACCTGGTCGGAGCACGAGAAGATCGGCAACACCGCGCAGGGCTGGGCCATGCATGCGATGGTGCTCGACATTGATGTCGGTCCGATGCTGCAGACCCACAAGCTCCTGACCTCGGTGCTGTTCGCCCGCGCCAAGGGCTACACCCGTCCGCTGACCGCGGCCGAGCTCGAGATGATGAACCTCACCGGCGACGGCACCGGGCTCGACATGGTGACGATGCCGCAGGCGATGCGCGAGCAGGTGCCGACCTCGAACTTCTTCCAGCGCGGCGGCTACGAGCGCAACCCGGTCGCGATCCGCCACAACACGGTCGCCAAGCTGCTGGCGGTGACGGACGATCGGATGGATTCGAACAGCGGCAAACCCGGTGCAAGGGAATTGGCGGGGGCGTTTTAGCTCTTAGCCCTGCCACATCCTCCGCTGTCATGCCCCGGCTTGACCGGGGCATCCAGTACGCTGCGGCCTCTCGATTCAATCACAATGGCCTCTGGAATACTGGATCACCCGCTTTCGCGGGTGATGACACCGAGTGTGGCGGCTCTGTCGCCCGTCGCCGCACCTACTGATCCGGCCCGAACTTGAACTTGCCGTCGCCTTCCAGATAGGGGCCGCTGCGCATGTAGAGCTGGCCGTTGTGGCCGATGAAGAACAGCGTGCCTCTCGGGACCTTCTTGGCGCCCTTCAGGAGCTCGCCGGCGTTGCTGGTGCCCATCTTGTAGGAAAGGGTCTTGCCTTCCTTGTCATAGGCGTAGCCGGTGTCGGGCTTGAGCTCCCACGGCGTTGCCGGGGCTTGCGCGAAAGCGGACCCGGCGAATGCGCCGAGCGTTATGAGTGCAACCGAAACAACTGCAAATGTCTTCATTGAAAATGCCATGATCCCATCCTCCCCGTCGTTGGGGCACTGGGCTTGAACAAATCACGAACGGTATATCCGGGTCAATTTGCGAAAGCGCCGCAGCGCATCACGTCTGGCCCAGCAGTTTGTGATTTTCCCTTCGTCCCCTCGCGACTATGTTCCGCTTTCCGTCTAGAACGCAACTCGACAAAATTAGGGGTGGGGATGATTCGGATGCGCCATGTGATTAAACTTTGCTGGGCTGCTGCATTGTCGTTGACGGCGCTGGCGCCGGCCGCCCGGGCCGATGATTACCAGCTCAGCCACAACCAGAGGATTTCGTGCAGCCGCGGCCTTGCCCCGGGCAAGCTGAACACGGCGACCTGCAAGTCCTACACCTATCTCTTCAACACCAAGACCTCGGAATATTTCCGCTGCCAGGTCTCGCTGGCGCTGACGCGCGACAACAAGGAAGTCATCAACGTCCAGACCGACGGCGGCTGCATCAAGAAGCCGCGCATCTTCGAGACCGACGGCAAGTATGATTTCGACGCGACCGAGACCGAGCCGCCGAACACCAATTCGTTCTTCGGCCCGGGCGGCTATTCGGTGTGGGCCGCCGATGTCGGCGCGCAGAAGGTGCGCGGCTGCATCATCATCTCGTCCGGCCTCGGTTCCGACATCTCCAAGTGCCTGGACATGACGTTCCAGTGAGGGGGAGCTCGATCGCCTCGTAGGTGGTGCGCTCCCTCCCCCGCCTGCGGGGGAGGGTTGGGGAGAGGGTGTCTCCGCAATGGGACAATTCCCTAGAGGAGAGAACCCTCACCCGCGCCTTCGGCGCGACCTCTCCCGCAAGCGGGAGAGGCGACCGAGCCAGCGGCACCAGCGTTCGATCCTCATGTGAGGTCGCTCGTTCTTCGCTGCGCCACGTCGCCGCAGCCGCAGGTTCCCAAAAATCGAGCCTGACCGGCCGTTTACCGCAGCCCAGCTTTATCTTTTGGATGGGTTGACCCGCATCCCTCATCCGGCCAATTTCGCCGCCGGTTTGGGGAGTACAACAACCATGAAACGGACTATCTTCGGCGCGGCCGCGGCTCTTGCTCTGGCGGCGTCGGCACCTTGCGCGCAGGCGCAATCCTTCATCAACGTGCTGACCGGCGGCACCTCCGGGGTCTATTATCCGCTCGGCGTCGCGATCGGGAAGATCTACGGCGACAAGATTCCGAACGTGAAGACGCAGGTGCAGGCCACCAAGGCGTCGGTCGAGAATTTGATCCTGCTGCAGCAGGGCCGCGGCGAGCTGGCGTTCACGCTCGGCGACTCGCTCAAGGCCGCCTGGGACGGCGAGGAGGAAGCGGGCTTCAAGTCCAAGCTCGACAAGCTCAGGACCATCGGCGCGATCTATCCGAACTACATCCAGATCGTCGCCACCACCGAGTCCGGTATCAAGACGCTGGCGGACCTCAAGGGCAAGAGCCTCTCGGTCGGCGCGCCCAAGTCGGGGACCGAGCTCAATTCGCGCGCGATCCTCGGCGCCGCGGGCATGACCTACAAGGATCTCGGCAAGGTCGAATATCTGCCGTTCGCCGAATCCGTCGACCTCATGAAGAACCGCCAGCTTGCGGCCACGCTGCAATCGGCCGGTCTCGGCGTCGCCTCGCTGAAGGACCTTTCGACCTCGAGCCCGATCACGGTGGTGTCGGTGCCGAAGGAGACCGTCGACAAGATCGGCCCGCCCTTCGTCTCCGCGATCATTCCGGCCAACACCTATACCGGCCAGGACAAGGACGTGCCGACTGCGGCCGTGATCAACTATCTCGTCACGAGCTCCGCGGTGTCGGACGATCTTGCCTATCAGATGACCAAGCTGATCTACGACTCGCTGCCGGAATTGCAGAATGCGCATGCCGCCGGCAAGGAGATCAAGCTCGAGACCGCCGCGACAGGCAGCCCGGTTCCGCTGCACCCCGGCGCGATCCGCTATTACAAGGAAAAAGGGCTGATCAAGTAATTCCATCCGGTGTCGTTCCGAGGCGGCTCGCCAGAGCCGAACCCGGAATCTCGAGATTCCGGGTTCGATGCTCCGCATCGCCCCGGAATGACGGTGGAGAGATTGTTCGCGCATGCCCGGGATAAGCCCGGGCATGACGTTTTTTGGGTCCTGTGCCAATGCTATCGCGGCATGGACAGGCTGAGGACGAATAAGATGCTGGAAAAGGCAGAGGGCGCCGCAGCTGCGCCCGACAAGGTCAAGGTCGAGTTCGACAATTTCGAGCACGGTTTTCCGGAAGGCTTCGGCCCGGGCTGGTGGGGCGCGCTCGCCTACTGGATCGGCATCGCCTTCGCCACCTTCCAGCTCTATGTCGCCGCCTTCAACTATCTGCCGAGCCAGGTGGTGCGCGGCGTCCATGTCGGCTTCCTCGTTCTCCTCACCTTCGGCCTGATCGCCAACTTCACGGCGAAGAGCAATGCCGGCCGTGCGCTCGGCTGGGTGATCGGCGGCGCCGGATTCCTGTGCGGGCTCTACCAGTGGATCTTCTACGCCGATTTGATCGCGCGCGACGGCGACCCGACGCGGCTTGATCTCGTGGTCGGCACGGTGCTGGCGGTGCTGATCTTCGAGGGCACGCGGCGCCTGATGGGCGCGGCGCTGCCGCTGATGTGCGGCGCCTGCCTCGTCTATTGGTTCTTCGGTCAGTACCTGCCGTCGCCGCTCAACCATCGCGGCTACGATTTCGACCAGATCGTCACGCATCTGTCGTTCGGCACCGAGGGCTTCTACGGCGTGCCGATCTACGTGTCGGCGACCTACATCTTCCTGTTCATCCTGTTCGGTTCGTTCCTGGAGCGCGCCGGCATGATCCAGCTGTTCACCGACGTCTCGCTCGGCCTGTTCGGCCGCACCCGCGGGGGACCTGCGAAAGTTGCGGTGTTCGCCTCGGGCATGATGGGCACGATCTCCGGCTCTGGCGTCGCCAATGTCGTGACCGTCGGCCAGTTCACGATTCCCTTGATGATCAGGTTCGGCTATCGCCGCGCCTTCGCCGCCGGCGTCGAGGCCACGGCTTCGATGGGTGGGCAGATCATGCCGCCGGTCATGGGCGCGGTCGCCTTCATCATGGCCGAGACGCTCGGCGTGCAATATTCCGAGATCGTCAAGGCGGCGGCCATTCCCGCGATCCTCTATTTCGCGTCCGCGTTCTGGATGGTGCATCTGGAAGCCGGCAAGCATGGGCTCGTCGGCATGAGGCGCTCGGAAATCCCGAGCGCCTGGAGGGCGCTGGTGACGCGCTGGTACCTCGTGCTGCCGCTTGCGGCCCTCGTCTACATGCTGTTCGAGGGCTTTACGCCGCTCTATGCCGGCAGCATGGGCCTCGCGCTGACGGTAGCGCTGATCCTCGGCACCGCCATCACCACGGGCGCCTCCTCGAACGTGATCCGCACCATCTTCTGGATCGGCCTTGCGCTCCTCGTCGCCGCGCTGTCGCGTGACGGCCTCAAGATCGTGCCGGTCGCCAGCGTCGTGGTCGGGCTGATCGTGATCACCGCCTTCGTGCGCGGCGGCCTTGCGGCGCTGCGGGCCTGCCGCGACGCGCTGGCCGAGAGCGCCAAATCCGCCATCACCGTCGGCATGGCCTGCGCCATCGTCGGCGTCATCATCGGCATGATGTCGCAGACCGGGGTCGGCACCATCTTCGGCGGCTGGGTGATCGGGCTCGGCGAGAAGAGCCTGTTCCTGGCGCTGATCATGACCATGCTGCTGTCGATCCTGCTCGGCACCGGCATCCCGACCATCCCGACCTACATCATCACCGCCGCGCTCGCGGCACCTGCGCTGGCCAAACTCGGCGTGCCCTTGATCGCGAGCCACATGTTCGCGTTCTACTACGGCATCATGGCCGACCTCTCGCCGCCGGTGGCGCTCGCTGCGCTCGCGGCGGCGCCGATCGCCAAGGAGAACCCGGACAAGATCGGCTGGGAGGCGATGCGCATCGCACTGGCCGGCTACGTCATCCCCTTCATCTTCGTCTATTCCCCGGCCTTGATGCTGCAAGCCGGCGACCCCATGGCGGCAAAACTCGGCTTCTATGGTGCGGTCGCGCTCGCGACCGTCAAGGCTTTGGTGGCGATCGGCCTGTTCGGCATGGTCGCGATCGGCTTCCTGTTCACCCGGCTGACGCTGATCGAGCGCCTGGTCGCGCTCGGCGCCGCGTTCTGCCTGCTCGGCGAATTCCCGTTCAGCGACATCGCGGGCTTCGTGCTCGCTGCGGCGCTCGCGCTGTGGCAATGGCGGCAGCGCCCGCCTGTAACGGTCGAGGCGGTGTGAGCCTCTGCTTCGCAACGGCTTTCGGCGTGAAGGCGCTGGCGCTGTCGGCGTTCACGCTGGTCTGGACGCATTCGATCGCGAAAGTCGACTGGCAGGAGGATTGGCGCGTCACCCCCGCCGGTCTCGAACTGGTGCAGGCCCGCGTCAAGGGCACCGGCCCCGGCATGGAGCCGCCGCCCGAGGCGCGGCTGGTCGACGGCTGGTTTCAGTGGCAGCCGAAGCGCGCAGCCATGCAGGAGGTCGTGCTCGGCAATTCGGGCGCGGCCGGCGAATGGCGGCTGTGCCATGATGGAAGCTGCCGGACGCTGTCGGAGATTGTCGGGCATCCCATTGGTGCTAACGTCACCACGATGAAGATCTGCAACGATCCGTAGCCTGGATATCGCTGCGCTCATCCAGGCTACAAGAACAACAACAAAGGAGACACATGATGGATCGGCTCAAGGGCAAGGTTGCGATGGTGGTGGGGGCCGGCTCGATCGGACCGGGCTGGGGCAACGGCAAGGCGACCGCGGTGACCTTCGCGCGCGAGGGCGCGCAGGTGTTTTGCGTCGACCGCAATGGCGCTGCGGCCGAAGAGACCGCGAAGATCATCACCGGCGAGGGCGGCAAGGCGACCGCGTTCACCGCCGACGTGTCCCGTGCGAGCGAGGTCGAGGCGATGGTGGCGGCGTGCCTGCAGGCCTATGGCCGCATCGACGTGCTCGACAACAATGTCGGCATCGCCGAGATGGGCAGCGTGGTCGAGGTGACCGAGGAGAGCTGGGACCGCGTCTTCAGCGTCAATCTCAAGAGCGCCTATTTCGCCATGAAGCACGTCATTCCCGTCATGGTGAAGCAGGGCGGCGGCTCGATCATCAACATCTCCTCGATCGCCTCGATCCGCCACATGGGCATCTCCTACGTCACCTACGGCACCTCGAAGGCGGCGATGAACCAGATGACGCGCACCACCGCGATCGAGTTCGCGCGCCACCATGTCCGCGTCAACGCGATCCTGCCCGGCCTGATGAAGACGCCGATGGTCGAGCACTCCGCAGGTCTTGCGAGCAGCTACGCCAAGGGCGATGTCGAGGCGATGTGGCGCGCGCGCGATGCGCAGGTGCCGATGGGCCACATGGGCGATGCCTTCGACGTCGCCAACGCCGCGCTGTTTCTGGCGTCCGACGAGTCGAAATATGTGACGGGGATCGAGCTTGTGGTCGACGGCGGGATCACGTGCAAGGCGGGGGCGTAGGCGCCGCCTCACGCTTCACTGTCGTCCCGGACAAGCGCAGCGCAGATCCGGGACCCATAACCGCAGGACGTGGTTTGGCGAAGACTCGCGGTGACCAGCTCACCAAGGTAACTACTCCCTGTGGTTATGGGTCCCGGGTTCGCGCTTCGCGCGCCCCGGGATGACAGCGGAGTGTTTGGCGACCTACTGCGCCAGCGCCAATATCCCGCCAGCGAATGAATGCCACGCGGCCGTCTCGCTGATCGGCCAGTTCAAGACCTTCACCGCCAGCAGCGCGAGCGTGCCATAGATGTAGACCGGATGCACACGGCCTTCGGTGCGCCAGTCGCGCACCATGGCGACGACGAGCAGGAGCGATGCGAGGACGGCGGGCGCGATCGTCACCGGCACCGGCGGCGGGCCGGGTGGCCCGGGAGGCGCCAGGAAGGTCAGGAACCAGCGCGCGATCGCGGCATCGAGGATCGAGACCGCGGCGAGCAGCATCAGGCGCTTGTGAATCTCTGCTCTGCGGGTGTTCATGATCGCGAGCACGAACACCACGGCGAAGAACGCGATCCCGCTCATCGGCACGATCGAGAAGCCGATGCCGGCCTCGCGCTGCCCGGCGGAGTGCTGCATCACGTGCACGGAGGCGAGGAAGCCGAAGATCGTCATCGCGGTTGCGAGCGAGACGCCGGCGATGCCGAGCGAGCGATGATTGACCACGCGGCCCGAGGCCGCGAGCCAGGTCTGAAGCACGAAATAGACAGACCAGGTGAAGAACAAGAGTCCGTGAAAGTGAATCACGGGGCTTGCGGACAACGCACCGTGGGCGAGCGGCACCCAATAGGTCGGCGCGAAACCGAGAAAAGCTGTGGCCGCGCAGGCCAGGGCCATGTGGAGATAAAAATATCGTGCAGGCGACGCATCTCGCGCGCGTACACGACGGTCGTCGGTCAGGGTCGTCATCAGGAATGAGTCTGGGGAGGTGGGGTTTGGTTCAAACCGTCGTCGTCCCGGGGGCGCGCGTAGCGCGAGCCCGGGACCCATAACCACAGGATTGTGTTTGGCGAAGATTTGGAGTTGCCAACCTCGTGTCACGACGACGTCCTGTGGTTATGGGTCCCGGATCTGCGCGCGCTTGGGGCGCGCTTGTCCGGGACGACACCGAGTTTGTGGCTGCGCTACCTCATCCCCCCGCGCTCAATTCTGCGCGATCGAGCTCCTCTTCGAGCCGGTGGAAGGCATCGTCGCCGATCACCTCGGTGGCGCGGAGCTCGAAGATCGATTTGCGCGCGGCCGCGATGGCGCGGCGGCGCAGGGGATCGGCGGGCAGCTCGCCACTGGCGATGCCGCCGTTGGGATCGGTCCCGGCCTGCATCAGGATGGCGCGATATTCCAGCCGCAGGATCTCGGCCTCCTCGGACGGATCGCTCTCGATCGCATCGAGCGCGGCACGATAGGCGACGGCGCGGGCGCGCGCGACCTCGGTGCCGACGGGATCGTCGTCCTTGAGGCCGAACGCCAGGATCAGCGGCCGCAACGTCAGGCCCTGGATCACCAGCGATCCCAGCACCACCGCAAAGGCGATGAAGACGATGAAGTCGCGATAGGGAAAGGTTTCCGGCAAGGCAAAAGCGGTGGCGAGCGTGACGAGGCCGCGCATGCCGCACCAGGAGATGATGAGGCCGCCCTTGGGCGATGCGACGGCCCTGGGATCCTTCGGATGGTAGATCCCCTGCGCGACCAGCACGCGCAAGGTCGTGCGATAGAACGTCACCCAGGCGAGGCGTACCAGGATCACCGTCAGCAGGATCCAGCCAGCGGCCACGCAATATTCCCAGCGCACGTCCGCATCCAGCCGCGTCCAGATCGGCCGCATCTGCATGCCGATCAGCATGAAGGCGAGCACGTTGAGCACGAACACCATCGTTTCCCACACCGCATAGGACGGCACCCGCAGCCGTGCCGGCATACGCGCCCCTGCCGTACGCGCCATGGTGATGGCGTAGACGACGATGGTGAGAATGCCGGAGAGGCCGAGATGCTCCGCGGCGATCCAGACCATGAAGGTGGTGGCGAACTGCACGATGATCGCGCTCGGTGCTTCCTTGACCCGTTCCAGGAGCAGCGGGATGATGTAGCCCGCGAGCAGGCCGGCGACGACGCTGCCGACCAGCGCGAGCGCCATCGTCGGCGCGACCTGGCTCCATGACAGATGCTCGGTGGCGACGGCCCCGACCGCGATGCGGTAGATCAGGAGCGCGCTCGCGTCGTTGAGCAGGCTTTCGCCCTCCAGGACTTTCACCATGCGGTGCGGCAGCTTGACCTGGCTCAGGATCGCAACCGCGGCGGCCGCATCGGGCGGCGCCACGATGGCGCCGAGCGCAATTGCGGCGGCCCACGGCATGTCGGGCATCAGCCGGTGCGCGACGAAGGCGACGCCGGCCGTGGTCAGGCCGACCGCGGCGACGACCAGGGTCGAGACCGGAACCCAATTGTTGCGCAGATCGCGCAGCGAGGTGTCGAAGGCGGCATCGAGCAGCACCGGTGCGACAAAAAGCGCCAAGGCCAGGTCCGGCTCCAGCGCCCAGGACGGGCTGGACGGCACGAAGGCGATCAGCGCGCCGCCGATGGCCAGAAAGGTCGGGTAGGGGACCTTGATCCGCCGCGCCAGCGCCGATAAGGCAACGGCGCCGAGCAGAAGCGCGATGATCCATTCGAATGTCGACACGATGATCCCCGAAGCCGGTCTGAGCGGCGCCACAAGCTAGCACCAATCCGGCCGTATGATGGATAGTACGGCCCCGAGGCAAGATCTAAAGGCAAGACTTAAGGCAAGTCCGAAAGCAAGACTTCCAACTGCAACGAGCATGTGTTTTCAAAAACTCATTCAACTGTCAGGTGCCGTATTGTTTTGCGCGCTGTCGCTCGGTGCCGCCCAGGCTGCGACCGGCGGCGAGCCGGCTGCGGTGATCCAGGTCGATGTCGCCTCATGCCTCGCGGCGACCGCGGCCGATGACATGGACAAGGTGGCCACGGCCTGCGCCGGCGTGATCGACAATGAGAAGACGGCGAAGGCGGATCTGATCAAGGCGCTGATCGCGCGCGCCGCGTTCTATGCGCGCCACGACCAGGTCGACCGCGCCATCGCCGACGACAGCCGCGCTCTTTCGCTCGACCCTGCGCTCGCCGACATCTGGAACGCGCGCGGCGAGCTCTGGCTGAGGAAGGGCGACAAGCCCAAGGCGGTGCAGGATTTCGGCGCGGCCCTGAAGATCGATCCGAACCACGAGAAGGCCAAGGCCAATCACAAGGCGATGGCGCGCGAGATCGAGCGGATCGGCGCGCAGATGGCGGTCGCCGGCAAGCCCAGCTTCAATTGCAGGCGTGCGGCCCGGGCGGTGGAGAAGGCGATCTGCGGCAACCGCGAGCTCGCCGATCTCGATCGCGAGATCTTTGCATCGAATGCCCGGGTGATCCGGGAGGCGCGCAATCCGGCGGAAGCGAAGAACCTCCAGCGCGAGCAGGATGAGTTCATTGCCCGCCGCAATGCCGGTTACGGCCGGGCGGGGTATGATCTGAAGAAGGCGATGCAGGAGCGACTGCAACGACTCAACGGGGTAGACGGATATTAGGCCCGTTGCGTCACGAGAGTTCGTCGACAGTGGCGAATTGAACCCATCCTCTTTCTGCCGCGACAATGGTGAAAACCTGACGTCACGGAGCCCTCTGCCATGTGCGGCACGCATTCTTCCGCGCAAGCGCCTTCGCTTGCCAAAACCTCGCTTCGCGCCTTTCTTCTCGGGGCGGCGGTGAGCCTCGTCCTGGCGGCCCCCGCCTCGGCGGGCACCGATTGCGTGACGGGCAGCAAGGCTGCTCCTGCGGAGCTGATCCCCGCCTGCACCGTCATCATCGACCAGGGCGCAAGTCCCGCGTCCGACCGCGCCGCGGCGCTGCTGGTTCGTGCCGACGCCAACGCGCGGACTTCGGGCGGCCTTACGCAAGCCCTGCGGGATATCGACCGCGCCATTGCAATCGACGGCAAGAATGCGAAGGCCTGGCGCCTGCGCGGCGACCTCTTGCGCGAGGCCGGCGGCGATCTCAACCGCGCGGCGGCCGACCTCAGCAAGGCGATCGAGCTCGATCCGCAGGATGCGGAGGCTTACGAGTTGCGCGGTGTCGTGTACACCACCCAGCGCAGGCTTGATCGTGCGCTCTCTGATTGCGACCATGCGATCAAGCTGAAGCCGGATGATGCACAGGCATGGTCCGACCGCGGCGTGAACTACTATCTCGGCGGCGACAACGAGAAGGCGATCAAGGATCTCAGCGAGGCGCTGCGGCTCGATCCAAACCGTCCCCGCACCTACACCAACCGCGGCGCCGCATACAAGAAGCTCGGCCAGCTCGACAAGGCGGTGGCCGACGACGGCGAGGCGATCAGGCTCGATCCGAAGGTGCCCGAATACTTTGACAACCGCGGGCTCACCTATGCGGCCATGAAAGAGTACGACAAGGCGATCGCCGATTACGACCAGGCGCTGCGCCTCGCGCCCCGGCCGAACTTCTTCACCAACCGCGGCGATTCCTACCAGTTCAAGGGTGAGTTCGGAGCGGCGCTTGGTGACTACGAGGCTGCGCTGAAGCTCGATCCGAATTTCGCGCTGACCTACAACAATCGCGCCGTGCTCTACAAGAAGATGGGCGAGCGCAAGAAGGCGCTGGCCGACTACGAGACGGCGCTCAAGCTCGATCCCGGCAACGAGAACGCTGCCAATGGCCGTCGCAGCATGATCGCGGAGATCGCGAAATTCGGCGATGAGCCGCCCCGGGCGCTGAATGCGGCTTCCGGCAATGGTCCGTCCTTCGCATGCGCGAGCGCCAAGCGCGAGGTCGAGAAGGTGATCTGCGCCGATCCGGAGCTGGGCGTGCTCGACCGCCAGATCGCCGAGACCTACGAGCGCGTGCTGAAGTCGGCGGGCAAGCGCTCGGCCGGCGAGCTGCGCAGGACCCAGCGCGATTTCCTTAGCCTCCGCAACGCCAGCTTCGGCCGGCCGGGCTATGATCTGAAGAAGGTCATGCAGGAGCGGTTGCAGAAGCTGAACGCGACGGAGAGCTGAGGAGCGTTGGAGAAGCCGAAGTCGCGCGGTGGCTCGGTCACCTCTCCCGCTTGCGGGACAGGTCGCCGCGATCGAAGAGCGCGGCGGGTGAGGGCTTTTTCCTCTTGGAGACCGCCTGCTAAAGCCTCGGGCGGTCCCGACGCGGAGGCACCCCCACCCCAACCCTCTCAGCGCGAGCGAAGCTCGTCGCGGCCCCGCATCCGCCTTCGCCAAGGCTTCGGCGGACAAGAGCGGGAGAAGGAGCGCAGCGCCGATGCCGCGCGAACTCTTTGCCTCTCCACCAAAAGGCCCATCCTTTTCAGCTTGAACCGCGGCCCGTTCCCGGGAAAATACCTCTCAAACAAGGCCGACACTTGATCCGGGTCATGGCGGGGCGACCGTCCTGCCGCAAGGTTCGAGGTCAGGCCGATAAAGGTAACGGGAGCGCGGGAATGAACATCCAGGGCAAGAGCAGTTATCACGAGGTCCATGCGCGCTCGCTGGCCGATCCAGAAGGCTTCTGGGCCGAGGCCGCGAAAGAGATCGACTGGATCGAGCCGCCGAAGACCATCTTCGACCCCTCGCAAGGGACCTACGGCCGCTGGTTCGCCGGCGGCGTCGTCAATACCTGCTACAACGCGCTCGACCGCCATGTCGAAGGCGGGCGCGCCGACCAGGTCGCGCTGATCCACGATTCGCCGCTCGCGGGCAGCGTCACCAAGCTCACCTATGCCGAACTGCTGAACGAGGTGCAGGCGCTTGGCGCCATCATGCAGGATTTCGGCGTCGCCAAGGGCGACCGCGTCATCCTCTATATGCCGATGGTGCCGGAGGCCGTGGTCGCGATGCTCGCCTGCGCGCGGATCGGCGCGGTGCACTCCGTGGTGTTCGGCGGCTTTGCAGCGAAGGAGCTCGCCACCCGCATCGACGACGCGCAGCCGAAACTCATTCTCTCCGCAAGCTGCGGCATCGAGCCCGGCCGCATCGTGCAGTACAAGCCGCTGCTCGACGAGGCGATCAAGCTGGCCGGCAGCAAGCCGAAGGCCTGCATCGTGCTGCAACGTCCGCAGCTCACTTGCGACCTGGCCCCGGGCCGCGACTACGATTGGGCGAGCCTGCGCCGCAAGGCGCTGAACGACGGCAAGAAGGCACCCTGCGCGGCTGTTGCCGCGACCGATCCGCTCTACATCCTCTACACCTCGGGCACCACGGGCATCCCGAAGGGCGTCGTGCGCGACAATGGCGGCCATCTCGTCGCGGTGAAATGGTCGATGTTCAACCTCTATGGCGTCAAACCGGGCGAGGTGTGGTGGTGTGGCTCCGACATCGGCTGGGTGGTCGGCCACAGCTACATCGTCTACGGGCCGCTGCTGCACGGCGCGACGACGATCATGTATGAGGGCAAGCCGGTCGGCACCCCCGACGCCGGCGCGTTCTGGCGCGTGATCGCCGAGCACAAGGCGGTCGCGTTCTTCACGGCGCCGACCGCGTTCCGCGCGATCCGGAAGGACGATCCGGAAGGAAAGTTCATCCGGCAATACGACCTGTCGAAATTCCGCACCTTGTTCCTCGCCGGCGAGCGTGCCGATCCGCCGACGGTCGAATGGGCGGAGCAGCAGCTGAAGGTGCCGGTGATCGACCATTGGTGGCAGACCGAGACCGGCTGGTGCATCGCCGGCAACCCGGTCGGGCTCGGCATGCTGCCGGTGAAGCACGGCTCGCCGACGGTGCCGATGCCGGGCTACCAGGTCGACGTGGTCGACGAAGCGGCGAAACCGGTGGCGCCCAATACCATGGGCTCGATCGTCATCAAGCTGCCGATGCCGCCGGGCTGCCTGCCGACGCTGTGGAATCAGGATGCGCGCTTCAAGGAGGCTTATCTCAGCGAATTCCCCGGCTATTACAAAACCTCGGATGCCGGCTACAAGGACGAGGACGGCTATGTCTTCGTCATGGGCCGCACCGACGACATCATCAACGTCGCCGGCCATCGGCTCTCCACCGGCGGCATGGAGGAGATCCTGGCCTCGCATCCCGATGTTGCCGAATGTGCCGTGCTCGGCGTCAAGGACGCGATCAAGGGCGAGGTGCCCTGCGGCTTCCTGGTGCTCAAGGCCGGCGTGAAGCGTGCGCCCGCCGAGATCGAGAAGGAGATCATCGCGCTGGTGCGCGACAAGCTCGGCCCGGTCGCCGCCTTCAAGCTCGCAATCACCGTCGGCCGCCTGCCCAAGACGCGCTCCGGCAAGATCCTGCGCGGCACCATCAAGAAGATCGCCGACGGCGAGTCCTGGACCATGCCGGCGACGATCGAGGATCCCAAGGCGCTCGACGAGATCGGGGAGGCGCTGAAGGGGCGGGTGTGAGGCGAATCTGGTCTGTCATTCCGGGTTCGATGCTTCGCATCGCCCCGGTATGACGGTGTTGCCGACTTACAATCTCCTCATTCCGCGCTAAACAGGGCCGGCCAATAGGGGACCTCGTATGCCACTTGCCGCCGCGCCGCGCCTGCTTGCAGCTGTGCTGCTCGCCATCGCTCTTTCCGCCTGCTCCGCGCGCTACCAGACGCCGGTGGCGGTGGGCGGTGACGATGACGACGCGGTCTGCCTGAGCCGGGGCAATGCGCAAGGCTCGCCGGAATACGTGGCCTGCCGCAAGGATCGCGACGTTCAGCGCAACGCCGCCACCGCCCGTGCCGATCGCCGCCAGCGCGACCTCGGCGAATACATGCTGAACCATCCCGAGCGACCCTGAGGTGAGGTGCGGCATTATCCTGCCGCGCCGCGCACCCCGCATTCGCTGTTCCCGTGACAGATCTGCAACGCTGCGGCCAAATCGTGGCGGCCTTTGCCTGAATTGATCGAAGTCAAATCCCTCGGTACCCCCTTTCTGCTCTGACGCTCATGTCGCGCAACGACGCGCGAGAGAAGGCTGAAGGGGATTGAAATGCAGAGAACGACGAGAAACCTGGCGCGGCTTGCGACGGTTGGCGCGATGCTCGCGGGCACGTTTGCATCGGTGCAGGCTGCCGATTTGCCGGTTTACAAGAAGGCGCCGCCGCCGGTGGAGGCGTTCAATCCGTGGATGGTGCGCCTGCGCGTGCTCGGCGTGTTGCCGGATGCCGGCGGCTCGACCGTCAATGTCGCGGGCGTGCCCTCGCTGTCCTCGCCGAATTCCGGCCTCTCGATCAGCGACCAGGTCGTCCCCGAGCTCGACATCAGCTACTTCTTCACCAAGAACATCGCGGCCGAACTGATCCTCGGCGTGACCCGGCACTCGATCAGCGGCACCGGCTCGCTCGCGAACCTGCCGATCGGCAAGACCACGCTGCTGCCGCCGACGCTGACGCTGCAATATCACTTCGACCAGTTCGGCGCGTTCAAGCCGTATGTCGGCGCCGGCGTGAACTACACCGTGTTCTTCAACAATTCCGCGGCCAATTCGCCTGCCGCAATCGTCGGTCCGCCCGCGATCGTCGCCACCACCACCAACCTGCATGTCAGCAACGCCTGGGGCGGCGCCGTGCAGTTCGGCTTCGACTACATGATCGACCGGCACTGGGGTCTCAACGTCGACGTCAAGAAGCTCTGGCTGCGTCCGGATTACAGCGCGACCGTCTCCGGCCTGCCGGTCACCGGCACCGCGCATATCGATCCGTGGCTGGTCGGCGCCGGCGTGACGTACAAGTTCTGAGGAGCGCTCGCATAGAGCAACGAATTCCGCTGTCGTCCCGGCGAACGCCGGGACCCATACCGCGGAAGCTATCGATAGAAAGCGATAGCAGTACCGAACGACGAGTCTTCGCCAAACCTCTCCCTGGGGCTATGGGTCCCCGCGTTCGCGGGGACGACCACCGGGAGAGGGGGACAAAACAAAAGCGCGGCAGGTTTTCCTGCCGCGCTTTTTGCGTTTGAAGCGAACGGAAGAGAGAGAGGACTACTGCTCCTCGTCTTCCTGTTTCTTGCCGCCGAGCGTCTTCAGCTTGGCGAACACGGCGTCGAGGTTGAGGTCGTCGCTCGATCGCTCGGCCGGCTCGAACTCGTCCTTCTTGGTGGTCTCGGAGGCCGGCAGCAGCGTGGCGCCGCCATAGGCGGCGTCGATCGGCTTCTCCTTGGCCGCGCGCGCCACCTCGAAATCGAGCTCGATCTGCGAGCAGAGGCCGAGGGTGACGGGGTCGATCGGGGTCAGCTGGGAGGTGTTCCAGTGGGTCCGGTCCCGCACGCTCGCGATGGTGCTCTTGGTGGTGCCGACCAGGCGCATGATCTGGGCATCCTTGAGCTCGGCATGGTTGCGCAGCAGCCAGAGGATGGCGCTCGGACGTTCGTGGCGGCGCGAGACCGGGGTGTAGCGCGGGCCCTTGCGCTTGGGCTGGGGCGGCAGCACCACCTTGCTCTCCTGGAGGCGGAGCCGATAATCCGGATTCCTCTCGCCCTTCTCGATCTCCTCGCGGGTCAGCTGGCCGTTGGAGAGGGGATCCATGCCCTTGATGCCCTGGGCAGCGTCGCCGTCGGCGATCGCGCGCACCTCGAGGGGGTGCATCTTGGTGAAATCGGCGACCTGGTCGAAGGTCAGCGCGGTGTTGTCGAGCAGCCAGACGGCGGTCGCCTTGGGCATCAGAGGTGCGTTGCTCATGGCAAATCTCCTTTGTGCTTCGCCCACCCCTCTGGAGGCGAAACCGGTGGTCATCAGCGATGACTGGGAATTCGCGCTATATAAGCCCGGAGGGGGTAGCCACGCAATGGTTCTGCTATAGATAGTGCCTTGACAGCGCCCGAAAGGGGGCCCAATTCCCTGTAAGCCCGTACCCAAGCCCTATTCCATCCATCGACCGCTTCCCGCCCATTTGGCGAGGTGATTCGGTCCCGAGATCGCTCAATGTCAGCCAAACCAGACCTCAAGATCGTGCTTTGTTCTCCCCGTGGCTTCTGCGCCGGGGTGGTCCGGGCGATCGACACCGTGGAACGCGCGCTCGATAAGTACGGCGCCCCCGTCTATGTTCGCCATGAGATTGTGCACAACAAATATGTCGTCGACGGGTTGAAAAAGAAGGGCGCCATCTTCGTCGAGGAGCTCGCCGAAATCCCGGAAAACACCAGCGCGCCGGTGGTGTTCTCGGCCCACGGCGTGCCGAAATCGGTTCCGGCCGACGCCCAGTCCCGCAATCTGTTCTCGCTGGATGCGACCTGCCCGCTGGTGACCAAGGTGCACCGCGAGGCGGCGATCCACTTCAAGCGTGGCCGCGAGATCTTCCTGATCGGCCACTCCCATCACCCCGAGGTGGTCGGCACGCTCGGCCAGCTTCCGACCGGTGCCGTGACCCTGATCGAGACCGCCGAGGACGCCAAGACGATCAGTCCGCAGGACCCCAACAACCTCGCCTTCGTGACCCAGACCACGCTGTCGATCGACGACACCGCGGAGATCGTGGCGCTGCTGAAGGAGCGCTTCCCGAACATCAACGGGCCGCACAAGGAAGACATCTGCTACGCCACCACCAACCGCCAGCTCGCGGTGAAGAAGGTGGCGCCGGTGGTCGACGCGCTCATCGTCGTCGGTGCCCCCAATTCGTCGAACTCGCAGCGCCTGCGCGAGGTCGCCGAGCGCGAGGGCTGCCGGATCGCGGTGCTGGCGCAGCGCGCCACCGACCTCGACTGGGACAAGTTCGGCAACATTTCGAGCCTCGGCATCACCGCGGGCGCCTCCGCGCCGGAAGTGATCGTCGAGGAGATCATGGACGCCTTCGCCGAGCGCTTCACGCTGCATGTGGAGACGGTCTCGGCCGCGGAGGAGAACGAGTTCTTCCCGCTGCCGCGTCAGGTGCGCCCTGAAGCCGCCGCCGAGTAGACTTTTATGGCGGTCTACACCGACGTTGCCGCCGACGAGCTTGCGGATTTCCTGAAACAATACGATCTCGGCGAATTGCTCTCCTACAAGGGCATCGCCGAGGGCGTCGAGAACACCAACTTCCTGCTGCATACGACCGAGGGCTCGTTCATCCTCACGCTCTACGAGAAGCGTGTGGCGAAGAACGACCTGCCGTTCTTCCTCGCCCTGATGACGCATCTGGCCGAGCACGGCATCAACTGCCCACTGCCGGTGAAGGGAAGAGACGGCGAGGCGTTGCGCGAGCTGTCGGGGCGTCCCGCGGCGATCATCACCTTTCTCGAAGGCATGTGGCCGCGCAAGCCGAACGTGGCTCATTGCGCCGGCGTCGGTGCGGCGCTGGCGAAGATGCATCTGGCCGGCGCGAATTTTGCGATCAAGCGCGCCAATGCGCTGTCGGTCGCGGGCTGGCGGCCGCTGTTCGATGCGGCGTCAAGCCGTGCCGACGAGGTGCAGCCGGGCCTGCGCGCGTTCCTGGCGGCCGAGCTCGACTATCTCTCGAGCGGGATCTGGCCGAGCAATCTGCCGGAGGGCGTGATCCACGCCGACCTCTTCAACGACAACGTCTTCTTCCTCGGCGACCAGCTCTCGGGAATCATCGACTTCACCTTCGCCTGCAACGACATGCTGGCCTATGACGTCGCGATCTGCCTCAACGCGTGGTGCTTCGAGCCGGATCATTCCTTCAACGTCACCAAGGCGCGCGCCTTCCTCAATGCCTATGGCCGCGTGCGCAAGCTGAGTGAGGCCGAGGAGGCGGCGCTGCCGCTGCTGGCGCGGGGTGCTGCGATCCGCTTCCTGCTGACGCGGCTGGTCGACTGGCTCAACGTGCCCGAAGGCGCGCTGGTCAAGCCGAAGGATCCGCAGGAATATGTCCGCAAGCTGCGCTTCCACCAGAGCGTGACGAGCGTACGCGATTACGGGCTGATGCCGTCAGGATTGGTCGCGTGAGCGAGCTTCCCAATGTCACGATCTATACCGATGGCGCCTGCTCGGGAAATCCCGGGCCGGGCGGCTGGGGCGCGATCCTGAAGTTCGGCGACAAGGAAAAAGAGCTGAACGGCGGCGAGCGCCACACCACCAACAACCAGATGGAGCTGATGGCGGCGATCTCGGCGCTCGAAGCGCTGAAGAAGCCGTGCACGGTCGATCTCTACACCGACAGCCAGTATGTCCGGCAGGGCATCACCGGCTGGATTCATGGCTGGAAGCGCAATGGCTGGCGCACCGCCGACAAGAAGCCGGTGAAGAACGTCGAGCTATGGCAGCGGCTCGATGCCGCGCTGAAGCAGCACGAGGTCCGCTGGCACTGGGTCAAGGGCCATGCCGGCCACCCCGAGAACGAGCGTGCCGATCAGCTGGCGCGCGACGGGATCGTGAAGGCAAGGCTGCAGCAGCGGCTGGCGGAGTAGGCGACGCGCTATCGGCGTCGCCCGGTTTCGTAGGGTAGGCAAAGCGACTTGTCCGCCGTAGCTCGAAGAGCGAAGGCGGAAGCGTGCCCACGGCTTCTTCTCAATCAAGGACAGATCGTGGGCACGGCGCTGGCGCGCCTTTGCCCACCCGATTGCACTTCCGCCGTGGCCCGCGCTCCACCCTCAACTGTCATCGCCCGGCTTGATGTTTAGACCGGAGACATAGCTGACGCCTGTTCGGACACATCACTGACAGGTTGGCCATTGGTCAAGTCGATAGATGCGACCTGCCAGCTGGCAAAGAAGACGCCGTATTGGCCGTCGCAGTTGAGCGGCCTGATGGCGA
>NZ_BTIR01000019.1:0-68965 GCF_036247985.1 Bradyrhizobium sp. TM239 | reverse complement strand
GCTTTAATGGTTGCTACGGCGCTGATTGTGCGGAGGGATACTTCTCATCCGCCTACTTCGCCTTCTTGGCTTTGGCCTTCTTTGCCTTCGCGGCCTTCTTTGCCGGCTTTTCCTTCGCCTGCTTCTCGACCTTCACCGCAACCGGAGTGCTGGCGGCGATTCGCATTGCACGCGCGTAGCTGTCGGCGACGTTGTCGGCGGACATCTGCAGGCGCTTGGCGGCGGCGGTGGCCTGCTCCATGGTGGCCTTGGCCATCATCTTGAAGCGGTCGCCGGTCTCCTTGCCCTTGGCCTTGGCCGCCAGGCCGTTGAAGCGATCCCGCCGCTCTTTGGCGCGGGTCATCAGGCCCGTATGCAGTTGTCTGGCCAGTTGCCGGATCACGACATCCAGGTCGGCGTCCGCCATGTTGTTCTATCCTCTTCGAAAACGGTATCGATGCGGGCGGGACTATGCAGATCGGGCCCCGC
The DNA here is from genome assembly GCF_036247985.1 of Bradyrhizobium sp. TM239. Classification (NCBI taxonomy): domain Bacteria; kingdom Pseudomonadati; phylum Pseudomonadota; class Alphaproteobacteria; order Hyphomicrobiales; family Nitrobacteraceae; genus Bradyrhizobium; species Bradyrhizobium sp. TM239. Next base: position 68,497 of record NZ_BTIR01000019.1, on the reverse strand, counting down.
CTTGGCAATTCCCGCCTGGGCGTCATCCGCAGCTTCCGGTCTGCAAAACAAAAAAGCCGCGCATTTCGCGCGGCTCTTTGGCTGATTTGGCCAAGGCAGCTCTACGTTCGCCTCACTTCAGCGAGGCGACCGGGCCGTTTGCCGCCGCCGGCTCCGGGTCGAAGCCGAACACGCCGACCAGGTATTTGTAATAGTCCGGCATCTTCTCCTTGAGCGTCTCGCGCGACTTCGGATCGTGGAATTCGCTCTTTCCGGCCAGGAAGATGCTGGCGGTCACGGCAAAGAATTCCATGGGATTCTTCAACGCATAGGATTCCTTGGGGAGCAAGTCCTTGGACTTGGCAAGGGCGAAGTAGGCGATCACGCCCTTGTTGGCGTAGCCGTCCGGCAACAGCCGCGCGTGATAGGCGTGCAGGAGCTCGTGCAGCAGCACGGCTTCCTTTTCGTAGCGCATCATGTCCGGGCGCAGCATGATCACACCGAGGCCCGAATCGACCGCGAGGTCGACGGCGTTCGGATTGGTCCAGCGCTGCTTGTCGTGGTCCCAGACCGTCAGCGTCCGCGGCACGCGGCGTTCGACGTTGGGAGCGACGCGGCCGTAGCAGGCGGTGGCGGCACCTTCGTCGAGGCAGGCGAGCTCGCTGGCGATGATCGGCACGGTGCGGAAGAAGCGCAGCACGCGCGGCGACAGGCCGGCCGCCTCGACCGCGTCGATCTGGCTCTTCAGATTGTCGGTGAGCTTGTCGACATCCTTGCGATCGGAGTTCTCCGACAGGTCGAACATGTAGCCGCGGTAGCTCTGGAAGCCCGGCGGCAGCGACTGTGCTGCATCGGCATCGAGCGATCCGGCTTGGGATGGATTGGCGAAGAGCGCGCCGACAATGGTTGCGGTCAGCAGCAACGCAATGCGCATGATGAACCCCCTGATGTCACTTCGCCCGGCAGAATAGGCCACCGTTGTTTGCGAAAAGTGAGTGGGGCAAGACTAAGGCACTGATGTTGAGGCGTGCTTAATCCTTGGTTGCAGATCGCGGAGGCAGATTAGCGACGGGTTAACCAAGGAAGCCGGCTCGAACTGGACTCTCGGAAAGGCCGGTAAGCTGCTTCCCCGTCATCCAGAGGCGTGAGGCTGGGCGATGCGAACGCATCGCCAGCCGAGCCTCGAAGGATGAACGGCCGGGATGCTGCCGGGCCGATTCATCCTTCGAGGCTCACCATGGAGCGCTCTGCGCCCCATGGTGAGCGCCTCAGGATGACGGGGTTGGCTATCGGGTGTAGATTGACAGCACCAAGCTTGAGACAGCCAGAAGGAGGATGCCATGTATGCCGCCATCCGTCAGGCCAAGGCGAAAAGCGGGAGCGCGGAAGAGCTGGCGCGCCGCATCAAGGACGGCGCCGTTCCGATCATCAGCGACGTCGACGGTTTCCGCGCCTATTACGTCGTCTATGCCGGCGACGACACGGTGACCGCGATCTCGATCTTCGACAAGTTCGAGCAGGCGGAGGAGGCGAACCGGCGCGCGATCGCCTGGATCGAGAAGGATCTGGGGCCGTTGCTTGCAGGCCATGCGAGCGCGGCTGCGGGGCCGGTGATCGTGCATACGCTGGCGTGAGGTCAGCGCGAGCTATCTCCCCATGTCGTCCCGGCGAAGGCCGGGACGACACTGACGTTGTGAACTGCACCTCACGCCTAACACGCAGCCGCCCCCTCACAACTCCCGCGCATTCGAGAACGCGAAGCTCGACACCCGCCGCGTCGTCTCGTCCAGGATGAGCGTGCGCGTGATCGGCGGCTCGGCGCGCTGGGCGCAGTTTTCGCGCTCGCACAGGCGGCAATTGACGCCGATCGGCGTTCCTTCCGTCTTCTCGAGGTCCATGCCGGCGGCGTAGGTCAGGCGCGCGGCGTGACGGATCTCGCAGCCGAGGCCGATGGCGAAGCGGGGTTGCGGCAGCGGGTGCGGCGCGACGGGGCGGCGCACCATCTGGGCGATCGAGAAATAGCGCGTGCCGTCGGACAGCTCGATCACCTGCTTGAGCAGGCGATCCGGCGTGTCGAAGGTCGAGTGCACGTTCCACAGGGGGCAGGTGCCGCCGAACTTCGAGAACGGGAAGGTGCCGGAGGAGAAGCGCTTCGAGACGTTGCCGGCATTGTCGACGCGCAAGAGGAAGAACGGAATGCCGCGCGCGTTCGGCCGCTGCAAAGTGGTGAGGCGATGGCAGACCTGCTCGAAGCCGGAATTGAAGCGCTGCGCCAGCACGTGGATGTCGTAATTCAGGGCTTCGGCCGCGGCGAGGAACGCGGGGTAGGGCATCATCACGGCCGCCGCAAAATAGTTGCCGAGCGTGATGCGGAACAGGCGGCGCGGCGCGTCGTCGAGCGGTCCGGCACGGCCGATGATGGTCTCCAGATGCTGCGCACATTCGCCGAGGCCGAGCTGGAAGGCGAGCTGGAAGGCGCGGCCGGGCGGATCGACCAGCTCGGAGATCAGCAACTGGCGGCGATGGCGATCGAAACGCCGCAGCGTCTCGCGCATCACGTCGACCGGCATGACGCGGGTCTGGATCGAGTGCTTTTCGCGCAGCCGCGCCGCGAGCGCCGCATAGAGTCCCTCGGCAGGGACGTTCAACTCATCGCGAAGAGCTTCCGCGGCCTGCTCAAGCTCCGGAAAATAGTTGCGGTTGGCCTCGATCAGCTCGCGCACGCGCTCGACCGGATTGGCCTCATAGCGCGTGCCGACGTCGCGGTCGGCCATCTGCGCCGCCGCCAGCGTCTCGCCCTGACGGGCCTCGGTATAGGCGGCGTAGAGCCGCTGCAGCGCATGGGTGACGCCGGGGCAGAGCTCGGCGAGGTCGCGCAGCTCCTGCTTGGGAACGTCGATCTGGCGGAACAGCGGATCGGAGAAGATCTCGTTCAGCTCGGCGAAGAAGCGGTCCTCGTCGGCGGTGGCGAGGTCGCGCAGGTCGAGATCATAGGTCTCGGCCAGCCGCAGCAGGATCTGAGCCGTCACCGGGCGCTGGTTCCGCTCGATCAGGTTGACGTAGCTCGGCGAGATCCCGAGGCCTTCGGCGATCTGGGTCTGGGACAGCCCCAATTGCTGCCGAATCCTGCGGAACCGCGGGCCGACGAAGAGTTTCTTGCCGGAATTGGCGGGCATTTCTCAGGGCTCCGTGCGCATTAAGGACAGTTCAGTTGACCTAAAATTTTACAAACTTTACAAAATAACATCTATTACATGTTCTTATGTTACATGACATCACCAATAAAAAACAAGCCATCTATACGAAGTTTCTGTTTTCGCGTTTAGCTCCTGACACGCATCTCGCAATGCACTGTCAAGAATGTCGATGGCACGCCATCGCCATCGTCAGCGAAAGGATCAGGCAAATGAACTACCAGCCCCGTGGCATCAGCACTTTCCAGGCGCCGGCCTCGTATCAGAGCGAGATCGACGCAGCGAAGGCGCTCCTCGAGACCCAGCCGACCTGGAACGGGGTGTCGGCCGAGGCCGTCGCACGCATGCGCCTGCAGAACCGCTTCAGGACCGGCCTCGACGTCGCCCGTTACACGGCGGCCCTGATGCGCGCCGACATGGCCGCCTATGACAACGACCCGACCAAGTACACCCAGTCGCTGGGCTGCTGGCACGGCTTCATCGCCCAGCAGAAGCTGATCTCGGTCAAGAAGCACTTCGGCGGCAAGACCGATCGCACCTATCTGTATCTCTCGGGCTGGATGATCGCGGCGCTGCGCTCCGAGTTCGGTCCGCTGCCCGACCAGTCGATGCACGAGAAGACTTCGGTGCCGGCGCTGATCGAGGAGCTCTATACCTTCCTGCGCCAGGCCGACTCGCGTGAGCTCAACGACATCTTCCGCCTCCTCGACAAGGCGCGCAAGGAAGGCGACAAGACCCGCGAGAAGGAGCTGATCGCGAAGATCGACGGCTTCCAGACCCACGTCGTGCCCGTCATCGCCGACATCGACGCCGGCTTCGGCAACGCCGAGGCGACCTATCTGCTCGCCAAGAAGATGATCGAAGCGGGCGCCTGCGCGCTGCAGATCGAGAATCAGGTCTCCGACGAGAAGCAGTGCGGTCACCAGGACGGCAAGGTCACCGTGCCGCACGAAGTGTTCATCGCGAAGATCCGCGCCTGCCGCCATGCCTTCCTCGAGCTCGGCGTCGAAGACGGCGTCATCGTGACCCGCACCGACTCGCTCGGCGCCGGCCTGACGCAGCAGATCGCGGTCAGCCACAAGCCCGGTGACATCGGCGACCAGTACAACAGCTTCCTCGACTGCGAGGAAATCACCGCGGAGAACGCCCGCAATGGCGACGTCATCATCAACCGCAACGGCAAGATGATGCGGCCGAAGCGGCTGCCTTCGAACCTCTACCAGTTCCGTCCCGGCACTGGCGAAGACCGCTGCGTGCTCGACAGCATCACCTCGCTGCAGAACGGCGCCGACCTGCTCTGGATCGAGACCGAGAAGCCGCATATCGAGCAGATCGCCAAGATGGTCGATCGTATCCGCAAGGTCGTCCCGAACGCCAAGCTGGCCTACAACAACTCGCCGTCCTTCAACTGGACGCTGAACTTCCGTTGGCAGGTCTACGACGCGATGAAGGAAGCCGGCAAGGACGTCAGCAAGTACAACCGTGCCGAGCTGATGAAGCCGGAATACGACGATACGCCGCTGGCGCAGGAAGCCGACGAGCGCATCCGTACCTTCCAGGCGGATTCGGCCAAGCGCGCCGGCATCTTCCATCACCTGATCACGTTGCCGACCTATCACACGGCGGCGCTCTCGACCGACAATCTGGCGAAGGAATATTTCGGCGACCAGGGCATGCTCGGCTACGTCAAGAACGTCCAGCGCCAGGAGATCCGTCAGGGCATCGCCTGCGCCAAGCATCAGAACATGGCCGGCTCCGACATCGGCGACGACCACAAGGAATACTTCGCCGGCGAGGCTGCCCTGAAGGCGGGCGGCGCCCATAACACGATGAACCAGTTCGGCTAACGCAGCACGCTATTGGACAGGAGAACTGACAATGACCAAAGGCAGCAATTTCTGGGTGATCGGCGGCGAGTTCGGTTCGATGAACTTCCACAAGCTCGTGGAAGGCTCGGCCCAGGTGCAGGGTCCGTTCAAGACCCGCAAGGAGGCCGAGGATGCCTGGCGCACGGTCTCGGAAGAGAACCGCCACAAGGCCGGCGTCCGCTTCTCCATCGTGGAAGAGCCGTCGCGCGTCTCGGCCTAAGGGCCTGGCTGCCGACCTGAATTAAGAAGACGTCCAAGGACGGATGGTCCCATCCAGGCTCTGCCTGGGTGGGATCGTCTGTTTTTGGCACAGGTCAATCGCCTGTGGGTGCCGTAAGTATCTGGAATTATGGACCCTTTGCGGGCCTCGTGGTTGCTGATAGGTTAATGGAGGAAAGTCGAGGACGAGGCCGACAATGTCAGAGCCCGAAACCAGCGGGACCCATCCCGGCCAGCCACGCCCGGTGCGGCTGCGCGATGCGCTGCTGCGCGCGCGGATCGAGGCGGCCGACCGGACCGGCGTCGTCGTCGATCTCAGGGACGCCGAGGTGGCGCGGCTCGAGATCCTCAACGACGCGCTCGATCCCCTGTTCGCGCAGGTGCCGGATAAGATCGATCTGTTCGACCGCGGCATCAGCCAGGGCGATACGCCCAGACTCTGGATCGACGTCGTCGCCCACATCGTGATGGGGCGCGACAAGCGGATGTACCGTTTCGTTCAGGACACCCGCTTTGGCCGCATCGTGCTGGCCGAATCGCACGACACCGCTGTGATCGTCGAGGCCGTCACCGATTATGTCGCGCGCCGTATGGTCGAGCGCGAGCATGCGATGGTGGTCCCGCCCGAACCGAAGCCCGAAGTCGCGCCGCCGCCGCCGCGCCGCTCGCGCGTGTGGCCGTTCGTGTTCGGCTTCGTGCTCGGCGCCGCCGCTTTGTTCGGCCTCGCCCTGCTGGCGGCCTTGCGGAGCTGGTGAGGTATTCTCCGCCGTCATTCCGGGGCGCGCCAAAGGCGCGAGCCCGGAATCCATTCATCCACCAATTCTGCGGCCCGATGGATTCCGGGCTCGCGCATCGCGCGCCCCGGAATGACATCGAACTAGATCAACCTTACATGCTTGATCTGCCCAATCTGAAATCCCGCCCCGAGGCTCCGCACCGTCTGTTCGCAGCGCCAGCCGGCATTGTCCTTCTCGATTCTGAAAAGATTATAGGCCGCCGCCGGGTAGCGCCCGTGCGCGAGCGCCGAGGCCGAGGGCACGCCGAGCGCGGGAATGTTGCCGTTGGGGCCCTCGAACCACATCGTCGAATGAATGTGGTCGTGCCCGTGCAGGATCAGCTCGACGCCGTGGCGCTTGAGCAGCGCCAGCAGTGCGGCCGAATCTGTCATCCGTTTCTGCCGCGCATCGGACTTCAAGGGATGGTGCACCAGCAGCACGCGGAAGACGTCCTCGGCCGCGAGCCGTTCGAGCATTGCTGCAAGAGAGTCGAGCTGATCGCGCCCGAGCGTGCCCGTCGCCATCAGTGGCAGGGTCGGCACCGCCGTAGACAGGCTGATCAGCGCGAGCGGCCCGCGACGGCGCACGGATGGAAAGCCGATGCCGCCGTCGTCGCCCGCAAGATAAGGCGCAAACGTCTCGCCGAAGCGATGCGAGGTGGCGCGGACATAGGCGTCGTGATTGCCGGGAATCGTGGTGACGCGGTCGGGCGGGCCGACGCCCTCGAGCCAGGCGAGGGCAGGGGCGAACTCGGCTTCCAGCGCGAGGTTGACGAGATCGCCCGTCACCGCGATGTGGTCGGGCGCCTGCGCCTTCATGTCGGCGACCAGCGCATCGAGCACTTCGCGGCGCTGATACTTGTGGCGGTTGCGCGTCCAGTTGACGTAGCCGAGCACGCGCTTGCCGGCGAGCTCGATCAGCCGCGGCTTCGGCAAGGGCGCTAGATGCGGATCGGACAGATGGGCGAGCGTGAAGGGGGCCAGCGTGTTGGGAGTCATGGCGTGCGATTGCCTCGCTATTGCTACGTTGTAATGGCAAGGTCGCGGGGACTGTGCAAGCGGGGCCGGGACAGCGGCCTCAAGGAAGCCTGATGGGGGATCTGGACCGCATTCGACGAAAATTCGAGCCGCTGCTGCGGCGAGTCTTCCACGCTTATTTCCTCGTTGTCCGCGGCATGACGCTCGGCGTCCGCGCCGTGGTGCTGGATGCCGAGAATCGGGTGTTTCTGGTCAGGCACAGCTACGTCAGCGGCTGGTACCTGCCCGGCGGCGGCGTCGACCACGGCGAGACCATGGAGCAGGCGATGCGGCGCGAGCTCAAGGAGGAGGGCGACATCGACCTCACCGGCGAGGCCGTGCTGCACGGCATCTTCCTCAACAGCCACGTTTCCCGCCGCGACCACGTCGCGGTCTACGTCGTCAGGCAGTTCAGGCAGGACGGTTTGCCCGAGCCCAACCGCGAGATCGTCGAGTGCGGGTTCTTCGCGGTCGCGGCCCTGCCCGAGGGCACCACGCGGGGGACGCGGCTGCGGATCGCGGAAGTGCTGGACGGCAAGCCCCCGATTGCGACGTGGCGCTGAGGGCGGCTTTTGCTAGTGCATCAGGAGTTGCAGTTGAACGAATGCAAGCCGAGGGTTTCAGAACACCTCTCCCAGCCGACCTTGAAAAGGAGCTGAGCGCCGTCGCTGTCCGATGGACCGCGCTGCGTTCAGGTGCTATCCCGCGAATTGACATGACCGATCTCTCACTGACCATCCTCCCCGAGGCCGCCGGCGACGCCCAGTCGATCGAGCGGCTGCACGAACGGACCTTCGGTCCCGGCCGCTTCGTGCTCAGCGCCTACCGGATCCGCGAGCACGTCGACCATGTGCTCGAATTGTCCTTTACCGCCCGTATCGGCACGCTGCTGGTCGGCTCGGTCAGGCAATTGCCGGTGCTGGTCGGCGAGACGCCGGCGCTGCTGCTCGGCCCGCTCACGGTCGAGCCGCCGTTCCGCGGCCGCGGTGTCGGCCGGCTGTTGATGGAGCGCGCGCTAAAGGACGCGAAGGCGAAAGGTCACCGCCTGGTGCTGCTGGTCGGCGACGAGCCCTATTACAGCCGCGTCGGCTTCAAGCCGGTCCCGAAGGGCCGCGTCACCATGCCCGGCCCGGTCGACGCCGCCCGCATCCTGGTGTTCGAGCTCGTCGACGGCGCCTTCGAAGGCGTGTCGGGCCCGGTCGGCCCCGACTGGAGCAAGGCGCGGAAGTAGTTCGGGCTACGACTCTGTGCACTACGAGACGACAGCGGCTCCGCAATGACGGGGTGAGATAGCCGGTGTGCCGGGGCCCCCTGGCCCCGACGCACCCAGGATCAGAACTTGAAGTTCGCGAATGCGCGCACGCCGATGCCGGGCATCAACACCTCGTCCTTGGTGTAGGACACGGAGTTGCGGATGTTCTCGTTGAGCAAATTGTTGCCGACGATGCCAGCCATCATCTCGCGCGCGCCGAACCAGTTGCGGTCGAGCTTGGTCTTGTAGCTGATCTCGGCCTTCAACAGATTGTAGCCCGCCGTCGGCGTCTCCGCGATCAATGCGACGTTGTTCTGCGCGAAGGCGTGCAAGAGGTTGACGCGCATCAGCCAGTTGTCATCGCGCCAGAACACGCCGCCGCCCATTCGCATGGGGGGAATGCGCGGCACGTTGGTGCCGTCGCTGAAGGTGGCGCGGACGAAGTCGAGCTGATTCTCGATACCCCAGATGCCACCCTGGAACGCGCCGACGTCGAGCTGCGACTGGAATTCGCCGCCGCGGAAATTGGCATTGCGCTGCGAGTAGACCGCCTGGTTCAGCTCGGCGCCCGGCGAGCCGCAGGAGGCAAAGTCGTCATCGCAGGACACGCCGGTGAGGCGGCGATAGATGAAATTGTCGAAATGCGTGTAGTAGACCGTCGCCTCGAAGCGGAACGGCCCCGTCGCCCTGCGCACGCCGAGCTCGACCGATTTTGCGGTTTCGATGGTGAGGTTGGGATTGCCGATGTCGAAGGTCGCGGTCGCGTCATGGCCGCCGCGTGAAAACAGCTCGGCCGCCTTCGGCGCGCGTTCGACATACTGCGCGGTGATGCTGCCGACCATGCCGCCCGGCAGATCCTGCAGCAGGCCGATGCTGCCGCTCTTGGGCGTGAAGGACGGATTGCGCGCGATCGCCGCCTGCGGCGTGCCGTCGGGCAGATAATCGGCCGGGAAGTCCGGCGTCGTGCCGTGCAGCTCGACATGCTCGATACGGCCGGCGATCTGCGCCCGCGTCGCCTCGGTGAACTTGAACTCGTTGAAGGCGTAGCCCGCGACGCGCGTGCTGTTGTTCGGATCCCACAGGCCGTTGAACAGCGTGCCGGGATTGTCCGGGCTCGGCGCGCTCAATTCCTGATGTCCGACCTGGAAGCCCAGCGCTGTCGTCACTTCGGCAAAGCGCGCATTGAACGGCATCAGCTGCACCTCGGTGCGGATCTCCTGCTCCTTGTTGGTGAAGGTCTGCCTGATGCCGTCGCTGTTGAGGTCGGCAGGATCGGCAAGTCCGATCTCGTTGTGCCGGTAGTCGGTCGCACCGGCCCAGAAGCGGACGGTGTCGATCGCGGCGGCGTCGGGATGATATTCGCCCTTGACGTTGATCTTGGTCTGGTGGCCGTCGATCCGCGTCTTGTGGTCGGCGCCGTCGATGCCGGGGATGTGGTAGAGCGAATCGTTCTGCGTGATCGATGCGCCGATATAGCCGCCCTGGAAGAAGTAGGAGCCGCCGATCGAGGCGCCATCCGAGCGCGTCGCCGAGTTGGGCTGGCGGCCGTTCACCGGGCGCGATTGATCGTTCAGATAAGGATAGCCCGGAATGGAATAGTCCGAGGTCGTGCGGCCATAGGCGTCGGCATGAAACGCAAAATTTCCGCCGCCGGTGTCGAGCAGCACGCCGCTTTCGACGCCGCGATCGACCGAAGAGAACGCCGTGCGCGTCTCGGCGGTGACGCAAGGCGATGTCGCGGCGGTCGCGAGCGGCGCCTTGGTCGGCAGGCCGTAAGCCTGGAATGACGGAGCGCAGGACGGCAGCGCATCCGGAATCCGGTTGTTGGTCGCGCTGACGACACCGCCGATCGAGGTTGAGCCGTAGCGCAGCGCGGCAGGCCCGCGCACCACTTCGATCTGGTTGGTCGCCAGCGGATCGATCGGGACGAAATGGTCCTCGCCGAGGTCGGAGGCGCCGCTCGAATTGGTGCCGTTCTCGACGATGCCGACGCGGTTGACGTCGAGACCCCGGATGATCGGCCGGCTGGAGGCGCCGGGCGCGAAGCTCGAGCCGGTGATGCCCGGCTTGGAGAACAGGAGATCGCCGAGCTGGCCGCCGCCCTCGCGGCGGATCTCCTCGTTCGGCACCACCGTGACCGTCGCGAACTGGTTGGTCACGACAGGCAGCACGCCCTGCTGGGGCGCGGCGGGCGCGGAAGCTGCCGGCGCGGCGTCCGCCGTGCGTTCGTGGCTGGGCGCCCGACCGGTGCGTGCGACACGGACCGGGCTGCGGGTCGGCACCACTCTGCGCACGATGGGGCTCGGCGCCGTCACGGTGACGGCGGGGATCTCGGTCGACGATTTGTCTTGCGCAGGCGTTTGGGCGAAAGCGGGCGTGGCGGCGGCGCCGAGCAGGAGCAGGCTTGCTCCGCCAAGACGCTGCGCGCGTCGCGATTGAAATGACATGGTCCTGATTCCAGTCAGGCGCCGTCCGCATGATGGTTTGCTGATCGGAGGCGGCCTGCCGTCGCGGCGCGACGGAATTCGACTTCAACGTCTCCCGGGCATTTGCCGATGCGCGGCGAGCCCGGGCGTGATCAAGCGATGTCTGGAGTCAGGACGTGGGAGGGGCGCGGGGCTGGAACGCCGTGCCGGCCGATTTCAGATGGAGAAACTCGGCATCGGTGGTGCGGTGGAGCAGCTCGATCGCCTGTGGCAGCTGCAGCAGGGGCGGCGTTGCCGATATGACGGTGCCCGCCATCGCGACGACGGCGCAGATCGCGCAATTGTCCTCGCCCGGATGCTCACGGTCGGGAGCGGCAGGCGATTGCTTCTGGACCGCGGCGCGGTCGATCGCAGCAACGCCGTTGGCGCCGTCGGTCTGCTGGAGCGAGGATTGGGTGAGCGGCGCGGCCTGCGCGAACCAGTGGCTATGCCCGAACGTCAGCGCGAACTGCACCAGCATCGCGAACAACGCGAGCCGGGCGCCGTGCCTGATATTCGACCGGAACCAGTTCATCTGGAAAAAGCTACCCCCACATCGCGAGGCGCCAGCCTGGGCGCCGCGATGTTATAATGTAACATCACAGGAAGCGGTAACGGATGTCAACCGCAGGCGAGCTGTTGGGAGGCGGCGGATAACACGATGTGTCGTTCGGGCAACTAGCGCCTGTTGCGCGTCAGCGGAGGTATGTTCCCTCCCCACAAGGGGGAGGGAACGGAGAGAGCGTCGCAGTTGGCTGAACTCAATTCGATTTCAATCTACCACGTCTGCAGGAGCTCACCGCCCCTCGCGGACCCAGGTCGCAGCAAACGCGCCGAGCAGCAGCAACAGCCCGATCAGGCCGGCGAAGATCGGCAGCACGCCGACGCCCTTCACGACGCTGGCGTCGCGCATTCTGACGCCCATCCAGCCGTCGCCGGCAAAGACGCTGGCCGAGCGCACCGGCAGGATGCGCGGCAGCTCGACATCGGCGCCGCTGGCCACCCGCACTGCGTTGCCGCCGGTCGCCTGTGTCAACGGCTTCAAGGTATCGATGGTGGAGGTGACCTCCGAAAACTCCTTCGGATTGGTCGGGCCGACATTGATCAGCGCCTTCAGCGTGCCGTCGGTGGCCTGCCACAGGCCGAGCTCGCTCGCGGGAAGGCTGGCGCGCCATTCGCCGGGATCGCCGGGGCTCAGCGTCAGATCCTGCGACACGCCTGATGGCGAGGTCACGCTCACCGGCTGGACGCTGTCCGCCATGGTCTGACGCACCACGACGAGATTCTTGCCCTGCACCTGCAGACGCAGCGCCTCTTCGTCGAGGTCCGGCTGCTTCATCAGCCAGTGCGACATCCGCCTGAGCAGATCCAGATGTGGGCCGCCGCCCTCATAGCCGCGCGCCCACAGCCAGATGTGGTCGGAGAGCAGAAGCGCGACGCGGCCCTCGCCGAAGCGCGACAGGAACAGAAGCGGCTTGCCGTCCGCCCCGGTCATCACCGGCGGGTTGACGGAATTGCGGGTGTCGACGGTGCGGAAGAAACGGCTCCAGTGCGGCGGCTCGCTGGCGGAGCCCTCCAGGGCGCGCGTGACGGGGTGGCGTTTGCCGATGTCGGACAGGTGCGCATAGAACGGCTTTTCCGTCACGCCGACCGGTTCGGCCGGCAGCACCGAATCCAGCGGCGTGCGCCAGATGCTGGTGTTGGAGGCGTAGTCGGGGCCGGCCGAGACCAGCACCGCGCCGCCGCCGCGCACATAGCGCGCGATGTTGTCGAAATAGGCGATCGGCAGCACGCCCTGGCGGGCGTAGCGATCGAAGATGATCAGCTGGAATTCGTTGATCTTCTGCTGGAACAGCTCGCGGGTCGGAAACGCGATCAGCGACAATTCGTTGATCGGCGTGCCGTCCTGCTTCTCCGGCGGACGCAGAATGGTGAAATGCACGAGGTCGACGCTGGCGTCGGACTTGAGCAGATTGCGCCAGGTCCGCTCGCCGGAATGCGGCTCGCCCGAGACCAGCAGCACGCGCAGCTTGTCGCGCACCCCGTCGATGGCGACGACGGCGCGGTTGTTCACCGGCGTCAGCTCTCTCTCGAGCGGCGAGGCCTCGATCTCGACGATGTTCGGGCCGGCATGCTTGATGTCGACGTCGACGCTCGCGGCCTGGCCGCTCGAGAGCGTGCGCTCGTTGATGACCTCGCCGTCCCTGCGGATCGTGACCCTGGCGCGCTCGCCCGTGACGCCCTGGTCGTCGAGGCGGTAGCTGATGGTCTGGGTCTGGCCGACGATGCCGAAGCGCGGCGCCGCGGTGATCGCGATGCGGCGGTCGCGCTCGTCCTTCTGGCCGGTGATCAGCGCATGCACCGGCGCCTGGAAGCCGAGCGCCGTGGCGCTGGCCGGAATGTCGTGGACGCGGCCGTCGGTGATCAGGAACGCGCCGGCGACGCGGTCGACCGGCACGTCCGACAAGGCCGAGGCGAGGGCGCCGAACAGCTTGGTGCCGTCGGTCTCGCCATCGGCCTGTCCGGCCTCGACGACGCGGACTTCGAGTCCCTTGATCTTCTTCAGGCCGTCGACCAGCGCTTCCTGCGCTTGCGCAGCCTCGCGATTGCGGTTGCCGAAATTCTGGCTCGGGCTCTTGTCGACGACGACGGCCGCGACCGAGGTGAGGGGATCGCGGTCCTCGCGGGTGAAGGAGGGATTGGCGAGCGCGAGCAGGAACAGCGCCAGCGCGGCCACGCGCACGGCGGCACCGCGCGCGCGCGCAACCAGCAGCACGAGCGCGATGACGACGATCGCGGCGAGCGCGATCCACAGCACGATCGTGGGGACAAGCGGCGTGAATGCGATGCCGTAATTCATGGCGATCCTATTGCCCCAGCCGTTCGATCAGCGCCGGAGCGTGCACCTGGTCGGCCTTGTAATTGCCGGTCAGCGTGTACATCACGATGTTGGCGCCGGCGCGGTAGGCGAATTCGCGCTGGCGGGTGTCGCCGCCGGTCACCGGCAGCATGGCCTGGCCGTCGGGCCGCACGGCCCAGGCGCCGGCAAGGTCGTTCGAGGTGATGATGATCGGCGAGACGCCGTCGCCGCCCCGCGCCGGCCGCTGCGCGCTGTCCTCGTCCTCGTCGCGCGGTAGGGTCTCGACCCAGGTCTGGCCGGTGACGAAGCGGCCGGGGAAGTCGCGCAGCAGGTAGAAGGTCTTGGTCAGCACGTGCTCGCGCGGCACCGGCTCGAGCTCGGGCACGTCGAGCGACGACAGGATCTCGCGCAGCGTCTGCATACCCGGGGTCTGCGCGGCGCCGTTGGCGCCGGGTGGCGCTTCGATCGCGTCGCGGGTGTCGAACAGCACGGTGCCGCCCTGCTTCATGTAGGCGTCGATCTTGTTGATGGCGTCCTGCGGCGGCTTGGGCGCGCCCGGCACGATCGGCCAATAGATCAGCGGGAAGAAGGCGAGCTCGTCGCGCGCGGGGTCGATGCCGACGGGATCGCCGGCCTCGAGCGCGGTGCGCTGTGCCAGGAACAGCGTCAGTCCGGACATGCCGGCCCTGACGATGGAATCGACGTCGGCATTGCCTGTCACGACATAGGCGAGGCGGGTCTGCGACGTCGCCTTCATCGCGAAATCGTCCGCGGCGCTGTCGGCGTGTGACGGCGCGGGCGAGAGCGAGGCGAACAGCAGGCCAAGCACGATCATCGCGGGCGCGGCGCGGCGGCGCAGCAGCGCGGCGATCCCGCCGCCGAGCACCGCGACGATGATGGCGTCGACCAGGAACAGCGCGAGCGCCGTCGACAGCAGCCAGCCGCGCAGATCCTGCGGCTCGGCATTGGTGTAGGTGGCGTGCCGGGCGCGCAGGCTCGCGGTGTTGAGCGCGGCGATGCGGTCGGCGCTGGCAAGCGTGTTCACGGCGAGCGGTCCTTCGGCCGGGCCATAGAAGCCCGGCGGATGATCTGACGTGGCGCGGTCGCGGTAATCCGCGGGCAGCGGCTTTGCGGTCGCCGGCGGCGGGCCGAACGCGCCAAAACCGTCGAGGATGTGCAGAGGCGCCACCGTCTCGGTGGTCGCTTCGCTGGCAACGCCTGGGCCTGGCTTTGACGTGTAGCCGGACATGTCGACGACCCGCCGCAGCATTTCGACGAAGGTGCCCGACATCGGCAGATCCGACCAGCGCATGTCGGCGCTGACGTGGAACAGGCTGACGAGACCCTTGCCGCGATGCTCGCCGGTGACCAGCGGCGTGCCGTCTTCCAGCGAGGCCCAGCTCTTGGTGGCGAGCACGGCATCGGGCTCGGCCAGCACCTGGCGGCTCACGGTGACGTCCTTGGGAACGGCGACGCCGGCAAACGGGCCGTCGGCCGCGAAGGTCGCAAGATGCTGCGGCTTCTCCCAGGTCAGGCTGCCGCCGAGCGTGCGGCCGCCCTTGCGCAGCTTGACCGGCACGAGGTCGTCCTCGGCCTGCGCCAGCCGGGGACCGGCGAAGCGCACCAGCACGCCGCCCTGGTCGACCCAGGCATTGAGGCGCTCGCGCAGCTCCGGCGCGATGGTGCCGACATCAGCAAGGATGATCATCGGCAGTTTCTGGTCCAAAAATTGTGTGATGCCCTGCTGCGGCGAGCCCTTGTCGGCGAGCCTGACGTCGGCGAACGGCGCCAGCGCGCGGGTGAGATAGAAGGTCGGCGCCAGCAGCGGCTGCGCGGTCTCGCTGGTCGCCCCCGAGACGATGCCGATGGCGCGGCGGCGCCAGCGCTTGTCGAGCAGCTGCACCGCGCCGGCGGAGCGCTCGCCCGAGATCTCGAGCCGCGTGATGTCGTTGCGCAGCTCGACCGGCAGATCGAACGCCGCGTCGGTCTCCTTGTCCTGCGGACCGAACGTATAGCGGGCCTCTCCGATCGGCGAGGCCTTCTGGTCCAGCGCGCGCACGGTGCCCATGGCGATGCCGCTGTCGGTGCGCAGCACCTTCACCGTCATCTTCGCCGCGGCGTTCTCGGCCGCGACCAGCGCCAGCGGTGAGGAGGTGCCGCCTTCGAATATGGTCAGGCTGCGATCGCCGACGGTCTTGCCGAGGCCAGCGACGAAGTCCTCGCCGCGGCCGGTGTCGACGCCGTCGGACAGCCAGGCGATCTCGCAGTCGCCGGTGGCTTTCAGGAAGCGATCGACCGCGGCCAGCGTCTCGACGCGGTCGATCGAATAGGGCTTTGGCGCGAGCTGACGCAGCGCGACGCGCGCCGCGCCCGCCGGCATCAGGGTGATGTCGCGGTTCGGCTCGGATAGCGGCACCAGCGCGATGGCGCGGCGGTCGTTTTCGGCATTGGCGATCAGCTCGTCGGCGGCCCTGATCCTGACGTCCCAGTGCGACGCGGCGCTCCAGCCGTCGTCGAGCATGATCATCAGCGGCGCCTTGCTGTCGGCTGCGCCAACTTGCGGATTCCAGATCGGGCCGGCAGCCGCGAAAATGACCAGAGCCGCAGCCAGGAGACGCAATGCGGTCAGCCACCACGGCGTCCGCGAGGGCGTCTCCTCCCGCGGGGCGATGTCGAACAACAGGCGCGTCGGCGGAAACTCGATGCGGCGCGGCCGCGGCGGCATCACGCGCAGCAGCCACCACAGCACGGGCAGGCTGACGAGGCCGATCAGGAGCAGCGGTTCAGTGAAGGCGAGCGGCAGTCCCATCATGCGGCCGGCCCCACCTTGATCGTCGTGGTGCGGGCGCCCGATTTGCTCACCTGCATGCCGGCATGCAGGAACAGCAGCAGCTCGGCGGCGGAGCGGTCGGTGGCGTGCGTGGTGAACAGCCAGTCCAGCTTGTTCGTCTCGGCGCGGATCTGGTCGCGGTGCAGCGCGAGCCGCGCGGTGTAATCCTGCGCCCAGCTCTCGGCGCGGCCGGCGGTGATCACGCCGAAGCCTTCGGGCTCGACGAACTCGACGCGGCCGGAATAGGGGAACGACTCTTCGGCGGGATCGACGATTTGCACCATGGTGCCATGCGCGCCGGAGCCGGAGAGGCCTGTGAGCGTCGTCTTGATCTCCGCGATCGGCGACCAGAAATCCGACAGCACGATGATCTCGGCCAGCGCCGCCGGCACAAAGGACGGCGGCAGGCTGAGGCGGTCGGCATCGTCATGCAGCATCGCCTGCGCCATCTTGTCGATCACGCTGCGGCTCGCGGTCGGCGCCATCAGGCCGGGAATGCCGACGCGCTCGCCGCCGGACACCAGCAGCTCGGCCAGCGCGAAGGCGACGATCAGCGTGCGCTCGAGCTTGGACTCGCGCGCGGTCTTCGAGGCGAACGCCATCGACGGCGAGCGGTCCGGCCAGATCCACACCGTGTGCGAGGCTTCCCATTCGAGCTCGCGGACATACAGATGGTCGTCGCGCGCCGAGCGGCGCCAGTCCACGTTCTGCGCCGGCTCGCCGGAGACAAAGCGGCGGTATTGCCAGAAATTCTCGCCGGAGCCGGCGCGGCGCCTTCCGTGCAGGCCGTGGATGACGTTGGCGGCGATACGGCGGGCCTCGAGCACCAGGCGCGGCAAGGAAGCTGCGAGCGTGCGGCTTTCGCCATCGGCACGTCGGATCGCGATGATCTCCTTCGCTGTGTGCCCGTTCTCCGCTGCCATCAACCGATCCGTGTCTTCAATTGCCGGATCACGTCCGGAATCGTGCGGCCCTCGGCGCGCGCCTGGAACGTCAGCGCCATGCGGTGCTTCAGCACGGGCTCGGCGAGGTCGAGCACGTCGTCGATCGACGGCGCCAGGCGTCCGTCGATCAGCGCGCGCGCGCGCACGGCCAGCATCAAGGATTGGCTGGCGCGCGGGCCGGGGCCCCAGGCGATGAACTTGCCGGCTTCGCCGGCGTCCGGACCGGGACGGGCCGAGCGGACCAGCGACAGGATCGCTTCCACCACGGAATCGCCGACCGGCAGGCGCCGGATCAGCCGCTGCGCCGTGATCAGCGCGTCCGCGGTCATCGAACCCCTCGCCAGCGTTTCCTCGGCGCCGGTGGTCTCGAACAGGATGCGGCGTTCGGCGTCGCGATCGGGATAGTCGACGTCGATCTCCATCAGGAAGCGGTCGAGCTGCGCTTCGGGCAGCGGATAGGTGCCTTCCTGCTCCAGAGGGTTTTGCGTCGCCAGCACGTGGAAAGGCTTCGGCAGATCGTGGCGCGCGCCGGCCACGGTGATGTGCTGCTCCTGCATCGCCTGCAGCAGCGCCGACTGCGTGCGCGGGCTGGCGCGGTTGATCTCGTCGGCCATCAAGAGCTGCGCGAACACCGGACCTGCGATGAAGCGGAAGGCGCGCCTGCCGGCGGTGCTCTCGTCGAGCACTTCGGCGCCGAGAATGTCCGACGGCATCAGGTCGGGCGTGAACTGGATGCGCTTGGCATCGAGACCGAGCGTCACGCCCAGGGTCTCGACCAGCTTGGTTTTGGCAAGGCCGGGCACGCCGATCAGCAGCGCATGGCCGCCGGAGAGGATGGTGACCAGCGTGTTCTCGATCACGCGATCCTGGCCGAAGATCACGGACGCGATCGCATCCTTCGCCGCGCGAATCTGGCTCGACACCTGCTCGGCCGAACGAACGATCCCGTCCTCGAGTTTCTCGACACTCTCCGCCATCCGTTTAGCTCCTTCAGCCTGCCGCGCCGCTTGCTTGCGTCGTCACGTCACCACATCACGGATCATCACGTCAGATCATCACGTCAACTCATGGGGCCTATGCTAGACTTGCAGGAAGGCCATGTATTCGTTGAATTAACCTATCCCCACCTTATCGGCTTCGGGTTATGTAGGGCATCACGAAGTGGCGACCTCCCACACCGGACTAATCCGGGGTGGAACCGCGCACCCGATTACAACGTAGACGTACAAGTTAGACCTGCACCAATCGTGCCAGAGGACAAAGTCAGGGCAAACCATGGCGAACCAAGGGCAGAGCGCCGATCGCGGTCTTGAGGGGCTGACTGCCGCCGCCAAAAGTGCTGCCAATGCCGAAGGCGCCAAGAGGGGTCTGCCTCCGGTGCATCTGTGGAATCCGCCGTTTTGCGGCGATCTCGACATCCGAATCGCCTCCGATGGTACTTGGTTCTACTTGGGGACGCCAATCGGGCGCCCTGCTCTGGTCCGGCTGTTTTCGACCATCCTCAAGCGCGAGGGCGACAAGCATTTCCTGGTCACGCCGGTGGAGAAGGTCGGCATCCGCGTCGACGATGCGCCCTTCATGGCGGTTGAGATGCAGAAGGACGGCGAAGGCAACCATCGCGTGCTGCGCTTCCGCACCAATGTCGACGACTGGGTCACCTGCGATGCCGCGCACCGGCTGCGCTTCGAGCAGGCCAAAGACGGCGGGCTGACGCCTTATCTGCATGTTCGGGCCGAGCTCTGGGCCAAGGTCACAAGGGCGCTCTATTACGATCTGGTTGACATGGGCGAGGAGCGGATGGTCGATGGCCAGCCGATGTTCGGCGTCGAATCATCAGGCGAATTCTTCGCCATGGCCGATGCGGACGAGGTGAGGGCCGCGCTTTGAACAAGCCTATCCTGAAAAGCGATCCGGTTGCGTTCGGCGCGGCGGATTTCTTCGCCCGCTCGAAGGCAAAGCTCGGCTTCGACGTTCCACTCGGCCTCTACGATCCCAACATCATTCCCGCCTCGGGCGATCCCGGCACCGACAAGATGCTCGAGATCGTCGCGCGCGAGCAGCCGGTACGCCCCGCAGCGGTCCTGATCGCGGTGGTCGATCATCCCGAGCCGACCATCCTCTTGACGCAGCGCTCGGCGCATCTCAACGACCATGCCGGCCAGATCGCTTTCCCCGGCGGCAAGATCGACGCCACCGATTCCTCGCCGCTGGATGCGGCGCTGCGCGAGGCCGAGGAGGAAGTCGGGCTGTCCAGAGACTTCGTCGAGCCGATCGGCTATCTCGATCTCTACGGCACCGCCTTCGGCTTCCGCATCCTGCCGACGGTCGCCAGGGTCAGGCCCGGCTTCGAACTCGCCATCAACCATTCCGAGGTTGATGATGCGTTCGAGGTGCCGCTATCCTTCCTGATGAACCCGGTGAACCATCAGGTGCATAGCAAGGAATTCCGCGGCATGGAGCGGTTCTACTACGCGATGCCGTTCGCGGAACGCTACATCTGGGGCGCGACGGCGGGCATGCTGCGTGTGCTGTATGAGCGGATCTATTCGTCATGATCCGGCCGGTTCTGACCGAGATCGGAATCTTCCTCATTCCCTTTGCCGTCTACGCGCTGTTCCTGGCCGCGACGCGGTCCGGCCTGTTCGCGCGATCGTCCTGGCCGGTCACCATCGTCGCCCGCCTCGTCCTGGCGGCGCTGGTGCTGGTGATTGCGGGGCTGATCGGCTTTGCGCATTTCTCCGGCGCCGCCCCGGATTCGACCTACGTTCCCGCCCATATCGAGAACGGCCGGCTGGTGCCGGGCGTGGAAAAATAGGGGCAGCACGATGAGCGCGGAGCCGCACCTTGCGCCGATTCTTGCCGATGCGCCCTGGCTCACCGCAGGCGGGACCGCGCGCGTCCTGCAATTGCTCAATGTCGACGGCGAGGAGGCGCGGGTGGTCGGCGGCGCCGTGCGCAACGCGCTGCTCGGTCTTCAGCCCGGCGACATCGACATCGCGACCACCGCGCGGCCGGAGGAGGTGATCCGGCGCGCCAAGGCTGCCGGCATCAAGAGCGTGCCGACCGGCATCGATCACGGCACCGTCACGCTGGTGATCGACAGCCACCCCTATGAAGTCACGACGCTGCGCGAGGACACCGAAACCTTCGGCCGCAAGGCCAAGGTCGCGTTCGGCCGCGACTGGGTCAAGGACGCCGAGCGGCGCGATTTCACCATGAACGGCCTGTCGGTCGATGCGCGCGGCGTCGTCTACGACCATGTCGGCGGCATCGCGGATGCCAGGGCGCGTCGCGTGCGCTTCATCGGCGATCCCGGCCAGCGCATCGCCGAGGATTATTTGCGCATCCTGCGCTTCTTCCGCATCCATGCCGCCTTCGGTGCCGGCGATCCCGACCGCGACGGCTATCTCGCCTGCATCCGGGGGCGTGCGGGCCTCGCCAGCCTCTCGGCCGAGCGGGTGCGCATGGAGATGCTGAAACTGCTGGTGGCCGGCGGCGCATCCGCGGCCGCGCTGGCCATGGCCGAGGGCGGATTGCTGCAAGCGCTGATCGGCGGCGTTGCCTATACCGGGCCGCTGTCGGCGATGATCGCGATCGAGCGCGAGCTCGGCCTCGCCGCCAGCAGCACGCGGCGCCTGGCCGCGCTGACGGTCGCGGTGACCGAAGATGCCAAACGCGTTGCCGCGCGCTTGCGGCTCTCCAGTGCCGAGACCAAGGCACTGGATTCGATGGGCCACCGCTGGTGGCGTTTCGCCGCCAAGGACGAGGCCAATGCGCGGCGGCTGCTCTATCGGCTCGGCCCCGAGCGCTATCACGATCGCGTGTTGCTGGGCTGGGCGCGGGCCGGCGGCGACGTCACCTCGATGCGCTGGCGCGCGCTCGCAGAACTGCCGCAGCGCTGGACCGCACCGAAATTTCCGCTGAAGGCCGCCGATTTCATCGCGCGCGGTCTGGCGGAAGGGCCCGCGCTCGGACATGTGTTGACGCTTGCCGAGGACGCTTGGCTTGCGGCGGATTTTCCCTTAGAGGAAGCCGCACTCGCTGCCATCGCCGATCAAGCTGCGGCACGAATCAGCCGCGATGAGAGAAATTGACCATCGTCTCAGGCTTCGCCGACATCTCGGTCTTTCAGCTCCTGCTGGTAGCAATGATGGCGTTGTTTGCTTCGATCATCGGTGGTCTCGCCGGTTACGGCACCGGCGCCCTGATGCCGCTGGTGCTGGTGCCGCTGGTGGGCGCCGAGCCCGTGGTGCCGATCATCGCGATCTCCGCACTCTTCACCAATTCCAGCCGCGCCGTTGCTTACTTGCGCTACGCCGACCGCCGTCGTGCGTTGATCGTGCTCGCCTGCGCGGCGCTGACGACCGCGCTCGGCGCCTACGGCTATACGCGTCTCACCAACGCCGGCGCGGCGCTCGTGATCGGCTCCATGCTGATCCTCAGCGTGCCGCTGCGCCGCGTGCTTCGCCGCCGAAAGGTGCGGATCGGCGACGGCGGCCTTGCCGCCGGCTCCGTCGGCTACGGCGTGCTGGTCGGTGGCACCTCGGGCTCCGGCGTGATCCTGCTCTCGCTGCTGATGGCCGCAGGCCTCGAGGGCGCCGCCGTGATCGCGACCGATGCGATGATCTCGCTCGGAACCGGCCTGATCAAGCTCTCGGTGTTCGGCCTCGCCGGCGCCGTCACCGCGCAGGTGCTGGCCTTCGCGCTGCTGATCGGCGCGATCGCGATCCCCGGCGCGTTCCTCGCTAAGGCTTTCGTCGAGCGGATGCCGCTGCACATCCACGCCGCGATCCTCGACGTCGCGGTGATCACGGGCGGGCTGGTGATGATCTCGGCAGCTGCGAGGCAACTGATCGGGTAGCTGCTTCCTTCATTGCCGAGGACTCGTCTGAATATCGTTGAAGCTTGAACGCAACACCTTTCGCTTCATTGCGTTGACTCTGGACTTTGGCGTCACAATCCTGGTGGCAGACCTGGTTGGTAGCCAAGTGCCAGACGTGGAGATTAGGCTATGCCCAAGCAGTACGAGACGCCGGAGCAGCGGGAGAAGCGTGAACTCGACGAGGAACTCGATCGACAATTGCAGCAGACGTTTCCAGCCAGTGATCCGCTGAAAATCACCCGGAGTCCGAACAAACGAACCGCACCAAGGTTGGCTGCCCGCGACGCCGAACGACGACGCCGCTAGGTTCGGCGCCCCTCTCGGCCCTGTGAACGGCACGGGGATGAGCCACGGCACGCCTCACGCCTTCGGTTCGGACGCGGCTGCCTCCTTCGCCATCCCGAGCTTGGGGCTGGCGGGAGGGACGACCAGGACGTCCACGTTCAGCGAGCGCAGGACTTCCTCCGTTACGCTCCCGATCAACGCCCGAAGCAATCCGGATCGGCCGTGCGTACCCATCACGAGCATGTCGGGCCGCTTCTCCTCGACGGCACGGGTGATGATCTGCATGGGTCCGCCTTCGCCGACGCGAAGAGACCATCGCCGCGTGCCGAACTCGTTGGTCACCAGAAAACTGGTCAGTTCCTCCATTGCCCTGTGACGTTCGCTCTCGACATATCCGGTGATGACGGCCGAGCTAGCCCCAGAGCTGATCAATCGCGTCTTGGCCATCGGCGAGAAGGCGTGAAGAAGCGTCGCTCCGTCTTCTTCCAGAAGTCCGGTGGACAGGCCGATGCGGATTGCTTCAGCCGATGTTTCTGACATGTCGACCGGCACCAGAACACGTTCATAGCGCCGCTGGGCCTCGTTGTTCACCATCAGAACGGGATATTTTCCTCCGCGGATGACACGTTCGATGGTGGTCCCTGTAAAGATATCGCGCAGAAATTGCTTGCGATGGCCGCCCATCACGATGAGATCTGCGCCGACTGCTGCGGCCGCGCGCAATATCCCGTCGAAGGGATGGCCCTTGACGACGGTCGGATAGCAGCGAGCGTCATGCAGCTCGGGCATGGACCCGATCTGCTCCACCAGCACCCGTTGTGCCTCCCGCTCTTCCATGCGGACCAGATCGGCCGGCTGGTCTTCATCAACGACGTGAACAAGGTGCAGCTCGGCACGGCGGGAGCGAGCCAGAAGGCCAGCTTGCCGGAGCGCGCGATGGGAGCGCGTGGAGAAATCCGTCGCAGCGACGATGATCATGTCAGGACCCTCATATTGGTCAACGATGGCAGGTCGATTTCGTGCCAGCGGTGGTAATTCGATTGGCTAGGAAGCAGCCCGCGAACGCGCGGACGCGCCGCGAGCTGCGGCGCGAGCTGCGGCGCGCGGTAACGCGTCGCGGTCAAAAGCAAATGGTGTACAGGGCGGCAGAAGGTGACAAAGCACCCTCCAACGTCACCTTTTCGGATCGCGAGGAATCGGCGGCGGACGGCGCGCAAATGCCGCGCGGAATCCGTCGGGATCGCAAATCCAGATGAACATCATCCACGAGGTCAGGACGAGCAGCGCTGAAAATACCGACATGAGGAACTCCCGGCTTGGTTTGGAATCGTCGAGTTGCCGCACCCGGGCGATCCGCAATCGCCCGGGTCACCGGCCGATCTGCAGCCGGTTCCCCTGAATTCGATCTCGTAGCACTTTGGTCATCACGGCCTCTGTTTGGGATGCGGCCGATTTCCGAGCGGCATCCCGCATTGATGGCGTGTCTGAAGCCTCGCCCCTCGGAAACGCCGCGCGTGCCGAACGCCGAGCCAGTTGCTCCGGTCGCACGGCCGGCTGAAGGTTGCGGCGAACTCGCGCGCAGCTCAGCATCATCCACGCACTAGACGTAGGCATTCGCCGCGAGAATCAAATGCGACATTTAGCCGGCCTTGGCCGATCCGCAGAGCCGCCTGCAATCAGCGCGTGGTCGTGTGCTTCGCCCTAATTATTCTCTGGTTCGCGCGCCGGCGCACTTTGTTCGGCGGTATCGCGGAATCGGGCTGCACCGACCAGCACAGTCAGCGCGATAGGGGTGGTCACGACGCCAAGCCCTACAATCAGGATTTCGTGCAGCACCGGCTTGCTGTGCAGGACCGAGAAGTAGACCATCGAAGCGGCCGCGATGAAGACGGTGCCGAGCGTCGTCCCCAGCGTCGGCGCATGGACCCGCTCGTAAAATGTGCCGAGACGCAACAGGCCGAGCGAACCGACCAGCGTGACGGCCGCGCCAGTGAGCAGAAGAACCGCCGTGAAAACTGCAGCCCAGGGTGGCAATTGTTCGATGCCGTTCATTCGATCACCTCGCCGCGGAGCAGAAACTTGGCCAGTGCAACCGTCGCGACGAAACCGAACAGCGCCATGGCCAGAGCCGCCTCGAAATAAAGCGCTTCGCCGGATCGAATCCCGAACGTCAGAAGCAACAACATCGCATTCACGGACAACGTGTCGAAGCCCAGGACGCGATCCTGTGCCCGCGGCCCGAGAAAGATGCGGAAAGCGCCGCAGCCGATCGCCAACCCCAGCAGCACTTGCGCGGCATTGAGCGAGTAGGTCAGCATGAGCTGGCTCATTCGAATATCTCCAGCAGACGACGTTCGTAGCGGTCCTTGATCGTGCGGATCCACTCGTCTTCATCGACGAGGTCCAGAACATGGATCATCAATGAACCCTTCTGAGCGTCGAAATTCACCCACAGCGTTCCGGGGGTCGACGTGATGATGCAAGCCAATGAGGCCAGCCCGTACGGGCTGCGCATGTCGAGGGGAATCTTCACGAACCCCGACGTTCGCTGTCGCCGTCCAAAACCGAGAACGATCTGTCCAACCGCCAGATTGGAGCGGACGATGTCGACCGCTACCAGCCCCAACAGTCGCAGAATGACGCGGGGTCGTCTGACCCGCACGCTCGGTAACTCCAGCACGGTGAGGATCCGCCCGCCGACGATCGCGATGACACAGCCGAGCAGGATGTGCCCGAACGACACTGCTTGATTGAGCAGAAGCCACAATGCGAGCAGGCAGAAGCTCACGATCGGAAAGGGCAGAAAGCGTGTCATTTGCCCTCCGCTTTTCGGCTGCCTTGGGGGGCGGCCTCCAGGACGTCGCTGACGTAGCCCGCCGGCGCGTGCAGAGATTGTGCCGTGGCCTGCATGAAACGGATCACGGGACCGGCCAGGACCGTCTGGGCGGCGCAGATGGTCAGCAGGAACATGATCGGCGCCATCTCGATCACGCGCACGCGCGGCACGGTGCGATCGGGCGAGGCCCAGAAGATGCGGATTCCCGCGCGGGCCATCGCGACCAACGTCGCGAAACCAGAGAAGATCAGCACGACGAGAAGCGCCCATCCGCTGCCGGGTACGCCGCCGTTTTGATGCGCTGCCGGATTGAGTGCCGCCGCGAGCAGCGCGAATTTAGCGATGAAGCCGGACAGCGGAGGCAGCCCGGCAATGACCAGCGCACAGCCGATGAAAGCGACGCCGAGTAAGCCCATCGTGGCTACGATGGCGGTGCCGACGTCCTCTTCCGCTTCGTCTGTCTCGTCCTCTTCTCCATAGGCTTCCCGGGTGACGGCGATCATGTCCGCTCCAGGTTCGCGGCCGCGTTCGATGAGCTCGACGAGAAGGAAGAAGGCGCTGATGCCGAGCGTCGAGCTGACCAGGTAAAAGAGCGCTGCACTGGTGATGCCGACCTGTCCCATCCCCGTGGCAGCGAGCACCGTTCCGGAGGATACAAGCACCGAAAAGCCGCCGAGGCGTGCGGTATCCTGCGATGCCAACGTGCCAATCGCTCCGAATAGGGTCGTCGCCAAGCCGCCCCACAATAACCAGTCGCTGCCGAAGCCGGCCGATGCGCCGGCGCCTTCGCCGAAAAGCAAAAGCGACAGACGCAGTAAGACATACACGCCGACCTTCGTCATGATCGCAAAGATCGACGCCACCGGCGGACTTGCGGCTGCGTAGGCCGTCGGGAGCCAGAAGCTCAGAGGCCACATTCCGGCCTTGAGCAGGAAGGCGACCGCCAGCACGCCCGCACCTGCTTCGAGCAAGCCCCGGCTCTCGGCGGCGATGGCGGGCACTCTTGCCGCGAGATCTGCCATGTTGAGCGTCCCGGTGACGCCGTAGATCAGGCTGACCCCGATCAGAAACAACAGCGACGCCGCCAGGTTCACGACGATGTAATGCAGCCCCGCCTTCACCCGTGCAATGCCGGAACCGTGCAGCAGAAGGCCGTATGATGCCGCCAGCAACAGCTCGAAGAACACGAACAGGTTGAAAAGATCGCCGGTGAGGAAGGCGCCGTTGAGGCCCATCAGCAGGAATTGAAACAGGGAATGGAAATGCGCCCCTGCCCGGTGCCAACGGGCAAGAGAGAACACCGCCGAGGCCAGCGCCAGGACGTTGGTCAGGAGCAGCATGAGGGCGGACAGCCGATCGAGAACGAGGACGATTCCGAACGGAGCAGGCCAATTGCCCAGACGATAGACTTCCCTGGTTCCTGCATCGGACATTCCGAGCAAGATCACCGCGATGCAAACGAGTGCAACGGTTCCGGCGACGTTGAGCCCTGCCACGATGGCCCGGTGTCTTTCTCCGTTGAGCAGCAGCATGCCGGCACCAGCCAGCAAAGGCAGGAGGATTGGCGCGATCACCAGACTTGCAGCGCCGCTCACGCTTCCGGCTCCTGACCATCCACATGATCGGTCCGTGCCAGGCCGCGCGATGCGAGCAGAACCACCAGGAACAGAGCGGTGGTCGCGAAACTGATCACGATTGCAGTCAGCACCAGCGCCTGCGGGAGCGGATCAGCATGCTTGGCGACATCGCCGATCTCCTTTGCGATAAGCACCGGAGCCCCGCTCCGCACCCGCCCCACGGTCACGATGAAGAGATTGACGGCGTAAGAGAGCAACGACAGCCCGACGATGACTTGAAACGTGCGCGGCCGGAGGATCAGCCACACGCCGGACGCCGCAAGCGTACCGATACCGATCGCCAGCACGAGCTCCATCAGACCAGTTCCTCCTTCGACCGCTCGCCGGGCAAGCGCTGGCCGGTCTGGAGTGGACCTCCGTAGCGACGCAACGATTGATGCGCGATTGCGATGAGCATCAGCACCGTGGCACCGACCACGAGCGAGAACACGCCGATGTCGAAAAGGAAGGCGCTGGCCATCGGGACACGGCCGACCAGAGGCAGCTCGGCATACGCAAAGTACGAGGTCAGGAAGGGGTAGCCGAAGACGCAGGCGGCGGCCCCCGTGCCCCCCGCCAACAGGAGCCCGAAGCCCATCCAGCGCACGGGCATGACGTGAAGACGAGCTTCCACCCATGCCGTGCCGCGAGCCATGTACTGCAGGATGAATGCGGTCGCCATTGCGACGCCTGCCACGAAGCCTCCGCCCGGAAGGTCGTGTCCGCGCAACAGCAGGAAGATCGCCACGACGCCGATCACCGGAAACAGCAGCCCCATCATCAGCGCCGCAGTCTCCGTTGTATCCTTGGCAGTGTCTCCCTTCTGTCGATCGGGATGCGCTTCGTCGTGGCTATCCTGGGCGTGCTGCTGTTCGGGAACGGGAATGCTCTCGGGCGCCGGACGGAAGCGGCGCAAGAGCGCGTAGACGGTCAGTGCAACGACCGCGAGCACCGTGATCTCGCCCATCGTATCGAATCCGCGGAAGTCCACCAGGATGACGTTGACCACGTTGGTTCCGCCACCTTTCGTGTACGCGTTCTCGACGAAGTATCGCGAGATGCTGTCCGTAGCCGGGTGCTGCATCACTGCCAGCGCGAGCGTGGCCAGCCCGACGCCGGCGAACAGCGCGATGGCGAAGTCACGCACGCGGTGCAATCGAATCCTGCCGGCGGCCTGGCTCGCGCCGACCGGTGCGACGCGCTTCGGCAACCATCGCAAGCCGAGCAACAGGAGAACCGTCGTCACCGTCTCGACGACGATCTGCGTCAGCGCGACATCGGGAGCGGACAGCCACACGAAGCTGACGCAGGTCACGAGACCGGCAGTCCCGAGCAGGATCAGCGCGACGACGCGATGGAATTTAGCTTGGACCGCAGCGCCGATGGCGCAGGCAGCGCCCACCGCCCAGAGCAATGCAAAGGCGAGGTCAAACTTGGCCGCTAGGGGATTCGCCAGCATGATGCCACGTGAATAGAGTGGCAGCAGAGCAGCGACGAACGCCACGCCGGCCAGGATCCTCAACTGTGGCTGGAGATGTCTCGTCCCGAGCTTACTCGCCAGCCAGCGTGCAAGTCGCCAGGATAACGTCACCATCATCCAGTCAAAGATCTGCTTGCCGCTGAAGCGGCCGAGCAAGGGCGGCCCCTCGTTGACGAGGAGGTAGGAGCGCAGCATCACATAGACGCCCACCCCACCCACCATCGCCAGGATGCTCATCAGCAGCTCGGGGGTAAAGCCATGCCATATTCTCAGGCTGTACTCCGGCATCCTGGAACCGAGAACTGCTCCAGCAGCGGTATCGAGGATAGGTGCAACGGTTAACGCGGGGGCGATGCCCACGACGATACATGCGAGCACGAGAAGCTCGGCCGGAAGTCGCATCAGGAGCGGGGGCTCGTGAGGCGTGCGCGGGAGGTCGACGGGGGGCGGGCCGAAGAACACGTCGCGAATGAACCGGAGCGAATAGGCCACGCTGAAAGTGCTCGCGGCGGTGACGATATAGGGAAGCGCTCGATCGACCAGCGAGTTGTCATGAATCTCGATCGTTTCGGCGAAGAACATCTCTTTCGAGAGGAATCCGTTCAGCAGCGGCACACCGGCCATCGACCCGGCGGCGACCATGGCCAGAGTCGCCGTGATCGGCATGAACGCCCAGAGACCGCTCAAGCGGCGAATGTCGCGAGTGCCGGTTTCGTGATCGATGATGCCCGCGGCCATGAACAGCGATGCCTTGAACGTGGCATGGTTCATGATGTGGAAGATCGCTGCGATCTGCCCGAACGGCGTGTCCAGTCCGGTCAGGAGCGTGATCAAGCCGAGATGGCTGATCGTCGAGTAGGCCAGCAGCCCCTTCAAATCCTGCTGGAACACCGCGAGAAATGCGCCCAAGAGAAAGGTGATCAAACCAGCCGATCCCACCAGCCATAACCATTCGTTCGATCCGCCCAGGGCCGGCCAGAGCCTGACCAAAAGAAACACGCCGGCCTTCACCATCGTTGCCGAATGGAGATAAGCGGATACGGGCGTCGGAGCCGCCATCGCGTGCGGCAGCCAAAAATGGAACGGAAATTGAGCGCTCTTGGTCAGCGCGCCGAGCAGGATCAGCACGAGTGCAGGGACATAGAGCGCGTGCGAACGGATCGCATCTCCGGAAGCGAGCACCTTGTCCAGGTCATAGCTGCCTACGATGTGACCGATCAGCAGCACGCCGGCGAAGAGGCAAAGTCCGCCGGTCGAAGTGATCACCAGCGCCATTCGTGCGCCGTCCCTTGCAGCCGAATTGTGATGCCAGTAGCTGATCAGCAAGAACGAAAACAGGCTGGTCAGTTCCCAGAAGAAAACCAGTTGCAACAGGTTGCCGGAGAATACGATCCCCAGCATTGCGCCCATGAACGCGAGCAGGAAGGAAAAGAAGCGCGGAACGGGATCGCTGGGCGACATATAGTAGCGGGCATACAGCACCACCAGAAAGCCAATTCCGGTGACCAGCATTGCGAAGGCCCACGCGAAGCCATCAAGTCTCAGCGCAAACGCGAGTCCGAGTTCGGGCACCCACTCCGTTCGCCACCCGATGACGCCACCATTCGCGACATCGGGATAAGCCGTGGCGATGAGGCCGAACGCGGCGAGTGCAACTCCTCCGGCGAGCCATGCCTCGGCGTTGCGCGCATTGACCTGCAAGAGGGCGGCAATGCAGCTTCCGGCGAAAGGAAGGACGAGAACGGCAAGGAGGAACATTTGCGTTCATTGCCCCAAACTGCGAGGTGGCGAGAGGTCGTCCGCTGGTCCTCAATTGCTTAGCCGACGCAGGCGGATATCTCTACTGCTAGATTTTCGCGATGGTGCCGACTTGAGCGGGCGGAAACTGCGGCCGCGAGAGCGCCGCGCAAAGCATAGAAGCCGCGGAGCGCGATGTGCGCCAACCACTCATCTCGACGTGGTGGAAATTCGGAACGGTGTCACGCTATCTGCCGGAACGTTCGATTGTTCCATCGCAGGTGCGCGTGGATGCTGCGTTCGACTATATCCACCGCGGTCCAAAATTGCGGCTCACAGTCGCGTCAAACTGTCGCCCCTGTCTGCTGGAGAGCGAATGATCGCCTTTAGCGACGCGCGCCCAGCATGATTCGAAATCAGACGAGCTGTCTACAAAGGCCTGTGGACTTTCACGACATCTGGCGATGTCCGCTATTGCGCCGTTATTGGCAGAGAAGCGGACATCAGGTGCGCCGGAGCGGAGCGCTCCGGCCTGACTAGGATGCGGTCTTAGGCGTGCCTACTCCTCGTCGTCTTCGTCCTCGTCTTCGTCATCCTCTTCCACCTGCACGAGCGTGGCCAGCGGCAGCGTCTCGCGGAACAGGTCGCCTTCCATGCCCATCCAGAGGCAGAGCACCCCGTCCTCCTTCACCTCAGCGACGGTCAGCGGCTGGCCGCCGGATTTCAGCATCACGACATCGCCGGCTTTCAATTCCATGGATTGTCCTTTCGAGTTGATCGACCCCGAGGAGGCTAGCAACTTGTCATGACACGCGGAAAACGGAGGCCGCCGGGAGAGGAGCTCGAGACGGGCTGCGCTGTCCGATGCATCAAGTCTCGGTGCCGGAACGCCACTTCAGTGGCGCTCATCGCAAGCGTCGACGATGGCATCATACCCCTGTTTTGCCCGACGAAGCCATGCCGATTCGAAAAATCCGTAAGCTATTGATTTTGCAGCAGCGCCCTACTGTGCATGGGGTTGTTTTTCGATTTTTTGTTTTTGCGCCCTGGTTGGGTCAGCCCGGCACCAGCTCGGTCAACGAGCGGATGATGCGGTCGGGCCTGACGCTCGAGCCTTCGGGCAGGCCGTCGCCGTGCACGTCGATCCAGATCGAATAGATGCCGAGGCGCTGCGGCGTCACCACTTCCCATTCCAGATTGTCGCCGATCATCCAGGTGTCCTTCGCGGAGACGCCCAGCGCCTCCATCGCGTGCAGATAGGCGCGCTCCTCCGGCTTGCCGAAGCCGTGCTCGCCCTCGATCTGGATGTGGTCGAAGCGGTGCGCCAGCTCGAAGCGCTCGACCTTGGCGCGCTGGGTGTCGGCGGCGCCGTTGGTCACCAGCGCGAGCTTGATGCCGCGCGCCTTCAATTGATCGATCGCCTCATGCGCGCCGGGGAAGACGAACATCTCCTCCTCGCGATAGGCGGTGAAGCGGTCGGCGAGGCGGATGGCAAGGTCGTCGGGCAGGGCGCGGTGGCCGGCAGCCGCGAGCGCGGCGAAGCCGCCCTTGACCGTCAGGTGCCGCGCCTCGGCGAGCTTCATCCGCCATGCGGCTTCCGCGTTCGCCCAGAAGTTTCGCGCGAACGCGAGCACCGCGGTTGCGACCTCTCGCGGCGGCAACGGGGCCAGCTCTTCGGCAAACTCGTTCGCGATCGTGTTCCAGGCGATCTCGGGCCGGCCATAGGCCGACAGGATGGTGTCGTCCATGTCGATCAGCATGGCGCGCGGCAGCGGCCTCGAAACAGTCATGGCCACTTCACCTCCGGCGGCATCGACGACAGGATCGAATCCACATTGCCGCCGGTCTTGAGCCCGAAGATGGTGCCGCGATCATAGAGCAGGTTGAATTCGACATAGCGGCCGCGCCGGATCAATTGCTCCTCGCGGTCTGCGGCGGTCCAGCCCGCCGCGAAATTGCGCCTGACGATGTCGGGGTAGATCGTCAGGAAAGCGCGACCGACGTCCTTGGTGAAGGCGAGGTCGGCGTCCCAGTCGCCGCTGTCGTGCCAGTCGTAGAAGATGCCCCCGATGCCGCGCGCCTCTTTCCGGTGCGGCAGGTAGAAATACTCGTCGCACCACTTCTTGTATTTGTCGTAGTCGGCAACGCCGTTCGGCCCGGCGCAGGCCTCTTTCATCGCGGCGTGGAAGGCGATGGTGTCGGCATCGTCCTGCGTCCGCCTTCGGTCGAGCACCGGCGTGAGATCGGCGCCGCCGCCGAACCACGCTTTCGTGGTGACGACGAAGCGGGTGTTCATGTGCACGGCGGGCACGTTGGGATTGCGCATATGCGCGATCAGCGAGATGCCGGACGCCCAGAATTTTGGATCGTCCGCGGCGCCGGGGATCTGGGCGCGAAACTCGGGCGCGAACTCGCCGTGCACGGTCGAGCAGTGCACGCCGACCTTCTCGAACAGGCGGCCATGCATCATCGACATCACGCCGCCACCGCCGGCCGCGCCGGTATGGTCGGTGCGCTGCCAGGGCGTGCGCTTGAAGCGGCCGGCTTCGCCTGGGTAGAGGCTTTGCGGGGCGTCGTCCTCGAGCTTCTCGAAGCTGGCGCAGATGTCGTCGCGCAAGGCTTCGAACCAGCTGCGGGCGCGGGCCTTGCGGTCTTCGATCGTCGACATGTCCATCTGCATTCCCGGTCGCGTCCTATCTGATGCCGAGCGATTTATGCGTCTGCACGCTGAGCCGCCATTGCGGATGGCGCAGGCAGTAGTCGATCGCGCGTGCGGTGTTCGCGATGACCTCGGCCCCGTCCATCGGCTGCAGCGAGAAGCGCTCGAAGGCGAGGCCCTCGAACGTCTCGGGCGCGGCGAGGGCCTGCGGATAGACCAGCTTCAGCTCGTGGCCCCGGCGCAGCACCAGCTCGCTACCGCCCTTGGGGCTGACGCAGATCCAGTCGAGCCCGTCCGGAGCTGCAATGGTGCCGTTGGTCTCAACGCCGATCTCGAAGCCGCGGGCGTGGAGCGCCTCGATCAGCGCGGCGTCGACCTGGAGCAGCGGCTCGCCGCCGGTCAGCACCACGTAGCGGTTGGCCGCGGTGGCAGTCCATTGCGCGGCGATGGTGTCGGCGAGCTCCGCGGCCGAGCCGTAGCGCCCGCCGAGGGTGCCGTCGGTTCCGACGAAATCGGTATCGCAGAACTTGCAGGTGGCGTCCTGACGGTCCGCCTCGCGGCCGCTCCAGAGGTTGCACCCGGCAAAACGGCAGAACACGGACGCGCGCCCGGCATGGGCGCCTTCGCCTTGCAGGGTCAGGAAGATTTCCTTGACCGCGTAACTCAATCGTCTCTCCCAACATATCAGACTTGCGGGTTCCGGATCTGCCGCAGCGCCTCGCCGGCGGCCATGGCCGCGGTCATGGCGACATTCAGCGACCGCAGTCCCGGGGCGATCGGGATCACCAGCCGGGCATCGGCAGCCTCGACCACCGTGTCGGTGACACCGGCGCTCTCGCGTCCGAATAGCAGGATGTCCGACGTCTGGTAACGGAAATCGCGGTAGTCGGTGGCAGCTTTCGTGGTGAACAGCAGCAGGCGGTAGCGATGTGCTGCGCGCCAGTCCTCGAATTTGGCCCAGGAGTCGTGTCTGATGAGGCTGACATGGTCGAGGTAGTCCATTCCCGCCCGGCGGAACAGGCGGTCGGAGACGGGGAAGCCCGCCGGTTCGATGATATGGGCGGCGATGCCCAGGCAGGCGCAAAGCCTGAGAATCGTGCCGGTGTTCTGGGCGATGTCGGGTTGGAAAAGTGCTATCTGCATGGGTTGTGCGAGGGCTGGATCGGGGGCGATGCGGGCCGGAAATGTCTCAATAAAACATCGCCCGCCCGGGAATTCGTGCATGGCACGCTCCCGCGCCGATAGCGGGCTTGCGCTCGCCCGGCAAGGGTGCCAATAGAACGATTCTGGACTGCTGTTTCGCCTGTTTAGAGGTGGATAAGCGAAGTTCTGCCGCCGCGGGGGGCCGCGGGCGCCGGCAGACTGTTCCGGGGACCTTGGGGGCTCCCGGAGCGGTTCCACCGGTGGCGTAAGAAGAAAGGGTTGGAATCGTGACGACAGCGTCTTCGGCGGACCATCCGACACGCCGTGATTTCTTATTCGTTGCAACCGGGGCAGCTGCAGCAGTAGGGGGCGCAGCCGCGCTCTGGCCCTTCATCTCCCAAATGAATCCTGACGCTTCGACCATCGCCGCCGGCGCGCCGATCGAGGTCGATCTCAGTCCGGTCGCCGAAGGTCAGGACATCAAGGTGTTCTGGCGCGGCAAGCCGATCTACATCAGCCATCGCACCAAGAAGCAGATCGACGAGGCGCGCGGCGTCAATGTCGCGAGCCTGCCCGATCCGGAGACCGACGAGGCCCGGGTCAAGTCGGGCCACGAGCAATGGCTGGTCGTGATCGGCATCTGCACCCATCTCGGCTGCATCCCCATCGCCCATGAGGGCAACTACGACGGGTTCTTCTGCCCCTGCCATGGTTCGCAGTACGATTCGTCCGGCCGCATCCGCCAGGGGCCCGCGCCCGCGAACCTGCCAGTGCCGCCGTACCAGTTCGTTTCCGATACCAAAATCCAGATCGGCTGAGCCTCGGACCCTCGTCCGAAGCTTCGCGCCGTCTCGTCGTACTATTTCCTCAGGATCGCATCATGAGCGGACCATCCGACTACCAGCCGAGCAATCCGGCCCTGCAATGGATCGAGCGGCGCCTGCCGATCCTCGGCCTCATGCACTCCTCCTTCGTCGTCTATCCCACCCCGCGCAACCTGAACTATTGGTGGACCTTCGGCGCCATCCTCTCCTTCATGCTGGGGATGCAGATCGTGACCGGCGTGATCCTGGCGATGCACTATACGCCGCATGCCGATCTCGCCTTCAAGTCGGTCGAGCTGATCGTCCGTGACGTGAACTACGGCTGGCTGCTGCGCAACATGCACGCCTGCGGCGCGTCGATGTTCTTCTTCGCAGTCTACGTCCACATGCTGCGCGGCCTCTATTACGGCTCCTACAAGGAGCCGCGCGAGGTGCTGTGGATCCTCGGCGTCATCATCTACCTCCTGATGATGGCCACCGGCTTCATGGGCTATGTGCTGCCCTGGGGGCAGATGAGCTTCTGGGGCGCCACCGTCATCACCAACCTGTTCTCCGCCATTCCCTATTTCGGCGAGAGCATCGTGACACTGCTATGGGGCGGCTATTCGGTCGGCAACCCGACGCTGAACCGGTTCTTCTCGCTGCATTATCTGCTGCCCTTCCTGATCGCGGGCGTCGTCGTGCTCCACGTCTGGGCGCTGCACGTCGCAGGCCAGAACAATCCCGACGGCGTCGAGCCGAAGACGGAAAAGGACACGGTGCCGTTCACGCCGCATGCGACCATCAAGGACGGTTTCGGCGTCGCCTGCTTCCTGCTGCTCTACGCCTGGTTCATCTTCTACATGCCGAACTATCTCGGCGACGCCGACAATTACATTCCGGCGAACCCGGGCGTGACCCCGCCGCACATCGTGCCGGAATGGTATTACCTGCCGTTCTACGCGATCCTGCGCTCGATCCCGAACAAGCTGGCAGGCGTCATCGGGATGTTCTCGGCGATCATCATCCTGTGCTTCCTGCCCTGGCTCGACGCAGCGAAGACGCGGTCGTCGAAGTATCGTCCGCTGGCCAAGCAGTTCTTCTGGATCTTCGTCGTGGTCTGCATCCTGCTCGGCTATCTCGGTGCGCAGCCGCCGGAAGGCATCTACGTGATCGCCGGCCGGGTCTTGACGGTCTGCTACTTCGCCTACTTCCTGATCGTGCTGCCGCTGCTCGCTCGCATCGAGAGGCCGCGGCCGGTGCCGAACTCGATCTCGGAGGCGATCCTCGCCAAGAGCGGCAAGGCCGTGGCCTCGGTCGCGGTGGCGCTGGTTGCCGCCAGCGCGCTGTTCCTCGGCAGCCTGCAGGATGCCCGCGCCTCCGAGGGCAGCGACAAGCCGCCGGGCAACAAATGGTCGTTCTCAGGTCCCTTCGGCAAGTACGACCGCGGCGCGCTCCAGCGCGGCCTGAAAGTCTACAAGGAAGTCTGCGCCAGCTGCCACGGCCTGTCCTACATCGCCTTCCGCAACCTCGCCGAAGCCGGCGGACCCGGCTATTCCGTGGCGCAGGCGGCAGCGTTCGCGTCCGAGTACAAGGTCAAGGACGGCCCGAACGATGCGGGCGACATGTTCGAGCGCCCCGGCCGTCCGGCGGATTATTTCCCCTCACCGTTCCCGAACGAGCAGGCCGCTCGTGCTGCGAATGGTGGCGCGGCGCCGCCCGATCTGTCGCTGATCACCAAAGCGCGCTCCTACGGCCGCGGCTTCCCCTGGTTCATCTTCGACTTCTTCACCCAGTTCCAGGAGCAGGGCCCGGACTACGTCTCGGCGGTGCTGCAGGGTTTTGACGATCACGTCCCCGAGGGCGTGACCATTCCGGAGGGCTCGTACTACAACAAGTACTTCCCGGGCCACGCCATCAAGATGCCGAAACCGCTCAGCGACGGCCAGGTGACCTATGACGACGGATCGCCGACCACGGTCGCGCAGTATTCCAAGGATGTCACCACTTTCCTGATGTGGACCGCCGAGCCGCACATGGAAGCGCGCAAGCGCCTCGGATTCCAGGTCTTCGTGTTCCTGATCCTGTTCGCGGGCCTGATGTACTTCACCAAGAAGAAGGTCTGGGCCAGCTCGCACTGAGCGGCGCCTGACGCGACGAAATGAAGAAGCCCCCGCAAGGGGGCTTTTTTGTTGGTGCCGCGTCCCGGACGCGCTGCAGCGTGTAACGCTGCTGCGCAGAGCCGGGACCCATCTTGCTCGAGGCTGGGCCCCGGATCAGCAATGCACTACGCCGCGAAGGGCGGCGCAATGCATAGCATCCGGGGCACGAGAGTGTGTTGTTTGGCGCGATTGCGTCGCGCGAGTACACCCGCCACAATACCCGCCAACCGCTCCCACAAAACTCATCGGAGGACACCATGGGAACCGCCATCACCTTCAAGCGCCCGGACGGCAAGGACGCCTCGGGCTATCTCGCCAATGCCGCGCGCGGCAACGCGCCGGGCGTGGTCGTGATCCAGGAATGGTGGGGCCTGTCGGACCAGATCAAGGGCCTGTGCGACCGCTTCGCCCTGTCCGGTTTCGATGCGCTGGCACCCGATCTCTACAAGGGCAAGGTGGTGCCGTATCACGACACGGACAGCGCCAACAAGGAGATGAACTCGCTCGACTTCATGGACGCCACCACGCAGACCGTGCGCGGCGCCGCGCAATATCTGTCGCGTAACGGCGCCAAGGTCGGGCTGACCGGCTTCTGTCTCGGCGGCGCCGTCACCATCATCGGCGCGACCAAGATCCCGGAGCTCGCGGCCGGCGTCGTGTTCTACGGCATTCCGCCGGAGCAGGCGGCCAAGCCCGCCGACGTCAAGATCCCGCTCCAGGCCCATTTCGCCAACAAGGACGATTGGTGCACACCGGAGCTGGTCAGCAGCTTCGAGAAGGCCATGAAGGCCGCCGGCAAGTCGCTGGAGCTGTTCCGCTATGACGCCGAGCACGCCTTCGTCAACGAGCAGCGCCAGGCCGTGCACGACCGCGAAGCCGCCGAACTCGCCTGGGGACGGGCGACGGAGTTTTTCAGGAAGCATCTGGGGTAGGCGAATGAAGGACAGAATCGAAGCCGATGCGCCTTCAGAGCGTGAGGTCTTCAACGTCCCTGAGGAGCATCGGGCAGCCGTTCTCGAAGGCCTTGATCAGGCGGATCGAGGCGAGTTCGCTACCGATGAGGAGATGGCCGCGCTTTGGAAGCGGTGCGGCCTCTGATCTGTAGCCCGGATGGAGCGCAGCGTAATCCGGGGCTGTCTCATCGCGGCACGAACCCGGATTGCGCTGCGCTCCATCCAGGCTACGGCTCCAGCGCCACCCTTGACGCCGCCCCCGCGCCATGGTGAGTATCCGCCCATGAGCACCGCAGCCTGCCCAGCCCGTCTTTGGTGGCGCACCTCCTAACGAGGTGGCCGGTGCGATTTACCTTTCCCAAATCGTCTGAGGTCGCCTGCACAGTGCGGCGGCCTTCTCGTTTGTCCTGTGTGGCGTTCCCTCAGCAAGTTTCGTAAGAGGACGACATGAACAGGACAGTCTTTGCCCTCCCGGCCAGAAGCGATTACGTGACCCGCGCGGGTCTGGCGATCACGCGCGTGGCGGAGCAGTTTACCGGCGGCGCCAACAGGCTCGACGACCTGATCAACCTGCTCGACCGCCGCCGCGGCGTGGTGCTGTCCTCGGGCACGACCGTGCCCGGCCGCTACGAGAGCTTTGATCTCGGCTTCTCCGATCCCCCGCTCAAGCTCGAGACATCTGGCGTCAATTTCAAGCTGGAGGCGCTGAACGCGCGCGGGCAGGTGCTGATCGCCTTCCTCGGCGATGTGCTGCGCGAGCCCTGCGTCGTGATCTCCGAGAAGACGGCTTCGCGCCTTGCCGGCCACATCATCCGCGGCGATGCCCCGGTCGAGGAAGACCAGCGCACGCGGCGCGCCAGCGTGATGTCGCTGGTGCGCGATATCATTGCCGCCTTCTCGGCCAATGACGACGGGTTGCTCGGCCTGTTCGGCGCCTTCGCCTACGACCTCGTGTTCCAGATCGAGGACCTCGTGCAGAAGCGCGCACGAGAGAGCGACCAGCGTGACATCGTTCTCTACGTGCCCGATCGCCTGCTGGCCTATGACCGCGCCACCGGCCGCGGCGTGGTGCTGAGCTACGATTTTGCCTGGAAGGGCAAGTCGACCGAGGGCCTGCCGCGCGAGACCGCCGAAAGCCCGTACCTGAAGACGCCACGCCAGGGCTTTGCCGATCACGCCCCCGGCGAATATCAGGCGACAGTGGAGACGGCGCGCGCGGCCTTTGCCCGCGGCGATCTGTTCGAAGCCGTGCCGGGCCAGCTGTTCGCCGAGCCCTGCGATCGCTCGCCGGCCGAAGTGTTCCAGCGCCTCTGCGTCATCAACCCTTCGCCCTACGGCGCGCTGATGAATCTCGGCGAGGGCGAGTTTCTCGTCTCGGCTTCGCCCGAGATGTTCGTGCGCTCGGACGGACGTCGGGTCGAGACCTGCCCGATCTCAGGCACGATCGCGCGCGGCACCGACGCGATCGGCGATGCCGAGCAGATCCGCCAGCTCCTGAACTCGGAGAAGGACGAGTTCGAGCTCAACATGTGCACCGACGTCGACCGCAACGACAAGGCGCGCGTCTGCGTGCCCGGCACGATCAAGGTGCTGGCGCGGCGCCAGATCGAGACCTATTCAAAGCTCTTCCACACCGTCGATCATGTCGAGGGCATGCTGCGTCCCGGCTTCGACGCGCTCGACGCCTTCCTCACCCACGCGTGGGCCGTGACCGTCACCGGCGCACCCAAGCTGTGGGCGATGCAGTTCGTCGAGGATCACGAGCGCTCGCCGCGCCGCTGGTATGCCGGCGCGATCGGCGCAGTGAACTTCGACGGCAGCATCAACACCGGCCTGACCATCCGCACCATCCGCATGAAGGATGGTCTGGCGGAAGTGCGCGTCGGCGCGACCTGCCTGTTCGATTCAGATCCTGCAGCGGAGGACCGGGAGTGTCAGGTCAAGGCCGCCGCGCTGTTCCAGGCGCTGCGCGGCGATCCGCCAAAGCCGCTATCGACCTTTGCGCCCGACGCGACCGGCTCGGGCAAGCGGGTGCTGCTGATCGACCACGACGACAGCTTTGTCCATATGCTCGC
This sequence comes from Bradyrhizobium sp. TM239, assembly GCF_036247985.1. NCBI lineage: Bacteria > Pseudomonadati > Pseudomonadota > Alphaproteobacteria > Hyphomicrobiales > Nitrobacteraceae > Bradyrhizobium > Bradyrhizobium sp. TM239. The sequence goes on along the minus strand of NZ_BTIR01000019.1, from coordinate 28,463 downwards.
CGATTATTTCCGCCAGGTCGGCGCCGACGTCACCGTGGTCCGCCATGTGCACGCGCTCGACATGCTCAAGCGAAAGCCATGGGATTTGCTGGTGCTGTCGCCCGGTCCCGGCAGGCCTGAGGATTTCGGGATCAAGAAGACGATCGACGCGGCGCTGGAGAAGAAGCTGCCGGTGTTTGGCGTCTGCCTGGGCGTGCAGGCCATCGGCGAATATTTCGGCGGCGAGCTCGGGCAGCTCACCCATCCCGCTCACGGCCGGCCCTCGCGGGTGCAGGTGCGCGGCGGGCGCCTGATGCGCAATCTGCCGAACGAGATCGTCATCGGCCGCTATCACTCGCTCTATGTCGAGCGCGACAGCATGCCGGAGGTCTTGTCCGTCACCGCCAGCACCGAGGACGGCGTCGCCATGGCGCTGGAGCACAAGACGCTGCCGGTCGCGGGCGTGCAATTCCACCCGGAATCGCTGATGTCGCTCGGCAATGAGGTGGGACTACGTATTGTCGAGAATGCGTTCCGGCTGGATGCTGGGGCGAATTGAGTGCAGGATATTTCACCTCGTCATTCCGGGATGGTGCGTTAGCACCAGATCCGGAATCCCGAGATTCCGGGTTCGATGCTGACGCATCGCCCCGGAATGACAACTGAGATGAGAACCGAATGACCTTTGACCACGATATTAAGGCGAGCGTCCGCACCATTCCTGACTATCCCAAGCCGGGGATCATGTTCCGCGACATCACGACCCTGCTCGCGGACGCGCGGGCCTTCCGCCGCGCGGTCGACGAGCTCGTCAATCCCTGGGCCGGCAACAAGATCGACAAGGTCGCCGGCATGGAGGCGCGCGGCTTCATCATCGGCGGCGCGGTGGCGCACCAGCTTTCGGCCGGCTTTGTGCCGATCCGGAAGAAGGGCAAGCTGCCGCACACCACCGTGCGGATCGCTTACTCGCTCGAATACGGCATCGACGAGATGGAGATGCATGTCGATGCCATCTCGCCCGGCGAGCGCGTCATCCTGGTCGACGACCTCATCGCCACCGGCGGTACCGCGGAAGGCGCGGTGAAGCTGCTGCGCCAGATCGGCGCCAACGTGGTCGCCGCCTGCTTCATCATCGACCTGCCCGAGCTTGGCGGCGCCGCCAAGCTGCGCGCCATGGACGTGCCGGTGCGCACGCTGATGACGTTCGAGGGGCACTGAGAGGTCGCTGCGATCCTCAGATCACCTCGGCCTTCAGTTCATCCCGCCAATGCAGCATGCGCTCTTTCAGGAGCGCGTTCCTGACATAGGCGGTCTCCTCATCCTCCAGCCGCTCGCACTTGCCAAAGGTCAGGCCGGTCTCGCCATGCGTGTTCCAGGCGGCCTGGAGGCTGCGGCAGGTGTGGCTGCCCTGACGTAGCGAGAACCAGATGCGGTTCTGGATCGTCTCCAGGTTCGGCGCCTGGCCGACCCAGGTCTGCCCCGACGCCGCGCAGTGCACGACGTAGATGCCCGCAATCGTCTTGCGCTCCTTGTAGGCGGCGATCGCTGCTTTCCGGTCGATGCTCACGGGGTGACGGCCTTACTGAGGGGATATCGATGCCTGCCTCAATAAGCCCGCTCCAGCCCGCAGTCAATATTACCCGGATAAAATAAAGATCAGGACCGCTGCAGGATCAGGCTGAGCTCGAGCTCGCGGAAGGCAAAGTAATTCCGCCTGGTCCATTGGTGCAGCTCGGTCGAGGCGTCCTTCTCCTGGCGCAGGTAGCCGGTAAAGGAGAAGTTCAGCCGGTCGACATAAGTCTTGAGGAAGCCGGGCAAGGCAGGCAGGCGGAACAGCCGGCCGCCGGCCATCGTGGCCGGGAGCTCGCCCCGAATGACGTATTCGTTGTCCACCGTGATCAGGTTCATCCGCGGGATCTGCCCGCGCAGCATCTCGTGGGCGCGGGCCGAGGCGCGGTCGGTGTCGGCGACGAACAGGATCTGTGGTGCGACGTGGCGGCGCGCGGCCTCCTTCAGCAGGCCGATCTCGTCGGTCATCTTGAAGAACTCGTCGAAAGCGTGGAAGCCGAGGTCGATCACCTTGGCCATGCCGTCATCGACGATGACGCGGTCCATCAGCTGCATCTTGCCGTAGGTGTCGATCACGTCGGCGGTCTCCGTGATCTTTGGCAGGTAGTCGAGCAGCGACGGTTCCTTCAGATTGACGTCGAAGGCCGCGACATTGCCGTTCTTAAGCAGCAGAAATTCGGCAAGCAGCCGCGCCAGCAGCGTCTTGCCGACCTGCGGGCGGGGCGAGCAGATGATGTAGACGGGCGTTGCGGGCATCGGCAGCTATATCAGTCGAACCTGGCGACCAATCCAGCCGTATCAGCCCTGCTTGCGCAACTATTTTTCGCTGTTGCGGGTGACGGGCTTCGAACCCACGATATCGGTCAGCCGGATCCGGTCGAACTCGCTCCAGACATTCGCCAGCCAGTGTCGGACATAGCCGCGCAGCACGAACGAATAATTCGCGGCTTCGTCGTTGATGCCCTTGTTGGCGACGAATTTCAGGAACGGGACCGACGACACTTCGACCTGCTCATAGGCCATTTCGTTGAGCTTGGGGATGGTCAGCTCGGTCGCGTCCTTGATCCGGTGGAAGTAGGAATTGTAAGTCGCCTGGTCCCATTGAAAGAACTGGGTGTCGTTGATGAAGTTCTTCACCAGGAAATATTTTGCGCCGGTCATGAAGCCCGCGGTCTCGGCGATCTCGTCCAGCGAGGCGATCGAGGGGCCGAGGATGTGGAACACCGCGAAGGTGATCTGGCCTGCCTTGGCGGCATCCAAGAAGCCGATGTCGCGCAGCGAGGCGAGCGCCGGCGAGAGCAGGCCGGCGCGGACGTCGATCACTGTCACCGACGGGCTGGTCGCGTTGAGCGTATCGAAGATCTTCATCTGATCGGCCGTCGTCGTCATGTCGACGATCTCGGTGATGTCGGGGTGGAAGCGCTTCAGGGTTCCGCGCGGCGATTCCGTGTCGAAGGCGCGCGTCGGCACGTTGTTGGCCGAGAAATAATCGAGCAAGGTGCGCGATACCGTGGTCTTGCCGACCCCGCCCTTGTCCGCGCCCACCACAACCACTGCCGGCTTTGCCATTGCTGTCCCCTAACGCGCCCCCGATCGCGAGGTCGCAATCGGCCGGGCCCCAAATCGATGTCCCAAGGATGTCCCCAGGGGTGTCCCAAGTCTGCTGTTGGGCGCGAACATGGCAGAAACAAGGGAGAATTCAAATCCTCGGCACGTCGATACGGCAATTCCCGAAGTTTTTCCCAATCGCGGTGAAACGCGCCACGCATGGCGGGACATCGCGTGCTTAATGACGGTCCCAGGGACCCATCGGATTGCCGATGCGATTGCCCGCCGGCTTGCTGCTCGCGGTCCCGGAGGAGCCCGGTGCCGGCAGGGGCGGGGGAGCGGCCGGGCCGCTCGCATCGTCCCACGGGCCATGACGCAGCGGGGGTGGGGCGTCCTGCTGGTCAGCTTGTCCCTCGGGCTCGTCCGTTCCCTCGGCGAGCGGCAGTGGACCGGGATCGTGGCCGCCGGCAAACTTGACCAGCGCGTCGACCCGGGACTGCACGGAGGGGTGGGTCGCGAACAGATCGGCAAAGCCCTCGCGGGGATTGTCGACGCAGAGCTCCATCACGGCCGAGGTCGCGCCGGGCAGCTCGCCGCGATTCTCGATCTTGCGCAGCGCCGAGATCATCGCATCAGGATCTTTCGTCAGCTCGACGGAGCCTGCGTCGGCGAGATATTCGCGCGAACGTGACAGTGCGAGCTTGACCACCTGGGACAGCAGCCAGGCCACCACGATCAGCACGATCGCGATGATGATCACGATTACCGCGCCGCCGCCGGAACTCTTGCTGTCGCTCGATGACGAGGACGACCGTGACGACGAGGAGGAGCCCGAGGACCATGAGCCGCCGGAGTTCCAGCTCAAATTCGTGAACAGGCGGAAGAACAATTCGCCGAAGAAACCGACCACGCCGGCGATGATGACGGCGACCACCATCAGCTGCACGTCGCCATTCTTGATGTGGGTCAGCTCGTGGCCGAGTACCGCCTCGATCTCCTTGTCATCAAGCGCATCGAGCAGACCCGTGGTGACGGTGATCGAATATTGCCGCGGATTGAGGCCGGTCGCGAACGCATTCAGCGCCGGGCTCTCCATGATCTTCAGCTTCGGCATGGTGATGCCGCGTGAGATGCAGAGGTTTTCCAGCAGATTGTAGAGCCGCGGCTCCTCCTGCCTTGTGACGTCGTGGCCGCCGGTCACCGCGTCGATCATCGACTGGTGGAAGAAATAGGCGATCACGACCCAGACCGCCGCCACGACCGTCGCGACCGGTGCGGCCACGATCAGATCGTGGAGGGCGCGCCTTAGATAATAGACGACGGTCTCATTGCTGTTGATGACGACTTCGGCGACCAGCGCGCCGGCATAGACCAGCACATAGACCAGCGCGAACAGGCCGGCGAGCAGCAGCATCGAACGAAACTTGTTCGAGGCGATATGCGTGTAGAGACCATACGCGGCCATGACGCGGGTGCCCTGCCGGCCTATCGGCTCAACTTTAGAACTTCACCTGCGGCGTGGCCTCGACTTCGGTGCGGCTGGCGCCGAGATCGAAGAAGTCCTTCCTGGTGAAGCCGAACATGCCGGCGAACAATGCCGCGGGCATCTGCTGGATGCCGGTGTTGTATTCCTGGACCGCGTTGTTGAAAAAGCGGCGGCTCGCCGCGATCTTGTTCTCGAGATCGGAGAGCTCGGATGCGAGCTGCTGGAAATTGGCGTTGGCCTTGAGGTCGGGATAGGCCTCCGACAGCGCGATCAGCCGGCCGAGCGCGCCGGAGAGCTGGTTTTCCGCCGCGGACACCTGCGCCGGGCCCTGCGCCGACATCGCCGAATTGCGTGCCTTAATGACGTCGTCCAGCGTGCCGCGCTCATGCGAGGCATAGCCTTTCACGGTCTCGACCAGGTTCGGAATCAGATCGTGGCGCTGCTTGAGCTGCACGTCGATATCGGCAAAGGCCTGGCCGACCCGCTGGCTCAGCGCCACCAGGCGGTTGTAGGCGCTGAACGCCAGGAATACGAGAACGACGATGACGCCGAGAACGATCCAGCCGGTCGACATGGAGAACTCCTGATGGGGGAAGAAGCTGGGCGCTAGCCTAGACCAAATTGACGCGAGATGAGAGCCCGGCGCAGAGGGAAGGTAAGACTTGGTCGAATGGGGAGCCGCCCGAGTTCAAGGCAAAAGCGGGTCGCGAGGTTAACTTTCGACAATGACTGCGTCGCCCCAGCGCCAACGCCGGGCACCTGCATAGGCGGCCTTGTCCCGCCGGGGGACCTTCGCGAGTTCGACACCGTGCACCGTGCAGAGCTTCGCGGTAATCTCAGCCTTGCCGACATCCGGCGGCGCCAGCACGCGCGCGGCGCGCACGGCGGGCGGCGTGCGCGTCAGCGCGACGTAGATGAAGCGCTCGTCCTCGAACGGCACCTCGGCGCCCTTGATCTGGCGGTGTGCCTGCGAGCGCGGCAGGCGCTGGTTGAAATGACACCAGTCGGGCGCGCTGAGCGGGCAGGGCTTTTCGTGCGGGCAGGGCGCGGCGACAAAGGCACCCAGCGCGATCAGTTGCTGACGCAGCGCGAGGATGCGGGCGTAGCCGGCGGGCGTGCCGGGTTCGATCACGACCAGGGCGTGACGCGCTTTCGTCCACATCGCTTCCGCAAGCTTGCGCTGATCGCCTTCTGTGAGCTCGCCGACGACGTAGCTGGCGACGACGAGATCAGCTGGCGAGACCTCCGTGAGGTTGCCGCCGGCGTCGCCGGGCAGATAGCGGCATTCCAGGAGTCGCGTGCTGCCGCGCGCCAGTTCCAGCGCAAGCCGGCTCAGCGCGGCGTTGGCGTCGAGCAGGGTAAAATCCTGTAGCGAGGGAAAGGCTTCCGCAGCGGCCCAGCTCGCGGTGCCCGGGCCCGCGCCGACGTCGAGTAGCGTTTCCGGAGTGAGATCCGGTGCGATCTGCGTCAACGCATTGAGGCTTGCAGCGACGGCCGCGTAGGTCGCCGGCATGCGCGCCAGCGCATAGGCGAGCGCATCGGCGTCCGACTTGATCGTGCCGGAGCCGCCGCCGGTGCGGTAGCTGGTCGAGATTTTCTGCGAACGCTGCGCGGCGTCGGTGCGGGAGAAGCCCTGAAGCTTGCCGTCAAGGGCGGCCTTGAGTTCAGCGGGGAGGGTGGGGGAGATCATCATCAACCTCACGTCATTCCGGGGCGCGCGACGCGCGAACCCGGAATCCAGAGATTGTGGTTCGAGATTCCGGGTTCGATGCTGCGCATCGCCCCGGAATGACGGTCAATCTTCTCAAGCCACGTTCTGGTCGAGAATGTCCACGGCCTCTGACAGGCTGACCGACACCAGCTGCGACACGCCGCGCTCGGCCATGGTAACGCCGAACAGCCGGTTCATCCGCGCCATCGTGATCGGATTGTGCGTGATGATGATGAAGCGCGTGTCGGTCGAGCCGGTCATCTCGTGGAGGAGGTTGCAGTACCGTTCGACGTTGTGGTCGTCGAGCGGTGCGTCGACTTCGTCCAGCACGCAGATCGGCGACGGGTTGGTCAAGAACACCGCGAAGATCAGCGCCATCGCAGTCAGCGCCTGCTCGCCGCCCGAGAGCAGCGACAGCGTCTGCGGCTTCTTGCCCGGCGGTTTTGCGATGATTTCGAGGCCGGCTTCCAGCGGATCGTCGCTCTCGATCAAATGCAGCGCGGCTTCACCGCCGCCGAACAGCTCGACGAACAGGCGCTTGAAGTGGTTGTTGACCACCTCGAACGAGGTCAGCAGCCGCTCGCGCGCCTCCTTGTTGAGGCTCTGGATGCCCTGGCGCAGACGCTTGATGGCTTCGACGAGGTCGTCGCGTTCGGTGACGAGGCCGGTGTGCTGGGTCTCGACCTCGCGCAGCTCTTCCTCGGCGCGCAAATTGACGGCGCCGAGGCGCTCGCGGTCGCGGCGCATCTTTTCGAGATCTTCCTCGATGTCGTGCAGCGGCGGCAGCTCCGCGCCGGGTTCGATCTCGGCGAGGCCGGCGACGGCCTGCGGCTCGACCTCAAGCATGTCGCGGATCTCGCGCTCGATGTCCTCGAGCCGGCGCCGCGCGCCTTCCATACGCTCCTCGGCGCGGGCGGTGGCCTCGCGCGAGCTGGAGAGCGCTTCCAGCGTCAGCTTCGCGGCACGATCGGTTTCCGCCATCAGGGATTCGGCGGTGGCGAGCGCGTCGGCGGCCATGCGGCGGTCGTTCTCGGCGTATTCGATCTCGGTGATCAGCGCGCTGCGCTTCTCGGCGAACACTTGCGGCGCGTTTTCGAGCTCGCTGCGCTCGATCGTGAGCTCCGCAATGCGAGCCTGGATGGTGTCGATGTGGGAGGCCGCGCTCTCCTTGCGGTTCTGCCACTCGGTGCGTTCGGCCAGGATCGCCTGCACGCGGCGGTCGGCAAGCTCGGCCTCGCGGGCCAGCGCCTGCGCCTCGGCACGGACCTGGGCGGCCATCCGGCGATGGCCTTCGATGTCGCTGCGGACCGCGGCGAGACGGGTCTCGGTATCCTCGCTCGACGGCAGCTCGCTGATGCCGGCCTCGGCATATTCATAGGCAGCTTCGGCCTCGGCGCGGTCGGCGGCGAGACGGCTGTGGGCTTCCGACAGCGTCGCCTTGCGCGCGGCGTGGCGGCTGATCTCGCGCTCGGCGGTGGCATGACGCTCGCGCGCGATGTTGAGCTCGCGCTGCGCGGCGCGCCAGGCTTCGCGGCTGGCACCTTCGGTGCTCGCTGCCATCTGCAGCTCGGACTCGGCGTTCTCAAGCGCCTGACGCTTGATCTGCGCGTCGATGCGGGCCTGCTCCAGCTCGTTCTCGATGTCGACGAGACGGGCGCGCTCGGCAAGGCGCCGCGCGGCACCGGTCGGCGCATGAGCCGCCGCGACAAAGCCGTCCCAGCGCCAGACGTCGCCCTCGGGCGAGACCAGCCGCTGGCCGGTCTTGAGCTGCGAGACCAGCTCGGCGCCGCGCTCGCGTGGCACCACGCCGATCTGGGCCAGACGGCGCGTCAGCTCGGCCGGCGCCTGCACATGATTGGCGAGCGGCACGGCGCCTTCCGGCAGCTCCGGATCGCCGTCGGTGTGTCCGACATTGGTCCAGCGCATCGGCGCCGACGGGTCGATCGGGGCATCGAGATCGTCACCGAGCGCGGCGCCGATCGCCTTTTCAAAGCCCTTGTCGACGGTGATGCCGTCGATGATCGGCGGCCACAGATTCTTGGTCTCGCCGTTGAGGATCTTGGAGATCGTGCGCGCCTCGGTTTCGAGCCGCTGCGCGCGCTTGTCGGCTTCGACGAGCGGTGAGCGCGAGGATTCCAGCGTCTGGCGGGCGGCGACGTGCGCGGCTTCGCTCGCTTGCGCCGCGGCTTCCGAGGCGGCCAGCGTCTGCTCCGCGGTCTCGACCGTCGCGGTCAGCTCGTCGAGATCGCCGAAGCCGCCGGTCTCGGCGGCAAGCTTCTGCTCTTCCGCGGCGACGTTCGCGATCTCCTGGTCGAGCCGGGCAAGCTTGTCGCGATGGGTGCGGACGTTGGCCTCCAGCTGGTTGCGCTTGGCGGTGAGGTCGGCGAGCGCGGTGGTGAGCTCGGCGAATTGCTGCTCGGTCTCGGTCAGCACCGCCTCGGCTTCGCCGACGCGTTCATCGACGCCTGAGCGCTTCTCGACACGCGACTTGATCTCTTCCTTCAGCTCCGAGTCTTCGGTGTCGAGCCGCTGCAGCGCGACGTCGGCGTCCATGGTTTGTTGCTGCGCACGGGAAATGTCGCCTTCGAACTGGGCGAGGCGGCGCTCGAGTTCGGCGACGCGCTCCTTGGCGCGCTCCTCCTCGCGGTCGAGCAGCTCGCGGGCATTGGTCAGGCGCTGGAGGCCTGCCGCGGCGCGCGCCTCGGCATCGCGCAGCGCCGGCATTTCGGCGGCCCGGATGGCCTGGATGCGAGCGGCTTCGGCCTGATGCTGGGTGCGCTCGGCCATCTCGCGGACGGCGAGATCGTGGGTCTGGCCGGATTCGTTGACGTCGGCATGGGCGCCGATCCAGCGCAGGTGGAACAGGGTTGCTTCGGCCTTGCGGACCTTGGCCGCGACTTCGCGGTAGCGCACGGCCTGGCGGGCCTGCTTCTTCAAGCCTTCCATCTGGCCTGCGAGCTGGCCGATCACGTCCTCGACGCGGGTGAGGTTGGTTTCGGCCGCCTTCAGCCGCAGCTCGGCCTCGTGGCGGCGGGCGTGCAGACCGGCGACGCCGGCGGCGTCTTCCAGCACGCGGCGGCGCTGCTCGGGCTTGGCCTGGATGATCTCGCCGATCTTGCCCTGGTGGACGAGGGCCGGCGAGCGCGCGCCGGTGGCGGCATCCGCAAACAGGATCTGCACGTCGCGGGCGCGCACGTCGCGGCCGTTGATGCGATAGACCGAGCCGGCTTCGCGCTCGATGCGGCGGGAGATTTCGAGCAGCTGGCTGTCGTTCATCGCCGCTGGCGCGGTGCGATCGGCATTGTCGATCGTCATCGTCACTTCGGCGTGGTTGCGCGCGGGACGGTTGCCGGAGCCGGCGAAGATCACCGCGTCCATGTCGGCGGCGCGTAAGCTCTTGTACGACGTTTCACCCATCGCCCAGCGCAGCGCTTCGACGAGATTCGACTTGCCGCAGCCATTGGGTCCGACCACGCCGGTCAGGCCGGGTTCGATGACGAAGTCCGTGGGCTCAACGAAGGACTTGAAGCCGTGAAGGCGCAGGCGGGTGATTTTCATAAACACGCATCTCTGTTGGCAGGCGCGAATCCCCCTGCCGGGACAATACCATGGAAGGCAGTGTCGCTATCCGGGCGAGTCGCGCGAGGCGCCTCATGCGGCTGGACAATGGCCGCGGTGCGCCGCGAGGGCAACCGGCGAAAGCCGCTTTTCCCAAGGGATTTATGCCGGGAAAGATACGGCTTTCGAGATGCGAATCAGAATTGGGGCGTGCGAATCAGCTCTTCAGCAGCGGATTGATCTTCTTGGCGAATTCCTCGAACGAGGCCTCGCCCTTGATCTTCTCGCCGTTGATGAAGAAGGTCGGCGTCGAATCCACCTTCAGAACGTCGCTGGCATATTTCTGGTCGGCGGCGATCTTGTCGAGCAGCGCCTGATCCTTCAGGCAGGCCTCGACCTGCTGCTGGGTGAGACCGGCCTGCTTGCCGATCCGCGTCAGGGTCTCGGTGGTGTTCTTCACCACCCAGTCGTTCTGCTGGCGGAACAGCATGTCGGTGACCGCGAAGTATTTCGGCCCGTCGCCATTGGCGATGCAGCGCGACAGCATCGAGCCGGCGGCGGCTTTGATGTCGAGCGGGAACTCGCGGAAGATGTAACGCACCTTGCCGGTGTCGATGTATTCCTTCTTGATCTTGGGGAACACCTGCTCGTTGAAGGCGGCGCAGTGCGGGCAGGTCATCGAGGCGTATTCGGTGATGGTGACGGCGGCATCGTTCGGGCCGAGCGCCATGTCGGGCAGTGACACGGGCTTGGTGACGTCGGCGGCGGACTGCGCCGCAGCCTCCGAGATGAACCGCAGCGGCGACAGCCCGGCGAGCGCGGCAAGCCCGGTCAGCGACAGCATCGTGGTGAAGGCGCGGCGGGTGATGATCAAGGTCGGCTCCCGAATTGGCAAAATGTCGCCCCAGGGGTCTATGAAGTTCCCGCCCGGGCGGCCTGTCGCTAGCTTGAAACGTAGCTTGAGGCAATGGCGAGCGGTAGAGACGGGTCCAGATTGGCCGCGAAATAAGGCTCAATTTCGCTTGATGGCGGCCCCCAGCCGCGCCAGCGCCGTCTTCAGTTGTTCATCTTCGATGTCGCCCAGGCTCTCCGCCACCTTGGCCACCGATTTGGGATCGGGCGGGCCGGGTCGGACCGGTCGGCGCGGGCGCGACAGCGGAGCCTGGCGGAAGGCGAGCTTGCCGACCGCGCTCCAGCCGAAGAAGCGGTTGACGCGCTCCAGGATCACGTCCGCGGAATGCTGAATCTCCAGTGCCATCGGCCCCTCGACCCGCAGCACCAGGGTCGCCGGCTCCTGCGGCTGGCCCTCCACCGGTCGCGGCCATTGCATCTTCAGCGGCTCGGCATGGGCGGCGATTTCGGGACCTGCGATCTGCGCCCACCGGGTCACCAGCTCGCGTGCCGCAAACCCCTGCTTGGCATAGGCCTCGGCAAAGACGTCGTTGAGCAGGATACCCAGCGGCTTGGCGCTGATCGGACCGGGTTTGGGAGGGAATTTGGACATGGGTCCTTATAGCACTTCGGCGGGCGGACCACAGACCCGCGGCGCGTCATGGCCGGGCTTAGCCGTCCGAAGGACGGCGTCGCTTTCGCTCGCCTATGTCCCGGCCATCCCCGTTCTTCGCTCGAAGAAAGGCGTGGATGCCCGCGACGAGCGCGGGCATGACGTAGAGAGGCTGGTGCATTGCCGTTACAGTGCAGGAATGAGCTCCAGATCCGTCCGTAAGCCGAAGCCGGAACCTTCTCAGCCGGAGACATCATCACGCCCGGTGGCGTTGCTCGCCTGGTACGACCGCCACCGGCGCCGGTTGCCCTGGCGGGCCGCGCCCGGCGAGACGTCGGATCCCTACCGCGTCTGGCTGTCGGAGATCATGCTGCAGCAGACTACGGTGAAGGCGGTCGGGCCTTACTTCGAAAAATTCGTCGCGCGCTGGCCGGATGTCACCGCGCTCGGACGGGCCTCGCAGGATGATGTGCTGCGGATGTGGGCCGGGCTCGGCTATTACTCGCGCGCGCGTAACCTGCACGCCTGCGCGGTCGCGGTGACGCGCGAGCATGGCGGCAGCTTTCCCGACACCGAGGAGGGGCTGCGTGCGCTGCCGGGCATCGGGCCGTACACGGCGGCGGCGATCGCGGCGATCGCCTTCGATCGCCATACCATGCCGGTCGACGGCAATATCGAGCGCGTGGTGTCGCGGCTCTTTGCAGTTGAAGATGAACTCCCGCAGGCGAAACCTCTGATCCAGCAACGGGCGGCGACGCTGCTTGCAAACTCCCGCGCCGGCGACAGCGCGCAGGCGCTGATGGATTTGGGCGCCTCGATCTGCACGCCGAAAAAGCCGGCTTGCTCGTTGTGTCCGTTCACTGAGGATTGCACCGCGCGCCTCCAGGGCACGCAGGAGACCTTTCCGCGCAAGGCGCCGAAGAAGAGCGGAACGTTGCGACGCGGAGCGGCCTTCGTCGTCACACGCGGCGAGGAGCTGCTGGTCCGCAGCCGGCCCGAAAAGGGCCTGCTCGGCGGCATGACCGAAGTGCCCGGCTCGGACTGGCTCGCCGGCCAGGACGACGCGGCGGCGAAGCTGCAGGCGCCGGCGCTGAAGGGGCTGTCGCGCTGGCAGCGCAAAATGGGTGTCGTCACCCACGTCTTCACGCATTTTCCGCTGGAGCTGGTGGTCTACACGGCCAATGCCGCAGCCCGCACCGGCGCGCCCGAGGGCATGCGCTGGGTCCCGGTCGCCACCCTTGCGGACGAGGCACTGCCCAACGTCATGCGCAAGGTGATCGCGCACGCGCTCAACCTTTCAGCGGGCTCGTCCTCGTCCTCCTGACAGCACGCTGGCAGCAGCGCTACGCTATCGGGGTGGGAAATGGAGGCTGCCAATGGTCAAGACCGCGCTCGACAATTTTACAAGGCCCCCCTGTGCGGAGCTGTTGGGATGGCGCCTGCTCGATGCCCGCCCCGAGGAGGGCTGGATCAAGCTCGGCTTCGAGGGCAAGCCGGAGTTCTGCAATCCGGCCGGCTTCATCCAGGGCGGCATGCTCTCGGCCATGCTCGACGACACCATGGGCCCGGCGGTGCTGGTGATGAGCGAGGGCCGGCTCTACACCACCACGATCAGCATGACCGTGAATTTCCTCAGCCCCGCAAGACCCGGTCCGATCATCGGGGAGGCGAAGGTGACGCAGCTCGGCAAGACCATTGCGTTCGTCGAGGCCAAGCTGATGGCGGAGAACGGCACGGTGCTGGCGACGGCCAGCGCGACCGAGCGGTTGCTGGAAGCGGCAAGGGTGGTGCGGTAGTCGTTACCGTCGGGGCCGTGTCGCGGAGTGCTGCGCGCAAGGCTTATACAACGCCTGAAGTGCTTTGCCGCGCAGCAAGATGAGTTGCGGCCTCAACCCGCCGCGCGCCGCGATCCAACGCTGCACCGGCCCGGGATACATGGAATATAGGTAATTGGTGGCGTCAGGGTCGGTAATCGTCCTTCCCTTCCGACCGAAATCCCAAGCAGCGTGGAAGCCGAGAGCGGCCTTCGAGGTCACACAGATTTTGTCAGCGGCAACTGCACCGAGAACGATGGTGCACGATGAGGCACAAAGTCCATCGATGATGACGGTCTCTCCGGAAGTGCGCAGGCGTTCATATCTGTCAACATAGGTGTCGATTAGTCCGCCACGATCGCCAGCGATCCGTATCGCCGCATGACTTGCGTGCACTTCGGCCAGCAAGATAGCCGCCGCAAGCAACCCCGCCCGGAACTTCATGATCGCAGCCTCGGTTATTCGCGTCTATCGAATGGACAAATTTCTCTCGCATCCAAGGATTGGCTTAGATCGAAGCGCACCAGCGGGCGGTCGCGGCCGCTCATGGTCTTCAGCCTCGGCCTGAAAGCGCTGGACCATCCCGGGTCTTTGAAACAGACAGGCGTTGATCTAGGTCAATTGGACATGCAGGGCGCGCCAAATGATGGGGCAAGTGCCTGTCCCGTTGACGGCATCACCCTGCGGATAGAACCGGCACTCCAATGACGGGAGGACGCCCATGTTTCGATATGCTCTGGTTGGCTTGGCCGCAGCCGCTCTTGTCGGCGCAAGCCTTGTTCCCGATGACGCACTCGCGCGCGGCGGCCGCGGAGGAGGTGGCGGCTATCGGGGAGGGGGATTTCACGGAGGAGGCGCGCACTACAGAGGCGGTGCCGTTCACGCTGGTCGCTACGGCGGCCGCGCTCACGTCTCCCGGCCGATAGCAGGGTACCCCGTAGCACGTACTGCGGCGCGCAGAGGCGTCTACCGGGGAGCCGCATACGGAGCCGCGGCAGTAGGAGTCGGAGCGGCGGCGGCAGGTGCGTACGGCTACTACAACAACCGTTGCTACGATGCCTACGGCAATTGGGTGTGTTCCGGACAGTATGGATATTGACGGGCCGTGACGGACGCGGGGCGGTTGGACAACTCTTACCGCCCCGCCTTCAGGCGCTCGCGCGCTTCGCATCTCCACTGACGATCGGCGGCTTCGCGTTCAGCGCCTCGACCTGGAAGCCCGCAACGCGCTTGTAGTTGGCGGCGATGTCTTCCAGTTCCTTCTGCGACAGCACGTCGGTGACGACCTCAAAGCCGTCGGGCGCGCGCTCCTCGACCAGCTGCATCACCTGCTCGGGTCCGTTCTTGCGGTTGAGCAAGACGAGGTCGGTGGTCGCGGGGCGGCGCTCGGCCTCATAGGCGAGCAGCGCTGCGGTCGTCGGTCCAAGCGCGAGAATCTCGCGGGTGATGGTGCGGGCATCGAGGATGGCCTGCGAGGCGCCGTTCGAGCCGATCGGATACATCGGATGCGCGGCATCGCCCATCAGCGTGACCTTGCCGAAGGTCCATTGCGAGACCGGATCGCGGTCGACCAGCGGATATTCGTAGGCGTGCGGGCAGTTCTTGATCAGGCCGGGCACGTCGAGCCAGTCGAACTGCCAGCTCTCGAACCAGGGCAGGAACTCCTCCAGCCGCGCGGTGCGGTTATAGTCCTCGCGCCGCCACTGATAGGTCGGCGGCATGTGGCGCTCGGCGACCCAGTTGATCAGATGGTTGCCCGCCGCGTCCGGCGCCTTGCTGATCGGATAGCAGACGAATTTCAGGATCTCATGGCCGGCCATGATCATGGTGCGGCCGGTCAGGAAGGCCTTGGAGGGCGTGACGCCGCGCCAGAGGATGCGGCCGTTCCAGATCGGCGGGCCTTCATGGGGATAGAGCTTTTCGCGCGCGGCGGAATGGATGCCGTCGGCGGCGATCAGGATCGTGCCGTCGTAACTCCCGGCGGCCTTGCCGGTCGCCCGGTCGATGAAGTCGGCGCGCACGCCGTCTGCCGTCTCGGTCCAGCCGGTCAGATGGTGGCTGGTGAGGATGTTGTCGGGGCCGAGCCGCTCGATCGCGGTGTCGAGCAGGAGCTGTTGCAGCGTGCCGCGATGGATCGAGAATTGCGGCCATTTGTAGCCGGCCTCCAGCCCGCGCGGCTCGCTCCAGATCGGCTTGCCGTGCTTGGAGAAATAGGCGAGCTCGCGCGTCCGCACCCCGCTGGCGTCCAGTCTGTCCATCAGCCCGAGCTCGATCAGCTCGCGCACCGCATGCGGCAGCACGTTGATGCCGACGCCCAGCGGCTTCAGTTCCGCGACGCTTTCGAAGACTTTTGCGGGAACGCCGATCTGGTGCAGGCTGAGCGCAAGCGTCAGCCCGCCGATGCCGCCACCGGCGATGAGTACGGTCATGACAAAATCCCCCTCCGATTGACGGCGTCTTCGCACAGCCGGGCGGCCGTGGGCAACTGCGAAGAGGCCCCCCTATGGACGGCGCGGCGGAGGGCCGTTAACCTCGGGTTTTCCCCATGAGGTCCGACATGCTCAAGCTCTACTACGCAACCGGCACCTGCGCGCTCGCCACGTACATCACCCTGGAGGAGGCCGGTGCCGACTACACGGCCGAACGGCTGAGCTTCAAGGACAACCAGCAGAGCAGCCCGGATTATCTCAAGATCAACCCGAAGGGCCGTGTGCCGGCGCTGGTGACCGATCGCGGCGTCCTCACCGAGACGCCGGCGATGCTGGCCTATCTCGCGCAGACCTTTCCCAAGGCGAAGCTCGCGCCGCTCGACGATCCCTTCGACTTCGCCCAGGTACAGTCGTTCAACTCCTACCTCTGCTCGACCGTGCACATCAATCATGCCCACAAGATGCGCGGCCCGCGCTGGGCGACGCAGGAGAGCTCGTTCGCCGACATGAAGGCGATGGTCC
The DNA here is from genome assembly GCF_036247985.1 of Bradyrhizobium sp. TM239. Lineage (NCBI taxonomy): Bacteria > Pseudomonadati > Pseudomonadota > Alphaproteobacteria > Hyphomicrobiales > Nitrobacteraceae > Bradyrhizobium > Bradyrhizobium sp. TM239. The sequence goes on along the minus strand of NZ_BTIR01000019.1, from coordinate 12,343 downwards.
CGAAGACCATGGCCGCCTGCTTCGCCCTGATCGAGCAGAAGATGTTTCGGGGGCCCTGGGTGATGGGCGATCAGTTCACGATCTGCGACCCCTATCTCTACACGCTCTCGACCTGGCTCGAAGGCGACAGCGTCGACATCAACGCAACCCCGAAGATCGCCGACCATTTCAAGCGCATGTCGGATCGTCCCGCCGTGGCAAAGGTGATGGCCGCGCAGAAGGCGTAAGGACAACATGCTCCGCTGTCGTCCCGGGCAAGCGTAAGCGTAGACCCGGGACCCCATACCGCGGAAGCTATCGATTGTGATCGGTAGAAATCCCGAACGACCAGTCTTCGCCAGACCGCATCCTGTGGTTATGGGTCCCGGATCGGCGCGCGCCTGGGGCGCGCTTCCGGGACGACACCGTGTTTGTTGAGGCTGCGTCCTACCCAGCACGCCGTTCTTTCTTCTCCAGCTCCCGCCCCGTCTCCAGCATCAGCCGCCGCAGCCAGATCGAGCCGGGGTCCATCTGCGCGCGGGTCGGGTAGAACATGAACTGCTCGTCGATCCCGGGGTCGAGCGGCGGCGTTACCGCGACGAGGCCGAGCTGTTTCGACAGTGCCGCGATCAGCCGGCGCGGCACGAAGGCGACGAGATCGGTGCGGGCGGCCACGTGCAGCGCTTCGAGATAGCCTGACACGACCAGCGAGATGTGCCGCTCGATGCCCTTGGCCCTGAGCCAGGTGTCGATCAGATCCTCATTGCTGCCTCGGATGATCACGCCGACATGGCGCGCGGCCAGGAACGTCTCGCGCCGCTTCAGCTTCGCGGCCAAGGGGTGGCCGCGCCGCACCGCCAGCGCGTCGCTGTCGACGTAGAGCAACTGGCGGTGAAAGCCCTTGAAGGCGTTGCCGATCGAAATCACGAGGTCGATGGTGCGGGCGAATTCGGCGTGGAAGATCGCCGATCCCCGCCATGGCACGACGTCGATGCGGACGTTGGGCGCGGCCCGCGTCACTTTCTCCATCAGCGGCGGCATCAGCAGCTCGACTGCGAGATCCGGCATCATCAGGCGGAATTGCCGCTCGCTGCGTGCGGCATCGAACTCGTCAGGCACGAACAGCCCGCGCACCTGATCGAGCGCCTGTGCCAGCGGCGCGCGCAGGGCCTGCGCCCGCGGTGTCAGCTCCATTCGCGCGCCGGTGCGCACCAGCAGCGGATCGCCGAGAATGTCGCGCAGGCGCTGCAACGCGTGGCTGGCCGCCGGCTGCGACAGGCCCATGCGAAGCGCGGCGCGGCTCACACTGGCCTCGCGCAGCAGGGCGTCGAGCGCGGTCAGCAGGTTGAGGTCAAGCGAATTCAAATTCATCAGGCGAATAGATATCATATTCTCTATCGATTTGAAGAATTTTGATGCCGCGGCGATCATCTGCGCGTTCCCACCAAACGGAGATGCCGCCATGAACGCGAGCGCCAACAAGAAACTGATGCAGGACATTTTCGCCGCCGCCGCCAATCCCGATCCGGCCGCACGCGATCGCGCCCTGTTCACCGCAAGCCTTGCCGAGGATGCCAAATGGATAGTGACCGGCCAGTATTCCTGGTCGCGCGTCTTCTCTGGCAAGGAGTCGATCCTCAATGATCTGCACGGCTATGTGCGCACCCGCCTGCGCGACCGCACGCGCACGGTCGCGCACCGCTTCATCGCTGACGGTGATGTGGTCGTCGTGGAGGCCAAGGGCGACAACGTCACGCCCGAAGGCGTGCGCTACGACAACGATTATTGCCTGGTGTTTCGTCTCGAGGACGGCAAGATCAAGGAGATCCGCGAGTATTGCGACTCGATCCTGACCGAGCGGGCGCTCGGTCCTTTTCCGCAAGCACCGGCGAGGGCTGCGAGCTGAGTGGATTGCGCGTCGCGTCCGCCGGCGGGTTTCATCGGGCGGAGCCGGCGATGGTCGTGCGGGCGTGGCGGGCGCTGGTCGAAACGGTCCGTATCAGGCGCGAACGGTCCCGGGCCCGGGATCAACTCGTCGCCATGAGCGAGCGGGAGCTTCTGGACTGCGGGATGACCAGGGCGGAGATCGCGTACGAGCTGCACAAGCCCCGCCGGCGGAAATAAAGAGTCGAGGGTACGGCCCGCGCCTCTCCAGATATTCCAGTGCCGGCGGAACCTTCGGATTCCGCCGGCGTTTCCTTCGCTTCCGGGGCAATCGCGCCCCCGGCATTGCGCGCGTGTGGGAATTTCATGCTGGCTGGGGTTTCGGACGTCTCGACACAGGTGAACCCTGGCTTCCCCGGACTTCGTGAGCGGCTGAGAGATGCGACTGCGGCTGCGCACCGTGAACTCGATGCGCAACTTTCGTCGTTCGATCTCACCGTCTTGGCGGGCTATCGCCGCTTTCTTCAAGCCAGCGCCGGCGCGCTTCTTCCGCTCGAGGCCGCGCTCGTCGTCGCAGGCGTCGCCAGGATATTTCCGGACTGGCCGGAGCGGTCGCGCAGTGCCGCGATCGCGGCTGATCTCGGGCGGCTCGGCAGCGCCGCGCGATCCACCGTATCCGTGCCGCCGCTGACGCCCAGCGGCATGCTCGGTACGATGTACGTGCTGGAGGGCTCTCGGCTCGGGGCCAGGTTCCTGCTGAAAGAGGTCGCGGAGGCCGCCGACCTGCGCATGACGGAGGCCACCAGCTATCTCGGCCATGGTGCAGGCAAGCGCCTGTGGCAGAGTTTCCTGTCGAAGCTTCAAGGCGAAGAGGCCTGCGACGAGGTCGAGGCGATCGCGGCGGCGCGGGTTGCCTTCGCCGCGTTCGAGCGGGCGGCGGAGCGGGCATGAACGAGGCGGTCAATCTCACCAATTGCGATCGCGAGCCGATCCACGTTCCCGGCAGCGTGCAGCCGTTTGGGTTCATGCTCGCTGTGCTCTCGGATTTTACGATCTGCATGGCCTCGGACAATGTCGGCAGCTTTCTCGGAAGCGACGTCTCCGATCTGCTCCAGCAGCCGTTGACGAGCGCCATCTCCGAAGCCGCTGTCGAGACCATCCGCGGCCGCGTCGACTATTTGAGTGGGCCGGATGCGACCGAGCGCCTGTTCGGCGTCGAGCTCCAGGCCGGCAAGCCGCTTTACGATCTCTCGATCCATTTCTCCGGCGTCTACCTCATCGTCGAGGCGGAGCCGAGCGTCCTCGAGCCCGGCGTCAATTCCGGCGAGCTCGTCCGCCTGATGCTCGAACGGATCCGCAAGACGCGCGGCATGACCGAGCTCGCGCGGGAGGCGGCGCGTCAGCTCAAGGTGCTGACCGGATTCGATCGGGTCATGGTCTACCAGTTTCACCCGGACGGATCGGGCGAGGTGATCGCCGAGACCGCAGAAGCAGGGCTCGAATCCTTCCTCGGCCTGCGTTATCCTGCATCGGATATCCCAAGGCAGGCGCGCGCCCTCTACCAGCGCAATTGGCTGCGCATCATTGCCGACGTCAACGCCAGGTCGGCTGCCCTGATGTCGACCGCCACGCACAATGCGGGATTGCTCGACCTGTCGATGAGCGTGCTGCGCTCGGTCTCGCCGATCCATATCGAATATCTGCGCAACATGGGGGTCGCCGCCTCGATGTCGGTATCGATCCTGCGCGATGGCAAGCTGTGGGGTCTGTTCGCCTGTCATCATTATTCGCCGCGGTACATTTCGTTCGACAAGCGCACGGCCTCCGAGCTGTTCGGGCAGATGTTTTCCTGGATCGTCGAGGGACGCGAGCGCGAGGGCGATGTCGCCTATGAGGCGCGGGCCCACCAGGTCCAGGAGCGGTTGATCGAGATCGCGGCCTCCCACGAGCACAGCCGCCGCGCGATCGTCGACTTTCTCGGCGACTACCGCAAGATGATCGACTGTGACGGCGTCGCGGTGTGGTCCGACAACAAGATCGCTCTCGAGGGAGACACGCCGACCGAAGACGAGGTGAAGGACCTCGTGGCCTTCATCAACCGGACCTCGCCGGGCCGGATCTTCGCCAGCGCCGAGATCGCCAAGGTCTATGCCGCCGGCCAGGCTTTTCGCGACCGCGCGGCGGGTTTTCTCGCCATTCCGATCTCACGGACCCCGCGCGACTGCCTGATCTTCTTCCGGCGCGAGGTTACGCGGTCGGTGAACTGGGCCGGCGCTCCCGACAAGATCTACGACGAAGGTCCGAACGGGCCGCGCCTGACGCCGCGCAAGAGCTTCGAGCTCTGGCAGGAGACGGTGGCGGGCCAGTCGAAACCGTGGTCGGCAGCGGACATCCGCATCGCCGAGAGTCTGCGCGTCACACTGCTGGAAGTGATCCTGCAATTGTCCGACCTCGCCGCGCGCGAGCGCCGCGGCGCGCAGGAGCGGCAGGAGCTGATGATCGCCGAGCTCAATCACCGCGTCCGCAACATCCTGAGCCTGGTCCGCGCGCTGGTGGCGCAGAGCAAGGACACGGCGATGAGCGTGGAGGAGTTTGCGAGCGTTCTCGGCGGTCGCATCCAGGCCCTGGCCCGCGCCCACGACCAGATCACCAATCTGAACTGGGCGCCGGTGGCGCTGCGGACCCTCCTCGAATCGGAGGCCGGCGCCTATCTCGGGGCGCGCGCGGACCGGGTGAAGATGGGCGGCCCGGACGTCGCGCTTGATCCCAAGGCGTTCGCCACGCTGGCCCTCGTCGTCCACGAGATGATGACCAATTCCGCCAAATACGGCGCGCTCGCCGATTCCACCGGCAGCGTCGAGGTAGTCTGGCGCCTCGATCCCTCGTCGAGCCTCGTGATCGAATGGAAGGAAAGCGGCGGGCCACCGGTGCAGCCACCGTCGCGGCGCGGCTTCGGCACAACGATCATCGAGCGCTCGGTGCCGTTCGATCTCAAGGGCGATGCCGAAATCCGCTTCGACCTTCTGGGCGTGCAGGCGACGTTCGTCATTCCCCCCAATTTCGTCGAGCTGGTGCCGTCGATAGCAGGAGCCGCCATGCGTCTTGAGGAACAGCAGTCCAGCCGGCCCCGGATCTCCGAGACCGCGCTGATCGTCGAGGACAATCTGATCATCGCAATGGCGGCGGAGGTCATCCTGCTCGATCTCGGCGCGCGTCACGTCGACACCGCCGCGACCGTCGACCAGGCGCTGCGCTCGATCGAGCGGACCCGGCCGAGCTTTGCCCTGCTCGATCTCAACCTCGGCAGCGAGAGCAGCATCAAGGTGGCGCAGAAGCTGAAGGAGATCGGCGTGCCCTTCATCTTCGCAACCGGCTATGGCGAGCGCGCGCCGCTTCCGGTGGATCTGGCCTCGGCGCCGGTGGTTCAGAAGCCGTACACGCTGGAAGTGGTCGAGCACGCGCTCGGCAAATTGCAGCAGGCTGGCGCCCAATAGTCGTTCGTCCTGTGAACGCATGCAGCTCTGCGCATCCCGCTCGGGATTCGTACGCGAACTTTGCATAGCTGCTGACAAAAGCAGCAGTTTTCGCGCCCGCAGATCCAGATCGCGCGAAAAATTTGAAGGTTCAATTAACGAGTGTCCCCCATTGTGTCGCAGTGCAGCGTGGGTCGCAAAGACGCGCGGCTGCCAGGGTGGTCGTGGTGATTTGCCGGAATTGTTCGGCCGCTCGAAGTGAAATGCATCTGGGTGGACAGTGGGAATGCCGAAGTTTCGTTTGCGGATCAGGGGACGCCTGTACGCAGGCTTCATGGCCTTGGTGGTGGTTGGTCTCGTGATGGCGGTGGTTGCCGTCTGGAATTTGCGGGCGGTGCAGGATCAGGTCGCAAGACAATCCGCACTTTCGGACAGCACGGCGCGGGTTTTGGAGATATCGACCCAGCTTCAGGCGATCCAGCGGGCCAATCTGCGTTACGTCTACGACGCCAACGAGCCCGCGATGAAGGAGGCGCAAGAGCGGGAAACCGCTGCGACCGAGCTGTTGCGGGTCGGCGCCAAGGGGACGCTCTCGGAGGATCGACGAGCGCTCTACAACGGCCTCATCGACGACATTGCCAAGATGCGACGCCTGCGTGACAATCTCGGCGACGCCGTCAACGAGGCGAGAACGGGCAAGGCGACGTTGCTGCCGAGCGGCGAGGAGCTCGCCGTCAAGATGGGCAAGCTGGTCGATGCGGCGCGCGCCGCCGTCGACGAAGACACCGCGGCCCTCGTCGCCGACCTCGAATCCAGGATCCTCCTTGTTCGGGTCGCAAACTGGCGTTTCCTCGCGCTGCGCGACGCGCAGGGACCCGCGAATTTCAGGGCGAGCGTAGACAGGGCGGCGCAGCGGCTCGCGGCGATCGAAAAGAGCCCGCAGGCGGCGGAATTGCGATCCACGCTCGCGCCGGTGAAGACCTCGCTCGGAATCTACAAATCGGCGTTCGAGACGACATCCGCCGCGATGCTTCAGGCCGACGAGATCTACCACAAGAGCCTCGCGCCCCTCATCGTCGACAGCGTCGGCAGGCTCAAGGCCGCGGAAGCGACCCTGAAGAAGGACTATCAGGAATCGCGTACGACCGCCGAAGCCGTGATCGCGGGTACGACGACCATTCAGGAGATCGCCGGTGGCCTCGCCGTCCTGTTCGGCTGTATCGTCGCCTTCCTGATCGCCCGCGGCATCGTCGGTCCCCTGGCCTCGATGACGCGCGCGATGGGCCTGATCGCCGGCGGCAATCTCGAGGTCGAGATTCCCGGCCGCGGCAAGGCCGACGAGATCGGCGACATGGCCAAGGCGATCCAGGTGTTCAAGGACAATATGGTCGAGACCGAGCGCCTGCGCGCCGAGCAGACCGAGGTCGAGGCGCGGCAGGCGGAAAACCGCAAGAAAGACATGGTCAGGCTCGCCGATCAGTTCGAGCAGGCGGTCGGCGAGATCGTCAACACCGTGTCGTCGGCATCGAACGAGCTCGAAGCCTCCGCCGGCACCTTGACCACGACCGCCTCGCGGGCCCAGGACCTGTCGACGGAGGTCGCCAGCGCCTCGCAGGAGGCCTCGGCCAATGTGCAGGCGGTTGCCTCGGCGACCGAGGAGCTGTCCTCCTCGGTGTCGGAGATCGCCCGCCAGGTGCAGGAATCCGCCCGTATCGCGGTCGAGGCCGTCGGTCAGGCGAGCAGGACCAACGACCGTGTCGGCGCGCTCTCCAAGGCCGCCGCGCGGATCGGCGACGTGGTCGAGCTGATCAGCACCATCGCCGGCCAGACCAACCTCCTGGCACTGAACGCCACCATCGAGGCGGCGCGCGCGGGTGAAGCCGGCCGCGGCTTTGCCGTGGTCGCCTCCGAGGTCAAGGCGCTCGCCGAGCAGACGGCGAAGGCCACCGGCGAGATCGCCCAGCAGGTTTCCGGCATCCAGGCCGCGACGGAGGAATCGGTCGGCTCGATCAGGGAGATCAGCGGCACCATCGAGCGGCTGTCGGAGATTTCGTCGACGGTCGCGGCCGCCGTGGAGCAGCAGGGCGCGGCGACGCAGGAGATTTCCCGCAACGTCCAGCAGGCGGCCCATGGCACGCAGAGGGTGTCGTCCAACATCGGCGACGTGCAGCGTGGCGCCTCCGAAACCGGATCGGCCTCATCGCAGGTGCTGTCGGCGGCACGCTCGCTGTCGGCCGACAGCAACCGCCTCAAGCTCGAAGTGGCCAAGTTCCTTAACTCGGTCCACGCCGCCTGAATCTCGAACGCAAAAAGGCCACGCGCATGCGCGTGGCCTCGAGAACGGCGCGGCGCGATCAGGCGACCTTGGTCGCCATGTGCTTGAACATGTTGGCGCGTGCCTCGTCGTCCATCTCGGCCTTGAAGCTGAACTTGTCCTTCAGCGCGATCGCGCGTGCCGCCGCGGGGCGGGCCGAGATCTCGTCGACCAGCCGCTTCACGTTCGGGTAGCGCGCAAAGGCGTCGTCGCCGAGCTTGAACGGCAGCATCCGTGCCCAGCCCCACAACGCCATGTCGACGATGGAATAGCTGTCGCCAACCATGTAGCTGCGCCCTTTGAGGTGACCGTCGAGAATCCTGTAGTGGCGATCTGTCTCGTACTGGTAGCGGTTATGGGCGTAATCGTGGTTCTGGTCCTTTGGCGCAAAATGCTTGAAGTGCACGGCCTGACCCGAATACGGCCCGACGCCGGTTGCGATGAACATCAGCCATGACAGCGTCTCGCCGCGCACGCTCGCGGCGGGCAGGAACTTGCCGGTCTTCTCGGCGAGATAGAGCAGGATGGCGTTGCTGTCGAACACGATGGTGCCGCCATCGTCGATCGCCGGCACCTTGGCATTCGGATTGATCTTGAGGAATTCCGCCGTGAACTGCTCGCCCTTGCGGGTGTCGATCTTCACCGGCTCGAAGGGCAGGCCGGACTCCTCCAGATAAAGCGCGACCTTGGTCGGGTTCGGCGATCCGTTGAAATAGAATTTGAGCATCGATCTCCCCAGTGTTTTTGCAAGGCGCGGACGCAGCGTCATTGCCGTGCGGCCTGTCTTGCCCGAACCCGTTGCGGGAGGGCAACCGGCGAGTTTGCCGGGCGGTATCTGCGCGCCACGCAGATCAGCCGGCGTAACAAAGGCCGATTGCCGCCGTAATGACCATCGCGGCGCCGACCGCTTCCAGCCGCAGCCCGAGCCGCGTGGCCAGATGCACGTCGGAGGCCCGCGCCGCGCGCTCCGATCCGCGCGCGTAGCCGTGAACGATGACGTCGTGATTGAAATTGTCGTGCGCCTCATTGCTGCTGGCGAGCCCGACAGAAATCACGAGCACGCCGAACAGCGCGAGGCCGAAGAATCCGAGCAGGGCGATCAGGAACATCGGAAACATGCCGAGCAGGAAGATCGGCAGCAGCGGCACCAGCAGCAAAGTCTCGGACTGTCGTCGCATGGGGCCCACCGGTCAGGACGGGGCTGATCGGGCGAATCTAGTCCTGGCGGGGGCGGCTTTCAACCACCACTGCTGTCATTCCGGGGCGCGCCTCTTGCGCGAGCCCGGAATCCATTGGGCCGCATGTGCTGTGGTTGGATGGATTCCGGGTTCTCGCTTCGGGAGCCCCGGAATGACGGCGGAGAGGATCACTCCGCCGCCATGCCGGCGCGGATTTCGGCGCGCAGCTCGTCGATCAGCTTGAGGCCCTTCTTGGTCTCGACGTGCCAGAAGGTCCAGCCGTTGCAGGCTTGGGCGCCTTGCGCCACCGCGCCGATACGATGGATCGAGCCGACCTTGTCGCCGAACATGATGGCGCCGTCGGCACGGACCAGCGCGCCGAGCTTCTTCTTGGCGTCGAACAGCTTCGTGCCGGGCATGATCATGCCGCGCTCGATCAGTTCGGAGAAGGCGACCCGCGGCGCTTCGCGCGCGGTCATGAACGGGGCAAGGCTTGCCTCCGGCAGCGGCTCGACCGCGGCGATGCGGGCTTCCGCAGCCTTGGCATAGGTCTTGTCGCGCTCGAAGCCGATATAGGAGCGGCCGAGGCGTTTGGCGACGGCGCCGGTGGTGCCGGTGCCGTTGAAGGGATCGATCACGAGATCGCCGGGCTTCGATGAGGACAGTAGCACGCGCGCGAGCAGGCCTTCCGGCTTCTGCGTCGGATGCACTTTCTTGCCGTCGGCGCCCTTGAGGCGCTCCTCGCCGGTGCAGAGCGGGATCAGCCAGTCGGAACGTGCCTGCACGTCCTCGTTCGCGGCCTTCAGCGCCTCGTAATTGAACGTGTAGCCCTTGGCCTTCTCGTCGCGCGCGGCCCAGATCATGGTCTCGTGCGCGTTGGTGAAGCGGCGGCCGCGGAAATTCGGCATCGGGTTCGACTTGCGCCAGACGATGTCGTTCAGGAGCCAGAAGCCGAGGTCCTGCATGATCGCGCCGACGCGGAAGATGTTGTGATAGGAGCCGATCACCCAGATCGTCGCCGACGGCTTCATCGCGCGGCGCGCGGCAAGCAGCCAGGCGCGGGTGAAATCGTCATAGGCGGAGAACGAATCGAACTTGTCCCAGTCGTCGTCGACGGCGTCGACATGGGATTCGTCGGGGCGCTTGAGATCGCCCTTGAGCTGGAGATTGTAGGGCGGATCGGCGAACACGAGATCGACCGAACCAGCCTGAAGCTTCGACATCTCGGCGACGCAATCACCGAGGATGATGCTGTGCGAAGCGGACTCGAAATTTGTGCGGGGCGCCCTTGCAGACGCCCCGCGACGCGACACTACCATGACTCAAGAACTCTGACTCAGGCGACGCTGTCGGCGACGCGGGACCAAACAACCGACTGACCGTTACAATGAAGCGGCAAAGTAAAAATCGACTTAACCCGCCGCTTTCGTGGGCAGGCCTCGCATCGCTCCCCGCGTCCGATTCATCGCGCGCATTCGCCGTGTTTTGCAGTGGATTTCGCGTTTCGTCGCGTTGCGGGAGCGATCATGGCTCCAAAAAGGCGTCAATTTTCTCTCGGAAAAAATTGCTCGACCCTCGGAAAAAATTGCTGGCATCGGCATGCTGTCGCACTAGGCAATAATTGCCGAGCGGGATATTGATAAAAGCAACGGAAATTTTACGTGTGTGGCGCGTTGAGCTTTCGCGCTTCCGCGCCCAAATGATGCCAATCGAGGACTGAGGGAAACCCGCCATGCGCTACGATGATTTCCGCCGCAGCGACGACATCGAGGATCGTCGCGATGATGGTGGAGGCGGCGGTGGCGGAGGCGGGTTCGGCCTGCCGATGGGCGGCGGCGGGCTCGGCATCGGCACCATCATCGTGCTCGGCCTCGTCGGCTACGCCTTCGGCATCGATCCGCGCATCCTGATCGGCGGCGCCGAGATCCTCACCGGCGGCGGCCAGGCGCCGAGCTACCAGACCGATCGCCAGTCGTCTTCGACCGCCAAGCGCGGCGCCCCGACCGACGAGATGGGCAGCATGATCTCCGGCATTCTCGGCGAGATCGACGACCGCTGGAGCGAGATCTTCCAGGCCTCGGGCCAGTCCTACACCGGGCCGAAGGTCGTGCTGTTCCGCAACGTCACCAATGGCGGCCGCTGCGGCCGGGCAGAGTCGGCGATGGGGCCGTTCTATTGTCCGCCGGATCGCACCATCTTCCTCGACACCTCGTTCTTCCGCGAGGTCGAGACGCGCTTCCGCGGCTGCTCCGGCAAGTCCGCCTGTAACTTCACCACCGCCTACATCATCGCGCACGAAGCCGGCCATCACATCCAGAACCTGCTCGGCATCATTCCGCGCGTGACGCGGCTGCAGCAGCAGGCGGGCTCGAAGGCGGAGGCCAACGCGCTCCAGGTGAAGGTGGAATTGCAGGCCGATTGCCTGTCCGGCGTCTGGGTCAATCGCGAGTCGAAGAAGCGTCCGAACTTCCTGGAAGCCGGCGACATCGACGCCGCGCTGACCACGGCGAGCGCGATCGGCGACGATACGCTGCAGCGCCAGGCCACGGGACGCGTCGTGCCTGACTCCTTCACCCACGGCTCGGCCGCGCAACGCAAGCAATGGTTCATGACCGGCTACCAGCAGGGCTCGGTCCAGGCCTGCAACACGTTCGGCGGCGGGCAGTAGTTGCAACAAGCGTCCGTGCCCGGACGCAGCGTGAAATATGATGCGCCATTGCCCATCTGGGAATCCGGGAGTAGTGGCGTCATCCTGAAGTCTCGCCTCTTGGCGAGCCCTTGAGGATGGCGAGCCCGCGGCCCATCCTTCGAGGCTCGTCCCGCGGTGCGCTTGCACCGCAGGCCGAGCGCCTCAGGATAACGGCGGTGGTCGGGGAAACGGGAGTAAGGTCATGGCCTCCATTGACGAAGCAAAACAGTTCATCCCGCTCGACATCGCGGTGCTCACCGTGTCCGACACCCGTGCGCTCGCGGATGACAAGTCCGGCCAGACGCTTGCCGACCGCCTAGCCGCGGCCGGCCATCGTCTCGCCGCGCGCGAGATCGTCACCGACGATGTCGAGGCGATCCGCGCCGTCGTTCGCCGCTGGATCGCAGATAGCGGCATCGACGTCGTCATCACGACTGGCGGCACCGGCTTCACTGGACGCGACGTCACGCCGGAGGCGATCGAGCCCTTGTTCGAGAAGCGCATGGACGGTTTTTCCATCGCCTTCCACATGCTGAGCCACGCCAAGATCGGGACCTCGACGATCCAGAGCCGCGCCACCGCCGGCGTCGCGGGCGCGACCTACATCTTCTGCCTGCCCGGCTCCCCCGGCGCCTGCCGCGACGGCTGGGACGGCATCCTGGCCGCTCAGCTCGACTACCGCACGCGCCCCTGCAATTTCGTCGAGATCATGCCGCGGCTGGACGAGCATCTGCGAAGGCCGAAGGCGAAAGGCGCGACGGCGTGATTGCGGATAGCTCTCGGCGTCTCCCCGCATCATCAGTCTGGTAGCAACCATTAAAGCACG
>NZ_BTIR01000018.1:0-230148 GCF_036247985.1 Bradyrhizobium sp. TM239 | reverse complement strand
GGTGTGAATATCGGTCATCAGCTCGGCGTGTTCAGCGCCGACCAGCCGGGCCTGCAGCCGGCCGCGGCAGCGCCGCCGACCGACATGGAGCTGCAGAGCTTCTGGAGTGTGCTGAAGAAGATCGGCCAGGGCGTGCAGACCGGTGTGAATATCGGTCACCAGCTCGGCGTCTTCAGCGCCCAGCCCGGCCTCGAGCCCGCCGCGGCAGCACCGCCGAGCGACATGGAGCTGCAGAGCTTCTGGAGCGTGCTGAAGAAGATCGGCCAGGGTGTGCAGACTGGTGTGAATATCGGTCATCAGCTCGGCGTCTTCAGTGCCCAGCCCGGCCTGGAGCCGGCTGCGGCAGCACCGCCGACCGACATGGAGCTGCAGAGCTTCTGGAGCGTGCTGAAGAAGATCGGTCGAGGTGCCCAGACCGGCCTGGATATCGGCCACCAGCTCGGCGTGTTCAGCGCCGGCCAGCCCGGTCTGCAGCCGGCAGCCGCACCGCCGACCGACATGGAGCTGCAGAGCTTCTGGAGCGTGCTGAAGAAGATCGGCCAGGGTGCCCAGACCGGCCTGGATATCGGTCGCCAACTCGGCGTCTTCAACGCCGGCCAGCCCGGTGGCACGATGCACTAGACCCAACACGCAGAGGGCGGGCGCAAGCCCGCCTCTGCGCACAGAATGATTGGAAGCCAGATGGCGGATTCAAACGCGTCGCAGCACTTCATCGTGCAGGGAGACCCGGTCCAATCCGGTCAGCTCAACGAACACCTGCAGCGTGAACCCGGCGTGACGCGAATAGCGCAGGTCGCTCCCGACGTCGTCATCCTTTCGATGACGAAGACACAGGCCGATCGCCTGAAATCGACGTTTGCCACGCTCGTGGTCGAACCGGATTCAGCGCTGAAGCCATTCGATGCCGACTGATTTCGGTCGGCAAACATTGGACACGCAAAACATCAAGGAGGCCGCAATGGCCACGAGAGGCAAACCAGGAACTTCCGGGCAGAGCGAGCATGATGCGACCGAAGCGGCGGCAAACGCCAACGGCGCCGATCCCGGACACGGTGGCAGCCAGTCACCGGCACCAGGGCAGGAGCCCGCAACGATCGTATCGCGCCGATCGCAATTCATGATCGCGCCGCAGCAGCAGCCCGGGCTTGCGACCTTCAGCGTCGACTTTCTGACCCAGCAGCTCACCAACAGCCCCGACATCGAAGTGGTGAAAACGGTCTCTCCGCCGCGCCTGTTCGGATTTCAGAGCGCGGACTTTGGACAAGCGCCGCTCCGTCCGCTGGTTCTCGCCAAGATGACTCCCGACAAGGCCAAGTTGCTGCAGACCCAGGCACAAGGGCGTTGCGCGGTGGAGCGTGACGAGCGGCTGACCTACATGCTCGATCCGACCACGCCGCAGCTTCCCAATCCGGGAGTGCTGACGCCGCTGGCCGACGGTTTCACTGCAACCATCGAAGTCTTGGGTCAGGACGGCCCGCTGCCCGAAGCCGAGGTCTATGTGTTCGGCAGCATGTGGCCGGCACAGGGCATCACCGACGCCACCGGCCGTGCCACGGTGACCCTCCAGGGCGAATCGCCGGAGACCATTCGCTCGATCCTGGTCAAACCGAAGATCGACTACTGGACCTTCTGGCTCGATCGTCCGCAGCTCGTTCCCAACAGCGTCAACCGGATCGCCGTGAGGGCGCTCGGTGCGGTCTTGCGCAACTTCCCCGGCCAGCAATTGATGGGCTGGGGTGAGCGCGCGATGGGCCTCGATCGTCTGCCGCCGTCCTTCGATGGCGCCGGCATCAAGATCGCGGTCATCGATTCCGGCCTGGCGCCGACCCATCGCAACCTGCACGGCATCACGGTAGGCACCAGCATCGTCGGCAATGACAAGGCGGCGTGGACCGTCGACACGATCGGCCATGGCTCGCATTGCGCCGGAATCATCGCCGGCGGTCCGGTCGGCCCCGGTGGCGGAATCCGCGGCTTCGCGCCGGCGGCGGAAATCCATGTTTGCCGCATCTTCCCGGGCGGCCGGTTCAGCGATCTCGTCTCTGCGCTCGATTACTGCATGGAGCACGGCATCGATGTCGCCAATATGAGCCTGGGTGGCGGCGAGCCGTCGCAAATCATCGAGGACCGCATCATCCGGGCCAAGCAGATGGGCATGGCCTGCATCATTGCTGCCGGCAATTCGTCGGGGCCGGTGCAGTTTCCCGCGTCGACGCCGCATTGCCTGGCGGTCGCCGCATTGGGCAAGTGGGGCGAATTCCCCGATGACAGCTATCATTCGCAGCAAGCCCTCGACGGCTTCCAGAGCCGCGACGGATATTTCCCGGCCAAGTTCTCCTGCTTCGGACCGGAGGTCGACGTCTGCGCGCCCGGTGTCGGGATCGTCTCGTCGCTTCCCGCCGATGGTTTCGGTGCATGGGACGGGACCTCGATGGCGACACCACATGTCACGGGCCTGGCCGCGCTCGTGCTGGCGCACCATCCGGACTTCACCAAAGGCAACTTCCAGAATCGCGACGCACGCCGTGTCGAGCGGCTGTTCCAGATCCTGAAGGAAACCGCGACACCGCTGCAATTCGGCGACCCCAATCGGACCGGCGCGGGACTGCCGAACGCGATGCGGGCGCTCGGCCTCGAAACCGGCGTCGCCCCCGTTGCCGCCGCTGCGTCCGCAACCGATCCTTCGCTGGCGACGCTGCGTCGTCTGCTCGGATTGCCGCCGGCCGAAGCACCGAGCATGGTTCCGGCGAGCGCCCCGGCGCCGCAGTCCGCCGATCCAGTGCAGGCCAGTGCGGGTTCAGTGGCGCGTGGTCCGGCACAAACGGCAGGCGCGATGACGCTGCAGTCCGTCGATCCCATGCAAAGCGGTTCGAGCTACGTCGCCCGCGGTCCCGCACAGACGGCGAGCGCGACATTCGTCCCCACGATGATGGATCCCGATCCGGCCCAGATCCGGCAGATCATGCACAAGGTCGGATTGCTGTAACGCGGGTCAATGTGATTTGCGAAAAGGGGCACAGCGGCAGTCGCCGCTGTGCCCCGCGCGTTTACTGCGCCGTGGCGATCGCTGCGACAATCGTAGGATGGGTTGAGCCCTCGCGGAACCCATGATGCTCCGCTCGCAGAGGTCGTCATGCCCGGGCTTGTCCCGGGCATCCACGTTCTCCGTGCGCTATGGACAGACGTGGATGCCTGGGACAAGCCCGGCCATGACGATGTGGATGCTGTGTGCCTAGCCGATACCTCATATGGCGACAGCCCTGCGCCATTCTGCAAGCCTCAGGAACCGTCGCGGCCCGCTGCCGTTGCCCGCCGAAGGGAGCCAGCCATGCGAAGCCTCAATCCCGGTCAGGTGCTTCTCATCGCCGCGCTGCTCGTCATGCTCGGCCTGGCGGCGTTCGGCATCCACTGGGCCTGGAACGCGACCAACGGCGTGGACGACGCCGCCATGGACGAGAACGGCTGGATCGCGCTCGGTCTCGGCTCGTTGTTCTCGCTCGTCATCGGCTGCGGCCTGATGGCCCTGATGTTCTACAGCAGCCGGCGCGGCTACGACGACTCCGCCGATCCGTTCCGGAAGAAGGAGCCCAAATAGTTCGTAGGATGGGTAGAGCACTTGCGAAACCCATCATGTGCCGGCATCAAAGGCGCCTCGATGGGTTTCGCTTACGCTCTACCCATCCTACGAGTTGTAGGCTCAGGCTTATGACCCTCTCCGCAGTTATTGTGGCAATGCACGCGACGTACGATCATGTCTCTTAAGAACTGTTTCAATTTCGATTTCGACCAGTTTTGGAAGATCAAACTCGCGCCAATCGTTCGTCGATAGCCACGTTAAGCACTCCGTCTCGGAGAAATTGTCCTCAATGATAAAATTTGAGATTGAAGTTACGCTTGACCTCGAAAGACCAAGTGACATTAGGGACAATTGAGTTCGCTTTGAGACACCGAACTCAAGGTACATCCAGAAGTCATCTGTCGGTGGCAGTATGTCGCCTTCGCCACGTGCTATTAGTACTGGTCGAAGTATATCTAGGTAGGCATGGAGATACTTTGGAGTTTCAAACCGCGCAACACGTTCCACCCGTTCCATCGTCTCCCGAATAATCGTCGTTTCTTGTTTTGACGGATCTCGCCGTTTCCAATATCGGATTTGATTGTCAATCATTCGACTAAGGGGAAGGCCACGCATCCACTCGATGACCAACAAGGCATTGCCGTAAGCGGAGTTACCGCTACCAAGATTGGCGCCTAGGTGATCGGAGAGTCTAGAGAATATTCCCACGAAATTGTTGATGGCATCATTGCGGCTCTCGCCGCTCTCGTCTTGAACAGCGGCATCGCTCAGCGGATCAGCAGGCAAAAGGTCTTCCAATTCCAGATCTGGCTTCTTCATGAAATAGCGCTGCAAGGCGTTCATGCCCTGTGGATTGATTCCTGGGTTCCTTAGAATGATTTGTGCGGAAACTTCTAGGCTTTCTAGAATCTCTTCAATTGCGGTCGACAAAACGCTCAGTTGTTCGTTCGTTAGCGCAGATATGCTCGGCGAGCCGGCCAAGGTCCCGTGGGTAATTCTGCGAAAGATAAGATAGGATAGCAGATACTCGAAAAAACGATCCGTGGCTTCTCGTCCGCGGTTGGTGACGTAAGTCAAAAATGCCGGAAATTCGGAAGCTAGCCTCTGGGTTGCTATTCGGATGTTTTGCTTTCGCTTCGAACGTGGCGCGCTTCCATCGAACCATTCTGGCGCATGAAGTGGATCGATACAGAAAATATTTCCTTGGAATTCCTTGCCCCACCTTCCAGCCCGACCGGCAAGGTTCCAGAAGTCCTCTGGCTTCATAAGATCCTGCTTGCCGCGCTTTGGATTTCTCATAAAAACACTACGGCAAGATAAGTTGACCCCCTCAATCAAAGTTGAGGTGCAAACCAGATAATTGATTTTCCCCAAGGAGAACAAACGCTCCACCTCGGTTCGAATCAATTGAGGGATGTTGCCGTAATGAAAGGCTACACCCTTCTTTACGAATCGTCGCAGCTTGAATTTTGGGTGGACAGCTTTTTCGCATAGTTCACTTAGAGCTAAAAGCTCAGGATCTGGAATTTCATTCTTGATGAATTGACAGAGTATTTCCGCGACTCTCTCTGCGTCGTATGCGCGATTAACATAGATTACGTTCCCTCCTGCCTTCCCCAATTCATGAGCGATGAATGGAAGCTTCTGCGTAACGGAGGGTCTGTTGGGTAGAGAAATTTGTCCGAGTGTGGCTCTCTCATTTTCTGAAAGCAGGCTTAGATTCCACTTCTTCGGCTTGCCTTTCTCTTGTTCTATCCAAATGAGATTCTGATTGACTGTCGGTTTGTTGCCAGTAATTGCCCGTGTTCTCTTTCCTTTCGGCGCGAACTGCAGGAGACTCTGCGGATTGTCTGTCGATGGACTTGCGAATAGGAATTTTGCCTTCGGATATTCTGCTTGGGCAAGTTCGAGGACTTGTTGCAGCAGGACTCCTCGCTGATTTGCTCCAATTTGTTGTGCCTCATCGATGACGATTAGGTCGGCTGAATCGTGCGATATCCGACGAAGCATGCACAGATGGAAGCGTTCCTGAGTGTAAATGTAGATGTTATGCGGTTTCGTGTCGTTGAAAGAGAGCGGTAGTGATGTGATACTCACGTTCTGCTGATCTTGGCCGACAAGTTTTCGAAGATCGGTCTCAACTTGCGAGATAAGTGCTCTCGTTGGGACTAAGAAGAATGTCGTGGAGTGTCGTCTCGTGAGGACGACATTCTCGATCCATTTCTCAAGAATATACGACTTCCCGGCTGATGTGGGAGCTGACGCGCTAATCCAGTCGTGAGTCTCCAGTGCTCTCCAAAGTTCCTGCTGAAAGTCGTTACCTATAAACTCTCGGGACGTGCCGATGTTAATCGTCGACGCGATTTGGCGGGCGGCAATATCTAGCGATAAGTCCGTTCCGAATCGGGAGAGTATGTCCGCGGGAAGTAATTGACGCTTTATCGCTACCTGTAGCGTTGGATTGTTGGAGGATTTTGCGAGGACTGCTGCGGCGAACGCCCGCTCAGTTTGAGCGTTACTCGAAGTAAGGCAGGAATGGAGAACGCGGAGGCCGGCCTCGTGATAGCTTTCAGAGTTGCTGTTCAGAAATATGCTCGCGCACCTTACCAAGTGAAACCAATTGGTATCTTCAGATAAGATTGGGCGGGAAACACCCGGCAATTCGTCAGCGACCGCTCGTAAGGTTATGGCTTGGATGGCCCCTTGCAAATTGCCATCATTCCAAATGAGGTCTGCTAGTGCCTGGACCGTCATGTGGTTAGCCCCAGGGACTTCTTCATTGCAATTCGAAAGTCATCGCAGAATCCAAAGGGAACATAGAGAAGGTGGATTTCAAAGCTTTCAATCCCTCGATAGGTCGCGCGAGATTTTGCCATTCTACACCACTCGGGAAGGGAGGACTTTACCTTCGCAGTAAATTCGTCGTGCCGGATCTGATTGGGCTTCGATGGATATTCGTAGTCAAAACCGACTAAGCAAATCCCCCTCCATGAGACTTTGTTGAATGCAATGGAATGGGGGTTGATCGAGTCGAGGATAAGCTTCTGCAACTCGGGGTCAGCCAAATCCATGTAGTGATCAAGCAGTACAAGCTCTCGTCGCTTGTCCGAGTCACCACCTCCTGCGGACAGTAGGAAGGGCGTCAACCCATCGAGAGCTTCAGACAGTGCGCCTTCCAGGCTCTTATGGACTTTTGACTCGCACCAATAGATTGCCAGTTCGTCGGGGCCGTTACCAGGACCGCAATGAACTCCGTCTAGGCCGTGAAAGTGCATCTCCCTGTCTGTTTTGAGGTCCATTTTGCAGAGAAGCTGCGGTAGTTTTAGTAGGCTCTCTGCGAGCACGAATAGAAGCATTTCGCCCTGCTCGCCTGACATGCCATTTCTCTTGAAGGTGTCAATGGCCTGTCGCCTCAAGCGCTCGTTTTTCAATCTGGCTTCTTGCTCGTTTGATGAGTTCGCCGTCATTAAGTGCTTGCGAGGCGTCACATAGTCGAGCAGCCAATTTGCAACTTCATCGGTGAAGTCTGAAAGCCGTGGAAGGGAACTCCCATCGAGAGCTATGTGATGGCAGTGGGCGATCGCTTTTGTATCCTCTATGCTGGCATGGGTTGTGACAGTCGTTAGAACTGGCGTGAGATCGAGGCCCGGCCGCGTAACAGCTGACAACCTATCGGCAAGGGAGACTGGGGGAACGGTGGTGGAATCCATCATTCGAACAATTTGGAGGTCATGAAAAAGAATCAACTATCGAGGAGTTAAAGCGTCATTGTCGCGCGAAAGTTGTCAATCCCGACGTGTGGATTAGTTGTGCTATACTCGCATTTTGTCGTTCCTCGGTTTTCCGTATTGATCATCAACTTTGGTCCTGGATATGCGTTCAAAGGACCACACATCCGCCCAGCGGCGGTAGCAAGGTGCCGTTGCGGAGTCCCACCCTGTGTCCCCCTCCGTCAACCCCTTCCCATAAAAATATTCCACTTTACCGAAATTCGGTTTCGGCGTATGTGTTGCCCATCCCGGCTCACCCAAGAGGGGCGACTTGAGGTCGTCTTGTTCGCGAGCCGGGCTTGCGGTGGACGCGGCAGCGTCGGCATGAGAGGTGCGGGCAGGGCGGGTAGTCCCTGTGAGTCCGTAACCGCGTGCGGACGACGGCGCTGCTAGGCTTCGTCTCGTTCGTAAGTTTCCGGCTCTGTCGACGGAGTCTGGGAATACTGCGGGTGAAATGGCGGGCCGTGCGTACGGCAAAACCGTGTGGTCCTGGCCGTCGTTGCCACGGTCAAGCTGTTCGAAGATGTGCGCGAGCCCAACCGGGCAGACGGCATCGTCAATTCGAACGGCGAGGGAGGCCAAAAGGAACGGTCGGCTCCCGGGAGATCACGGCATAAGCCGTCCAGCCATCGCGCAGGGAAGGCCGAGTGATCGGCGACACCTGTATGCTGCTGTGCGGTCTCCTTTGCGCATTATTCGCGCAGCAGACCGCGGGTGCCAGCTGGCACCCGGCCTTCCCTGCGCCCTCTTGGCTTTAGAGGGTGGAGCGACGAAGCAAAGCTCGGGCGAAATCCGCCGCGAGGCCGCGAAGGCGTGTCTGCGGTCGAGCTGAGTGCCACAATCTCGATCTCGTAGGGTGGGCAAAGCGACAGCGTGCCCACGCCTTGTTGCTCATGGAGGGAGATCGTGGGCACGGCGCTATGCGCCTTTGCCCACCCTACGGCACCGCCGCTGGGACGTTGCACTGGGGCATCGCAATGACACTCAGCGTCGATTCAGCCCCTCAGCTCCGATACCACGCCGCCAGATTCCACGTGATGGTGTCCCAGCCCGACATGTCGACCATGAGGTTGTTGACGCCGGCGTTGACGACGGGGCGCGAGAGCAGCGGCAGGAACACGTGGGCCTCGCAGAAGATCTCGTCGACCTTCATCAGCAGCGCGGCGCGCTTGACCGGGTCGAGCTCGTTCTGCGCGGCCTTGTAGGCCTTGTCGGCTTCGGGATCGGAATAGCGCGAGTTGTTGCGGCCGAGCCATTTGTTGTCCTTGGTCGCGATCTCCCAGGACACGCATTGGTTCAGCAGGCGCTCCGGATCGGGCTGCGGCTGCGTCGTGTTGTACATCTCCATGTCGGCATAGAATTTCGAGTAGGTGTCGGGATTGCCGACGTCGGAGGAGAAGAACACCGAGGCGGTGACCGCCTTGATCTCGATCTCGATGCCGGCCTTCTGGCAGGCCTGCTTGATGATGGCCTGCGTCTTCTGGCGCGGGGCGTTGGTCGAGGTCTGGAACACGTATTTGAGCTTCTTGCCGTCCTTCTCGCGGATGCCGTCCGCGCCCCTGGTCCAGCCGGCCTCGTCGAGGATCTGGCTCGCCTTGTCGACGTCGAACGCGTATTTCAGCTTGGGCGACTTGAACTGCTTCGGCGCGTTGACGAAGCTCGCGGTGGCGATGCCGCCGCGGCCGTAGATGAATTTCTGGATCGAATCGCGGTCGATCAGGAGGTTGATCGCCCGGCGCACGGCGGGATCGGACAGCGTCGGGTGCCTGGACTTGACGCTGGAGCGCTCGCCGTCGATCTCGGTCCACGGGTCCGTCGTGTTGAGGATGATGAACTCGACGTTGCCGGACGGCGTGATGTCGAGCTTGCCTTTGCCGCCCGCCTCCATGCGCTTGAGGACCTCCTCCTCCACCTGCATGTTCCAGGCAAAGTCGTATTCGCCGGTCTGCAGCACGGCGCGCGCCGCGGACACCGCGTCGCCGCCGCCCTTGACCTCGAGCGTGTCGAAATGCGGCTGGTTCTTGACGTGGTAATCGGGGTTGCGTTCGGCCCGGATCATGTCGCCCGGCTTGAACTCGACGAACCTGTACGGCCCGGTGCCGACCGGCTTCAGATTGCCCGGGGCTTCGCGCGACTTGGCGCCGATATAGTCGCCGAAATGATGTTTGGGCAGGATCTGGCCGACTTGGCCGCCAACGAACGGGTCGGCCCAGAACGGCGTTGGCGCCTTGAAGATCACCTTGACCGTATGGTCGTCGATCTTCTCGACCTTGAGGTCCTTGTAGGAGCCGGAAGTGAAGGCGGCGGTTGCGAGGTCCGCGGCGTACTGCCAGGTGAAGACGACGTCGTCGGCGGTGAAGGGCTTGCCGTCGTGCCAGTTCACGCCACGCTTCAGCTTCCAGACCACGCTCATGCCGTCTGCGGCAAGCCCGCCGTTCTGCTTGGTCGGCACCTCGGCGGCGAGACAGGGGATCAGATTGCCCTCCTTGTCCCAGCCGGCGAGCGGCTCGAAGAAGATGCGCGAGGCGATCTGGTCCTTGGTGCCGAGCGCGAAATGCGGATTGAGCAGGGTCGGGGCCTGCCACAGCAGGATCTTCAGCGGGCCGCCGCCGCCGGCCTTGGTCGGCTTGTAGGGCAACGTCGCATCCGCCATCGCCACGTCGTGCCAGAGCAGGATCTGGCTCGCGATCGGCGCTGCGATTCCGACCGCGGCCACCTTTTGGATGAACGAGCGTCGCGACAGCGTGCCTTGCTTCACCTCCGCGACCAGACCCCGGATTTCGCTCTCGTTCATCAGATGACCCTCCACCGCGAAGACAAATCGTTGCCGGAGGCCATCATGTTGCATCGTGCACGGGGCGGCAATGCCGGCGTGGCCGCAAGGCCATGCGACGAAATGACGACGTGGAGAGCTCTTGCAGGTCACGACCCGGACCGCCGCCCGCGAGCATCCGGGCGGCGAGCCGGTTCAGCCGATGCTGGCGACGCCGATCGCCAGCACCGACAGCAGCAGCGCGTTGCTCAGCAGCTGCAGCGCCGCCTTCGGCTGCGCCAGCCAGCGCGAGACCTTCTCGGAGAAGGACAGCGTCGGATCGGCGAACAGCGGTTCGAAATTGTGCCTGAAGAAATGCGGGAACTTCGGCCCCAGCCATGGCGTCACGAGGCCATGGAAGGTCGTCACCGTCGCAATGAAGATGGCGGCGCCGAACGGCTCGCCGGCGAATTCAGGGGCGTTGATCAGCTTGATCAGCAGCGCGACGCCGGAATAGATCGGCAGGCCCTGCAGCACGGCATAGAGCGCGAAGCATTCGAGCCGGTTCCGGCCGGTGAGCTTGGGAGCGGCGAGGGTCGTCATGGCGAAACTCCGGGGCTGATTGTGCCGGCAATCTCGCTCTCTTGGCACTGCCGTGCCGTGATGCGCCTCACGCTTGCACAGGCGCGTTCGTTCCCCACATCAGATCGAACGGAGAAGCGTTGTCCGCGCCGGGCGGCAAATATGGTTTTCCATTTCATTGATTTCGTTCGACGGAGAAGCGAATACGGTTCCCATCATTCGTGCCGTGCCATGGAGACCAAGATGTCGTTTCGCCTCCCCCTGATCCTCGCGACCGCGCTCGCCGCCTGGTCGGCAGCTGCCACCGCCGAGACCATCAAGATCGGCGTGACACCGGGCCCGCATGCGCAGATCCTGGAGGCAGTGAAGCCGATCGCCGCCAAGCAGGGCCTCGACATCCAGCTGCTCGAATTCTCCGACTATGTCGTGCCGAACGCCGCGCTCGATGCCGGCGAGATCCAGGCCAATTCGTTCCAGAACCAGCCTTATCTGGACAACCAGAAGGCCGACCGCGGCTACAAGATCGAGGCCGTCGGCCTGACCGTGAATTTCCCGATCGGCGTCTACTCGAAGAAGCACAAGGGCTTCGCCGACATACCCGAGGGCGGCAAGGTCTCGATCCCGAACGATCCGACCAATGGCGGCCGCGTGCTGCTGCTGCTGCGCGACAAGGGCGTGATCAAGCTGAAGGACGGCACCGGCTTCAAGCCGACGGTGCTCGACATCACCGAGAACCCGAAGAAGCTGAAATTCATCGAGGTCGATGCGGCGCAGGCGCCGCGCGCGCTCGACGACGTCGATGCCGCCGCGATCAACACCAATTATGCAACCCAGGCGGGCCTCGATCCGGTCAAGGATCCGATCCTGCGCGAGGACCCGAAGGGCCCCTACGTCAACCTGATTGCGGTACGCGCCGCCGACAAGGACAAGCCCTGGGTCAAGATCCTCGTCGACAGCTACCACAGCCCGGAGGTCAAGGAGTTCGTCCTGACCAAGTTCAAGGGCGCGGTGCTGCCGAGCTGGTAGGCAATCTGCCCAGCTCCAGCGCAAAGGGCGATCCGGCGGGCAGCCTTGCCTATAAGCCTTGCGTATGAGCCTTGCGCAATGCCCGCTTGTCTGGAGCCGCAGTACCCGACATCATCGGCAGCCTGGTCATCCCAGTCCGACAGGGGTCGCATGAAACGCTTTGCCAATCTGAAACGCCTGGGGTTCTTCACGCGGCTGCTCGACGAGGCCCCGCCCGCCGAGCGCTATCGCTTCGCGGCCGAGCAGATCGTGCGCGCCGAAAGGGCGGGCCTCGATTCCGCGTGGATCGCCCAGCATCATTTCCACGAGCGCGAAGGCGGCCTGCCGTCGCCCTTCACCTTTCTCGGTTACGTCGCAGCCCAGACCTCGCGCATCCGCCTCGGCACCGGCATCGTCACGCTGCCGCTGGAGAATGCGGTGCGGGTGGCGGAGGACGCCGCGGTGCTCGATCTCATCTGCAACGGCCGCTTCGAGCTCGGCGTCGGCACCGGCGGCAATCCGTCGGCCTTTGCCGCCTTCGGCCTCGACAGCGCCCAGCGCAACGAGATCTTTGCGCGCAATCTGGAGGTCGTCCGCACGGCCCTGGTCGGCAAGCCGCTCGACGGCGGCGACACGATCTATCCGCAGCGGCCGCAGCTGGACAAGCGGATCTGGCAGGCCACGTTCTCCGTCGCCGGCGGCGCGCGCGCCGGCAAGGCCGGCGATGGCCTGTTGCTGTCACGCACCCAGCCGCGGACCAAGGAAGCGCCGAAGGCGACGCTCGCCGAGATCCAGAACCCGGTGATCGATGCCTATCTCGCGGCGCTGCCGCCGGGATGCGAGCCCCGCATCATGGCCTCGCGCAGCATCTTCGTCGCCGACGATCATCGCGAGGCGTTGCGGCTTGCCGATATCGGCCTGCGCCGCGCGCTGCCGCAATTCATGAAGGGCGGTCATCTTCCCCCCGGCGAGACGCTGGAGGAGATGATCGCGGCGTTCGACACCCATGTCGGCGATGCCGACCACGTCATCGCCTCGCTGCGCACCGACGCCACGCTGGAGCGGGTGACCGACCTCGTCTTCCAGGTGCATTCGGTCGATGCCCCGCATCCCCACGTCCTGCGCTCGATCGATCTCGTCGCAGAGAAGGTCGCACCCGCGCTGGGCTGGACCCGGACGGCGCCCGACGTGGCGCTGGCGGGCTGATCGGACATGAAGAGCATCGCGTTGCACGAGGCTGAATGATGGCAACACAGGATATCATCGACACACTCGCCGGGATCGAGTCCGGCTCGGCGCTGGACGCCATCCGCGCCCGCCGCCTGCAAGCCCGCGAGAACGCGCAGAAGAGCTATCTCTCGCTGTTCGAGCCGATCGACGCCGGCGATGTCTCGCTGGCCGAGCGCGCGGCGGTTGCGGCCTTCGTGACCGGGCTCCATGGCGAGTCGCCCGTTGCCACCTTCTATCGCGACAAGCTCGCCGCAAACGCGGACGGCGCGCGCCTGCTGGAGGCGATCGACGCCGAGATCGCGCGGGGCAGAACCTCGGGCCCCTATGGCTCATATCCTGCCGGTCCGCTGTCGGTCGAGAACACGGCCGGCCTGATCTATCGCGCAAGTGCGGCGAGCAAGTCCTCCCTCGGCACGCGGCTCGCAGCAGCGCTCGAGCATGCGCATCTGCTGGTGTTCCGCCCGCGCGATGCGGCCGCTGCCGACATGAAGGCGCTGCTTGGCGCCGGCTGGTCCAACACCGGGATCGTCACCTTCTCCCAACTCGTCGCGTTCCTGTCGTTCCAGGTGCGCGTCGTCAGCGGCTTGCGCACGCTCGCCGCGGCGAGCGCATAAGAGGAGACCGCAATCATGAGCGCAACCGTCAATCCCCCCGTGGTCTTCACCCAGGACGAGCTCGGTTGGGTCTCCTGGATCGATCCGCTGCCCGAGGCCGAGCTGACCGAGCGGCATTACTCGGGCCTCGTCGATCGCTCGCGCGCCAAGTCGGAATATTTCCGCCTGCTGGTGCGCGATCCCGAAGTGCTGGAAGCCCGCACCAAGACCGACAAGGACATCTTCTACAACGTCGCCGACGGCCTGCCGCGTGCCGATCGCGAGCTCGCGGCAGCCGCGACCTCGCGCTACAACGGCTGCATCTATTGCGCCTCCGTGCATGCGCGCTTCGCCAGCACCTATTCCAAGCGCCGCGACGACGTGCAGCGTCTGCTCGACGAGGGCATCAAGGCCGATCTCGGTGAGCGCTGGAATGCCGTGGTCAAGGCCTCGGTGGCGCTGGCCGCGACGCCGATCGCGTTCGGGCCCGACAATATCGCGGAGCTGCGCAGTGCCGGTCTCGACGATGCCGAGATCGTCGACGTCATCAACGGCGCCTCGTTCTTCAACTGGGCGAACCGGCTGATGCTGTCGCTCGGCGAGCCCTCGAAATAGGCAATCTCGGCGGCATGGGAATTGCTGCTTGTTTCAACATTGAGTGGATGGAGCCGTGCATGAGCAACATCGATCGTCGTAGCCTGGTGAAGGGCTCTCTCGCCGCCATGATGGCGGGAGCGGCCGTCTCGCGCGGCGCCTTCGCGCAATCGTCCGAACCGATCCTGCTCGGCGTCAGCGGTCCCCTGACGGGGCCGAACGCGCAATATGGCACGCAGTGGAAGCAGGGCTTTGACCTCGCGCTCGACGAGATCATGGCGGCCGGCGGCATCAACGGGCGCAAGCTCGCCTATCAGTTCGAAGACAGCCAGAGCGATCCGCGCCAGTCGGTGGCGATCGCCCAGAAATTCGTTTCCGATCCCCGCATCGTCATGGAGCTCGGCGATTTCTCCAGCCCGGCCTCGATGGCGGCCTCGCCGATCTATCAGCGCGGCGGCCTCGTGCAATTCGGCTTCACCAATTCGCACCCCGATTTCACCAAGGGTGGCGATTTCATGTGGAGCACGTCGGTCAGCCAGGCCGACGAGCAGCCCCTGCTGGCGGCCTATGCCGTGAAGCGCCTCGGCCTCAAGAAGCTCGCGGTGCTGCACCTCAACACCGATTGGGGCCGCACCAGCCGCGACTATTTCGTCAAAGCGGCGAAGGAGTACGGCGCCGAGGTCGCGGTGACCGAGGGCTACATCGCGGAGGAGCGCGACTTCCGCTCCACGCTGGTGCGCGTGCGCGACGCCAGTCCGGACGGGCTGATCCTGATCTCCTATTATTCCGACGGTGCGCTGATCGCCCGTCAGGCGCGGCAGGTCGGCCTGAAGCAGGTGATCTGCGCCGCAAGCTCGGTCTACTCGCCGAAATTCCTGGAGCTCGGCGGCGAGGCGGTCGAGGATGTCCATCTCGGCACGCGCTATTTCCCCGAGGATCCCAGGCCCGAGGTGAAGAAGTTCATCGCCGGCTTCAAGGCGAAATACGGCGGGCAGGAGCCGGACGCCTTCAACGCTTATTCCTATGACGCCATGAACATGGCGGCCGCCGTGGTCAAGATCGGCGGCACCGACCGCCGTGCGGTCCGCGATGCCTTCGCGAAAGTGAAGGGCGTCTCCAGCGTCATCTTCGGTTCGGCGACGTTCGACGTCGAGAGCCGCCGCGTCAAGGGCGCCATGAACGCCGAGCTCGTCGTGCGCAAGGGCCAGTTCGCGCTCTGGGACGGCAAGCCGACCTGACCTATTGGCTGGAGTGATCGCTCCGACCCGTTCTCCCTTCAGTAGGAATGCTGCGTGTCTTCCTGGCTCGACTACACGATCAACGGGCTGATCGTCGGCAATGTCTACGCCCTCGTTGCGGTCGGGCTCGCGCTGATCTTCGGCGTCAGCCGGCTGATCAACTTTGCGCAAGGGTCGATCTACCTGGTCGGTGCCTATATCGGCTGGGTCGCGGTGGTGCAGCTGCATACGCCGCTGCCGCTCACCATCATCGTGGTCGCGGTGGCTGCTGCGATCGTCGGGTTGATCATCGAACGGTTCGGCCTGCGGCCGCTGCAGAACTCGGTGCGTATCGCCCCACTGCTCGCCACGATCGGCATCAGCTTCGTGCTCGATCAGCTGGTCATGCTGACCTTCTCGCCCAATCCGCGCGCGCTGCCGAGCCAGTTGCCGGATGTCCGCTTCCAGGTCGGTGGCGGCACCATCGGCCCGCTCGATCTCTTGATCGCCGGCGTCGGCCTCACCAGCGCGATTCTGCTGTTCGTGTTCCTGCGCTACTCCAAGCTCGGCTGGGCGGTGCGCGCCACCGCGCAGGATCGCGATGCCGCCATGCAGATGGGCGTCGACGTCAACCGCGTCAATCAGGCGGTGTTTGGCATTGCCGCCGCGCTCGGCGGTGTCTCCGGCATGCTGGTCGGCATGTACTACAACCAGATCGACACCGCGATGAGCCTGCAGGCGACGCTCAAGGGCGTCGTCGCCGAAGTGGTCGGGGGCGCCGGAAATGTGCCCGGCGCGGTGATCGGCAGCCTGCTGCTGGGCCTTGTCGAAAGCTACGGCGTCGCGGTGTTCGGTACCAGCTACCGCAATCTGTTCGCATTCCTGCTGCTGGTTGTCGTGCTCGTGTTGCGGCCCAACGGCCTGTTCGCGAGCGCGCGGCAGGCGCCGCCCGAGCCGCTCACCGGCACCTTCATCGCGCCGAGCCGCCCGGTGCGCATTCCGCGCTGGGCCTTGGCCGTTGCGGCCGCGATCTTCGCGGTCCTGCCGCTCTTCCCGGTGTCATTCTACGTGCTGCAGACCCTGATCAACGCCTGGCTGCTCGGCATGCTCGCGCTCAGCCTGACGCTGGTTGCGGGTACGATCGGTCAGGTCTCGCTCGGCCATGCCGCGCTGCTCGCGATCGGCGCGTATACCTCCGCGCTGCTGTCGCTGACCTTCTCCGTGCCGGTGGGCCTCTCGATCATCGGCGGCGGCCTGATGTGCGCGGCGCTCGGCACGGCGCTGATCTCGCCGTCGTTCCGGCTGCGCGGGCATTATGTGTCGATCGCGACGCTCGCCATCGGCGAGATCGTGTCGCTGGTGATCCTGAACTGGGAAAGCGTCACACGGGGCCCGATCGGCATTTCCAGCATCCCGCCGCTGTCGCTGTTCGGCTACGATCTGATCAGCCCGACGTCGATCTACTGGTTCAGCTTCGCGGTGATGGTCGTGCTGGCGCTGCTGCAGGGGCGACTGCTGACCTCGCATCTCGGACGCAGCTTTCGCGCCATTCGTGACGACGACATCGCTGCGCGTGCCTATGGTCTCAGCCTGAACCGCTACAAATCGCTGGCCTTCATCTTCGGCGGGTTCGCTGCCGGAATCAGCGGCGGCATCGCGGCGCACCTCTATTCCTACATCAACCACGAGACCTTCAACACGCAGCAATCGATCCTGGCACTGACCGTCGTGATCCTCGGCGGCCTCGGCAATGTCGTCGGCGCGATTCTCGGATCGGTGGCGCTGGTCGGGCTGCCCGAGGTCTTCCGGATCGCGGCGGAGTATCGCATCCTGATCTACGGCATCGTGCTGCTGCTCCTCGTGCGGTTCAGGCCGCAAGGCCTGTTGGGGACGATGTGATGGCGGAGCAGCACACGAACATGCTGTCCCTGCGCGGGCTGACGCGGCGCTTCGGCGGCCTCACTGCGGTCGATGCCATCGATCTCGATCTCGCCAAAGGCGAGCTGATCAGCATCATCGGCCCCAACGGCGCCGGCAAGACCACGCTGTTCAATCTCGTGACCGGGCTGGATCGACCCGACGCCGGCACGGTCCGCTTCGAAGGACACGACATCACAGGCCTGTCGCCGGAGCGGCTCGCGGGTCAGGGCATCGCGCGCACCTTCCAGCTCGGCCGCGTCTTCGGCAATCTCAGCGTCATGGACAACGTCCTGATCGGCGCGCACACGCGGCTGCGTGCGGTGAAGCCGGCGGTGCCGGTGATCGGTCCGCTGCTGGAATTGGGGTTGGCGCTGCTGCGGCCCGCGAGCGTCAGGGCCGAAGAAGAGCGGCTGCGCGAGGAGGTGAAGGCCATCCTCGCCCGCTTCGGCGAGCGGCTGCTGCCGCGGATCGACCAGCCCGCCTATAGCCTGTCCTACGCCAACCGCCGCCGCGTCGAGATCGCGCGCGCGCTCGCGCTCAAGCCGCGCCTGCTGCTGCTCGACGAGCCGACCGCCGGCATGAACCCGACGGAAACAACGGAGATGCAGGGCCTCGTCGCCGAGCTCAAGGCGGAAGGGCTGACCATCCTCCTGATCGAGCACAAGCTGGAGATGGTGATGCGTCTCTCCGACCGCGTCATCGTCATGGACGAGGGCAAGAAGATCGCGGAAGGGCCGGGCGAAGCCGTGCGTGGCGATCCCAAGGTGATCGAAGCCTATCTCGGCCATGGGCTATCAGGGGCGTCGGTGCAGGAGAGCGCGGCATGACGGCGAGCACACCAGAACCGCTGCTGGCGCTGTCCAACGTCAACACCTTCTACGGCCAGGCGCAGGTGCATTTCGACCTGTCGATCACAGTCGCGCGCGGCCACATCGTCTGCCTGCTCGGCGGCAATGCCAGCGGCAAGTCGACGACGATGAAGATCATTCTGGGACTGGTGAAGCCGCGCTCGGGCGATGTCACGTTCGACGGTGCCTCGCTGCTTGGCCTCTCGACACCGCAGATCGTCCGCCGCGGCATCGCCTCGGTGCCGGAGGCGCGGCGGCTGTTCGCGGACATGAGCGTGCGCGAGAACATTTTGATGGGCGCCTTCGTGCGCAACGACCGTGAGGCGATCGCGCAGGATCTGGACAAGATGCTGACGCTGTTTCCAAAACTCGGCCAGCGGCTATCGCAGCGCGCAGGATCCTTGTCCGGCGGCGAGCAGCAGATGGTGGCGATGGCGCGCGCGCTGATGAGCCGTCCCAGGATGATCGTGATGGACGAGCCGACCATGGGCCTGTCGCCGCTCTATGTCGACCGCGTACTGGAGCTGATCCGGACCATCAACCAGGAGGGCGTCTCGGTATTCATGGTGGAGCAGAACGCCAGCCTCGCGCTGGAGATCGCGCATGAAGCCTATGTGCTGCAGACCGGCAAGATCGTGCTGTCAGGCCCGGCGCGGGCGCTGAAGGACGACCCGCGCATCCGCGACGCCTATCTCGGCGGCTCCGAGGCTGCGTAGCGCTTCAAGCTGAAGCCGCGCTCGCGACCTGCTCCGCCGGCAGATCATCGCCATTGGGATCGCCGGGGGCCGTGGCCCAGGCCAGCTCCACCAGCGTCACGATCCGGCGTCCGCCGCCGTCGAGCTGGACGACGATCAGGCCCTGCTCCTCCATGTAGCCGAGCAGCCGCTGCGCCCGGCGCAGCGAGTGCGAGCCATAGGCGCGCGCGATCGCGGCGTCGCCGGGGCATGGCCAGCCTTCCTTCGCCGCGCGCGCGATCATCATGAATACGCCTTGCATGTCGTCGGGCAAAATGGATGCGCGCAGCGATACGTCCTGCCAGGCGTCGTCCTCGGCATGCTCGGCGCCGAGCCCCGCGCGTGCGCGCGTCAGCATGCGGCGGAATTCGGTGAGATCAGGGACGGCCGAGCCTAGTCCCTCGATCCGGCAGCGGACCACGAACTCCTGATAGAGCACGCCGACGGCGCGGAAGCCGGCGTCGGGCGCGGCGAGCACGGCACGAAGGGTGCGATCGACGCGTTCCCGCCGCTCGGCGAGCTCCTCGGCGCTGACCGGCACCTCGTCCACTTCCGGCTGGATCACCGGCGCGGCGGCCTTCGCGGCGCGGAGCTGCTCGAGCAGATCCGGCGCCGGCCGTCGTTGCGGCCGGCTGGCGTCGGGCGGCGGCGCGGCCAGGATCATGGCGCGCATATCGTCCGTGGCCGCCTCCGGCAGCGGCATCAGCCGCAGCGTGGAATTGCGCGGCTGGGTGTCGGTCGCCCCGATATGCAGGCGCAGGGGGCGGCGCGACAGCGCAGGTCCCAGCGCCATGAACTGCCCACGCTCGAGATCGCGGAAGGATTCGGCCTGCCGCCGTTCCATGCCGAGCAGATCGGCGGCGCGCGCCATGTCGATGTCGAGGAAGGTCCGGCCCATCAGGAAATTGGAGGCTTCCGCCGCGACGTTCTTGGCGAGCTTCGCCAGCCGCTGGGTCGCGATGATGCCGGCCAGCCCACGCTTGCGGCCGCGGCACATCAGATTGGTCATCGCGCCGAGCGAGAGTTTTCGCGCCTCGTCCGAGACTTCACCGGCAACGGCCGGCGCGAACAGCTGGGCCTCGTCGACGACCACCAACATTGGATACCAATGGTCGCGGTCGACCTCGAACATCCCGCCGAGAAACGCCGCCGCGCGACGCATCTGGTTCTCGGCGTCGAGCCCTTCGAGATTGAGCACGGTGGAGACGCGATGCAGCCGCGCGCGCTCGCCGGCGACCTGAAGGCCGCGCTCGGTATGATCCTCGGCCTCGATCACGAGATGGCCGAAACGCTCGGCCAGCGTGACGAAATCGCCTTCGGGGTCGATGATGGCCTGCTGCACCCAGGGCGCGCTCTGTTCCAGCAGCCGCCGCAGCAGATGCGATTTGCCGGAGCCCGAATTGCCCTGCACCAGGAGGCGGGTCGCCAAGAGTTCCTCGAGGTCCATGGCGGCCGGGGCACCTGCCGTGGTCTGCCCCATCTCGATCGCAACCGTCATGCCCGACTCAAGTCCCCGTCATTCGCGGACAGGGGCTTATCAATCCCGCCGCGGCGCGTCGAGCGGCACGGCGCTGATCAGGCCGCGTTGCCCACGGCGGCGTTCAGGCGTGATTCGATAGCCGTAGAAGTGCGGGCCGATAGGGGGCTTGCGGATCGTCGTCCTCGTTTGCGGGGATCGCGCAGGAGCCGAATTCCTGCCGGATCCGCTCCATCTCGGCGACGCGCTCGTGTAATCGCTGCAGATGCTCCGGCGATGTCGCACGCCAGAATTGGAACGTGTCGGCCGTCAGCGGCACGAACGCCGTGCCAAACAGCGTCGGCTCGGGAACGACGGTGCGTCCGAGCAGCAGGAAACGGTCGGCGCCGGAGACGACGAGAGTGGCATAGCCGCGGTTTCCGATCCGCTTGATCCCATTTAGCGACCATTCGGCGAGCTTGCTGAAATAAGGCTCTTCGCGCCAGCGATCGGGGCAGTGGTCGTCGACCGTGACGTTCACGGCATCCTGGCTGAAATGAACGATGATGCCCGACTTCGCCGGGAACCAGTCGTCGTCGAGATGCCCCTGCAGCCAGGCGCAGACGAAGGAACGGCACATTTGCGGGCGGCGGTCGTAGATGGTGCAGCCGGTGCCCGTCTGCCAGTGCTTGCAGAGCTGGTTCACCGGCTTGTCGACGGCGGCCACCTCGAGAATGTCGCAGCAGGCGTTGCACGATCCGCATTGCCGGGTCAGCGGCGCTGCCTTCAGCTGGCCGGCTGCCTTGAAGCCCTGGCCGTCGCGAACCAGCAGCTTCTGCTTCTCCAGCACGTTCAACGCGCGCTCGACCTTGAGGCGAGACAATCCGGTCGCGTCGATGACACCCTTCATGGTCGTCGCACCGGCCTCCACCGCGCGAACGACCTGCAATGCCGACTGATCCATCTTCGATGACTTGTTCTTTCGCCCGTCAATCCGGCTATCGCGGGCAGATTTGGAACCTGCTGCCCGCAGCCGGCATCTGGAGTATCTGCCGAGGCATCCCGTCGGCCTCTGTTACGTAAGGCCAGACCTCGCATGGATGCAAATTTTTCGCAAATCGGCGACCAGTGGGATGGGCGGATTCGGACCGATTCCGGGCTTTGAGGACCGGATTCGATGATGAAGATCAAATCGACCTGGCCAGGAGCCTGCTAGCTCAGGCGCATGACCTTCCTGACCTTCTTCACGGCGACCTATTTCCTGCTGGCCGTGCCCGGGCCGACCAACACCTTGCTCGCGACATCGGGGGCGGGGATCGGCATCGCACGCTCGCTTCATCTGCTTTTGGCGGAGCTGTGCGGCTATCTGCTGGCAATTGCCGTGCTGAGGCTGGCGCTCGGCCCTCTCGTCAGCGACATTCCGGTCGCGGCCGTCGTGCTCCGAGTCGCGGTCACCGCATACATCCTGTGCCTTGCCGTCATGCTCTGGCGAGTCAACAAGCGCGAGCTGCGCGACGGTGCACCGGTGACGTTCGGCCAGGTGATGATCACAACCCTGTTGAACCCGAAAGCGCTCGTCTTCGCCTTCCTGCTCCTGCCGCTCGAGGCCGGGCCGCTCGAACTGTTGCCCTGGTTCGGCGCGATCGCACTTCAGATCGTCACGGCTGGCGCCGCGTGGATCACTCTGGGCGCAACGCTCGGCCGCGGCGCCCGCCGCCTCGGGCATCCCGACCTCATCACGCGGACCGGCGCGGTCACGCTTGTCGCGGTGACCGGCCTGATCTGGCTTCAATCATTCCTGAGCGCGTGAGCGCCGACGTCACCGCAAGCGGCGCGCTTATTGCGCGCCGGATCCGCCTTGCACGATCTTCTCGTTCAATTTCAGATCGACGGTCTCGACGGTGCGGTCGATCTCGGCATTGGGCACGCCGAGCTGATGCGAGATCAGCTTCACCAGGAGGTCGACGCGCTCGATGAAGGGCGCGCCGCTCGCGACCGCACGCGCCGCCGATGACGGCTTGAGCAGGCTCTCGGCGGCCTTGGCGTATTTCGCGAACGGCACCTGGTCCTGCGGATCGGCGCCGAGCTTGCGGGCGATGGCGTCGACGTGGTCGTAGATCGTCTGCGAGCGTTTGAGGTCGCCGTGCACGGCGTCGCGGATCGACTGCGGATCGTGCGGCGTGATGCAGCGGTAATTGCCGGTGAGCAGCATCGACCATTTCGCCAGCGGCACGAACAGGGAATCGAACACTTTCAGCTTCACCGGCACGTCGTGGCCGTCGAGCGTCACCGCGTCGATGTCGGCCTCGAGCTCGC
This sequence comes from Bradyrhizobium sp. TM239, assembly GCF_036247985.1. Classification (NCBI taxonomy): domain Bacteria; kingdom Pseudomonadati; phylum Pseudomonadota; class Alphaproteobacteria; order Hyphomicrobiales; family Nitrobacteraceae; genus Bradyrhizobium; species Bradyrhizobium sp. TM239. Next base: position 207,554 of record NZ_BTIR01000018.1, on the reverse strand, counting down.
GCAGCACCTTGTTGTGCTTGTCGTCGGCGAACACCGACGCCTTGAAGTTGGTGGGCAGGCCGACATGCAGCACGTTCGCGGCCTCTTCCGGCGGACGGAAGGCCTGCGGGTCGGGCGAGCAGAGCGTCACCAGCCCCGGCTCGAACCGCTCCCAGACCTGCGCATTGGTGTAGGCCTCTTCCAGATCCATGTCGGCGAGCGCCGGGATCCGCTTCAGATAGGGCAGCGGCGGCATGTTCATGATCGACAGGCACGGCAGCTTCGCCGCGGCGATCTTGACCATGAGAACGCGCACCGTGTGGTTGGTGTATTGCGGCTCCTGCATCGCAAGGCCGACCATGTCGTAGCGGGAGAGGTCGACATTGGCCGGGGTCACGGCGTCGAGTTTGCCGGGCAGGTCGCGCGAGAAGATCGCCCGATGCACCGCCTCGTCACGCAGCTTGATGCGGACCTCGGTACCTTCGCGGTTGATCAGCTCCGCGGTCTTGGCGCGGCAGACCAGGGTCACATTGTGCCCCGCCATCAGCAGCTTCGTGCCCAGCAAGGAGCCGTAAGAAGCCCCGAGAATCAATATGTTGCGCGCCATATTCCGTCCCTTTGACAATGTCTGTGATTTTTGAGCCCCGGCCGTCATCCGCGGGCGAGTTGCCGGCATCTAAAGCGAACTGCGCAGGGATGGCAACTGGGATAATGCATACAAGGCGGCCGAGGTCCGGCGGCCGCGATGGCGCGAAAAGCATGATCCGGCAATCCTTCCGCAGGACCTCGCGGCTTGCGCAGCGCTCATCCGCGACGGGCCCTCATTTGTCGCTCGATGGGTCCTCGCTGTCCCGGCAGGTGCGGCGGTCCATCGGCTCGCGCAACGCCATACGACTTTACCGAATCCCGTCGGCGGGATGATGTCCCGCTCGTCCCGGCTCAGCGTGAGGTGCGATCGTACGTCGTCACAGCCGGCGCGCCGATGAGCGACACGTCGCTCGGTTCGCTGTCATCATCTTGTCACGTCGCCGGCGGGGCATTGATGAAGCGGCAATCCGCCGCATCCCTCACCATATCGTGCTTTCACAATGCCGGCCTACGCAGGCATGTATTTTACGTCGGCGAAGTGAAGTCTTTTCTATTCGCCGATCGCAACAAGAAACGACAAGGCCCGCATCGCTGGAGTGGCGGCGTGCGCGGCAAACAACTGAGTTCAGCGATGGAGCTGGGACGTGACGATTGAGTTGGGCCGGCCTCGACCTTGTGCCCAAGCGGGCTGGTTTGGAATGGCGGCGAAAGACGTCGACACGGCGGGCAGCATCGACAGGCGCGCGCGCGATGGACGCGATCAGGGGCGGCGGCGATCGCATCGAGCAGACGTGGAGGGCGTTGCACAGAACGCGAAGCCGGCAGGTCTGGGCGTAAGTCCGGGCAACCGTTGACGGCGCTGCTCGGGGGCTGACATGGAAGGTGATCATTGGCCACACGGCTCGTGCGACGGCGCCGGGCAAAGCCTGGCGCGCTTGCGGGACCGCGCGTCGCAGTTTTTCGAAAGCCTGTCCGTCGCGGAGCTTTCGCATGAGACGCACCGGCATCTGTGGATTTCGGATTGGCTGAGGGTCGCGGACGACTACAGGACATTGGCCGAATCCGCGCGCGAAAACCATTCCGCCTGGGTTGCGCGGGAAGCGTGGCTCTGTTCGCTGACGGCCCTCGAAGTCGTCAGACGCTTGTCTTGTCCGGGAGATGCCGAGAGTGCTGGCCTCGCAGACGAGGTCGGCATCAGCCTGAGAGGCTTCGAGGCGGAGGCCGGTCTGGCGATCGAGCGCGTCAAGATCGATTGCTTCGATCAAGGGGCGCTGGCCGGCTTCTTCCTGCCGGCGCTCCATCGTGGAGCTTCCGCGCCGACGGTCATCTGCCTCAGTGACGAGGACATCACCCTGGGCTCGATGATGAGCAGGCTGTTGCCGGCCTCACTCTGCGGGACCATGTCGCTCCTGCTCGTTGATGCCGGCAATTCGACCGTTCATCGCTCCTTCAAGCCGGAGCACAGGCTTCAGTACTGGTTGGATTATCTGGAGGCTCGCCCCGATGTCGATGCGCGGCGGATCGCAATCTATGGTGAAGGGGAGGGCGCCTGTCATGCGTCCCGTCTTGCCCTCTCGGATCGCAGGATAGCGGCCGCCGTGTGCGACGGCGGCCTTTTGACGCCGGTGATGCGTCGAGCGTCGCTTCGCTGGATGACCGGTTTCGGGCAGGCGGTCCCTGACGGGGCCTCGACGGGTTCGCTGCCGCCGTCGCGTCGACTCCCGTGCCCGCTGCTCATGGTCGTCGGGAGCCGCTCGATGATATGGGAGCAGGATGCCCTCGATCTGCAAGCCGGCTATCGGCAGACCGGAGCCGATTGCTCGGTCGTCGTGCCCAACAATGTCCGGCACCCGCTCGGCGAGGTCGAGAATTTCATCGCCGTCGACGACTTCGTCTTCGAGTGGCTGGGCAGCAAGCTCGGAACGGCCCGTCAGCTTGATGCCGTGACCTACCTCTAGCCCCTGGGGGCATCGTATTCGAGAGCGGTGTTTGCGGCCATGCTTCGGGGCGGTCGCCTCGAAGCCGAGGCGCGCGTCACGACACGTCGATAGCCAGCAATCGTGCCGCCAGCCGGGCGTTCCTGGCGATCGTTGCGAGCGCGGCATTCAGTTCAGCCAGGGTCTTCTCGTCGAGCTCGTTGAAGATGGTCGAATTCAAGGCGAGCTTTCTCTTGGACAGTTTTTCGATTTCCGTCGTGGCCTTCTCCGTCAGCGACATCAGAACGAAGCGGGCATCGTCCGGTGCCGGCCGCCGCGATAGGAAGCCGCTCTTTTCGAGGCTCTTGGTCTGGTTGGTCACGAAGGCCGGGTGGACCCGCAACTTGTTCGCGATGTCGATGCCGGCGACGCCGCGCCCGTCGTCCAGTTCGGTGATCGCCATCAAGATCAGCCACTGCGGCTCGGTAATGCCCAGCAGTCCGGCCCAGCAGGTATGGATGTCCTCCAGCTGGGAGTGAATTTCGACGACGTTCCAGATGAAGTCTGTAATCGCCCTGTCGAGTTTTTTCTCGATCATGTGGCTGCCCCCCGTTTCCCTTGGTTCAGTCTTTTAATGGGATATTGGGGAATCGTCTCGCATATCGCGCATAGACAATTGTGGCGGACACCTTACGGCGGAAACGGTTTGGCGGTTTAGTACTTGCAAAAAGCAATTAATTAAATTACGTCTCCTGGCACTCAATCTCTGCTGCTCTTGACCCTGTCGATGGACAGCGATGTGAGACCTCCAAGAAAGCCCTCGGGATGCCCCCTGAGGGCTTTTTCGTTTTATATTAAACAGTTAGTTGCCGCACCGATCGCCTCTGTGGCCATTGGGCAACATCTCTGACGGAAGTTACGATTCACTAAATCAATAAATTGAGGCCGTTGTTTTTATAAACTATACGTGAAGCTACGACGGAGGGGGGGCACCTCACTGTCGTTTCAGTCCGGACCTTCAGTGCGGACCTGAATTGAACGGAAATTAAGTGGGTCAAGCGGCGTCCTCCGAGGAGCCGAGCCCCCTGAACCGACCTGGAGGTTTACTAATGAAGTTGACGAAGACGCTCTTTCTCGGCTCGGCTGCCGGCCTGATGGCCGTCTCCGGGGCGTTCGCCGCCGATCTCCCCGTGAAGGCCAAGGCCGTCGAATACGTGAAGATCTGCTCGCTGTACGGCGCCGGCTTCTACTACATCCCGGGCACCGACACCTGCATCAAGCTGGGTGGTTATCTGCGCGCTGAAGTCGCGTTCAACACCAACAGCAACTACGGCATTTCGAACGGCTCTCCGGCCGGTGCGCACAACCGCCTCAGCAACTACTACCAGATGCGCGCTCGTCAGGATCTCAACATCGACACGCGCACCGCGACCGAATACGGCGTCGTCCGTACCTTCTTCGACGGCGTGTTCACCTGGACCACCGGTGGCTATCAGGGCTCCGGCTCCGCGACGGGCGGCACGGTCTATACCGGCAACCTCGGCCTCAACACCTCCGGCGCGACGCCGGCGCTGGTTGGTTCGTCGATCAACGGCACCGACGGCAACACCTCGGGCGGCTCGCTCGGCGTGTACTACGCCTTCATCCAGTTCGCTGGCTTCACCATGGGTAAGGCCGTGTCGCAGTTCGACGCGCCCTGGACCAACTATCCCGGCAACAACATCGACAGCCTCGTCGGCGGTTCCGGCACGGTCACTGGTGTCAACCAGTTCACCTACACCGCTGACTTCGGTCAGGGCGTGACGGCGGCGTTCTCGGCGGAAGACGCGACGGCTTACTACCAGGCCGGCAACGTCAACCTGACCGGTGCGACCGCAGGCAGCATGGTCGGCGGCACCTACGGCACCAACGCCATCGGCGGCTCGCGTTCGCCGAACCTCGTCGGTATGGTCCGTGTCGACCAGGCCTGGGGCATGTTCCAGGCGTCGGTTGCTGCGCATGACAACCACGTTGCCTATTACGGCGCGACCGAAGCCACCGGTCACCCCGACGACAAGTGGGGTTGGGCGGTTCAGCTCGCTCTGTCGATCAAGAACATCCCGACCGGCGCGGGTGACGTGATCAACATTTCGGGCGTCTACACCGACGGTGCGACCCGTTACAACTTCCAGAACCTGGCGGGCAGCAGCTACTCGATGTTCGGCAGCTCGGGCGTTGCCTATCAGAGCGTCGGCTTCGCCTATGCTCCGGATACCGTGTTCATCTCGGGTGGCCAGCAGGAAACCGTCAAGACCTGGGGCTTCCGTGGTGCCTACACCCACAACTGGGATGCCTACTGGAACACCGCGCTGTACGGTGCCTACGCTCAGGCTCAGTACGGCTCGACTGCCAAGACCGCTCTCTGCGGCGCTGGCGGTGCAGGCGGTGTGTTCGGCGGTCTCGCCGGTGTCACGGGTTGTAACCCTGACTTCGCCGTCGGCCAGGTCGGTATCATCACCCGCTGGACCCCGGTCAAGAACCTGACGTTCTCGGGCGACCTGAACTGGACCCGTCTCGACCAGAAGTACTCGGGCACGGTTGGTTACGCCGGTGCCGGCACGACGGCCAAGCCGGCCGCCCTGTACGAGCTGAAGGATCAGGACAGCGTCACCCTGCTGCTCCGCGCTCAGCGCAACTGGTAAGATCTTTCGAACCACGTGATGAACACCCGGCGGGAAACCGCCGGGTGTTTTTTTGTGCGCGCATTCCGCATGATGCCTGATGCCCCCGCAGCCCGGATGGAGCCGACGGGTCGCGCGAGGGCGCGGCCGATGGCGTAGTCCAGGGCATCTCTCACCGTACCGTCCCGGATTGCGCTGCACTCCATCCGGGCTACGGGACCTTGCTGTGTCGCGGCTCCGTCAATCCGGCCGCGCGAAAATATATCGTTTTTCCGAAATTCGGTTTCGACGCATGGGGCGCCTCGCAACGACGGTGGAGGGAGTGCGGGCCACACTCCGCTCTCGTGCCCCGGACGCAACGCAACGTCCCCCTGGGCGATGCGAAGCATCGTCCAGCAGGACGGTGCGCTGCAGAGCCGGGACATGAGAGGACGGAGTGCGTCGTTCGAAGACAGGCGCGGCTACGAAGCCATCTGCAGGCTCTGCCGCAACCACTCGCGCGGAAATTGCGTGCGCCTCAGCCCTGGCTCGCCACCCGCGCGCGATCGAGATGCTCCTCGATCTTGGGGCGGTCGCGAGTGCGCTCGAAACTGGTGCACAGCAATTCGGTCTCCTCGAGCGAGATCGGAGCGCGATACAACCGGCACATGAAGTCGGCGCTCGCGCGTCCCTTGCCGATGCCCGGGCCGCGTTCGGCGAGAAACATGCAGTCCCGGCAGACGCTGGCATCGAGCCGCTGATGGGCCGCGTCGAGGTGATTGAGGACCTCGCGGAGCGAGTCGCGCAGCCTGACGCATTCGTCGTTGCCAAGCGAGGTGACGGCATTGACCACGTGATTGATCGGGTCGTGCTGGTTCAGGCATTTCTCGCCCTGGGCGGTGACGTGCAGGACGACGGAGCGCTTGTCCTCTTGCGAGGGCTTGCGCACCAGGAAGGATTTGCTCTCCAGCGTCTTCACGATCTGCGACGCAGTTGCTCTGGTCGCGCCGATGAAGCCGGCGAGCGCGGACGGCGTGCGCGAGAACCTGTTGGCGCGGCCGAGAAAGCGCAGCGCCATCCATTCGCGATCACGCAATCCATGCTGATTGCCTTCGAAATACCAAGCCCTCGCCGCTTGAACCAGCAGCTCGACGGCTTCCCGTGCCAACGGCATGAATCTACCTCGTCCCCGGAATTTCGTCTGCGGCGCCCCGAAGCCGCTCTGCACCCTGGCCCGCGAAACCTTCGAAAGACATCGAACGGTTGCAGCTGTCCGGCGAACGCGTCGTGTCGAGCTCTCGTTCGAAGGAACGAATTGCAGTGCGCCCGACCCGGACCGATGCGCGTCGCGTGCTTCGAAGTGACGAACTGCGTCGTTGGCATCCCAACAGCGTCGTCGCACGGGAGCCCGAGTTGCCGTCGCCATTAGACGATGGATCGGAATAATTCAACCGAAGCCCCTGAGTTCAAGTCACACGCAGACGTTTCTTATATTCCGTCGAAACGATGAATGAGCTTCTCAACAAAATCAAGTAGAGACGCTCGCGGAGCCCAGATGTCGTTGCAGGCGAATGTAACGTTCAAGACAATCTCGCTCGTCGGGACACATGATAGTGAACGCAATACGCTGTCCGGCAAGCAACATGCACTCAACTCTGCGACGCCATGATTGCACGGCGTCCCGCTGTCCGTGATTGACGCAATTGACCGAAGCTTGTGCATGACGACGATGAGTTCGGCACGTCATCCACAACTTGTGCGTGGAGCCGGAGAATCGCCAGGGGAACTCGGAGGAATTACACGTGTCGGTTGTTGGTCGTCGTGCTCGCAGAATCGCCGGTGCGGTCGCTCTCACCCGAGTGGTAGCGGCGCTCGGGACGGAAAACCGGCGACGGCCGTGCGGTGCATACGCCGGCGGCGCGGCGGCATGCCCTTTTTCGCCGGCTATTCGCCCTTGAGCATGTCCCGCAGCTCGCGGAACGGATCGGCACTCGGGGGCGCCGAAGCGTCTTGCCGCATCGCGCCGTAGATTCTCGGAACCATGTCGACCGCCTGGTCGAGGCCCGAATCACGTCCGGACTGATAGCCGCCCATCAGGCGAAGGTCGCGCGTGTCCTCGTATTTGGCGATCAAGGCACGCAGCTTGCTGACCAATTCGCGCTCTTCGGGATCCCAGACGTTATGGGCGAGGCGGGAGACCGAGGCCAGCACGTCGACAGCCGGATAGCGCGCCTGGTCGGCGATGTGCCTGGAGAGCACGATGTGCCCATCGAGCGTGCTGCGGATGGTATCGGCGATCGGCTCGTTGTGGTCATCGCCGTCGACCAGCACCGAGAAGATCCCGGTGATGGTGCCGGAGCCGTCCTCGCCGGGTCCGGCGCGCTCCAGCAGGCGCGGCAGATCGGTGAAGACCGTCGGCGCGTAGCCGCGCGCGACCGCCGGCTCGCCGGCGGCGAGCGCGACCTCGCGGGCGGCATGGGCGAAACGGGTGATCGAATCGACCATGAGCAGGACCGATTCGCCCCGGTCGCGGAAATATTCCGCGACCGCCATGGCCGTCTTCGGCGCCAGCCGCCGCATCATCGGGCTTTCGTCGCCGGTCGACACGATGGTGACGGCGCGCTGACGATCGTTGCCCAGCACGTCCTCGATGAACTCGCGCACCTCGCGGCCGCGCTCGCCGACCAGGGCCAGCACGACGGTGTCGAAACCCTGGCTGCGGGCGAGCATCGCGAGCAGCGTCGATTTGCCGACGCCGGAGCCGGCAAAGATGCCGACGCGCTGGCCGGCGCAGATCGGCGCGAACAGATCGATGACGCGCACGCCGGTGCGCAGCGGCTTGTGGACGCGTGCGCGCTTCATGGCCGAGGGCGCCTCAGCCTCCGCCGAGACCGCCTGGGGGCCCGGCGTGAGGGGTCCCAATCCGTCCAGCGGCGCGCCGAGGGCGTTGATGACGCGACCCTTCCAGCTCGGATCGGGCGCAAAGGACAAGGGCGGCATCCGATAGGCGACCGAGCCGAGGCCGCCGGCGAACTGACGGTCGAACGGCTTGGCGATGATGCCCTCGCTGTCGATTCGCACCACCTCGCCGATCTGCGGCTTGCCGCCCGAATTGACGCCGATGAGCTCGCCGAGCCTGACGAAGCGCGACAGGCCGGAGACACGGAAATGCGTCGGTGCGATCTCGGAGATCGCGCCGCTGACGCTTGCCAGGGGAGTGCTCTGCTGGAGCTCCAGCAGCGCCCACTCGAGTTGCCGAAGAGCGTTCAAGGAAACCGTCCAACCTCAATCTCAATGCGCACGGGGCGCGGTCTACTTGCCGGGTTCGCCCAGCGTCCGGATGGCGTTCTGCAGCGAGCTCTCGGTGCCCTCGATCATCGAATTGGTGCCGTCGAAGGCGCGCGAGGCCGCGATCAGCTTGGTCAATTCCATCATCGGGTTGGCGCCGGAGCCCTCGACATAGCCTTGCTTGAAGCCGTCGCGGGAGAAATCGGCGATGGCGCTCGCTGGCCGGTCCGGCGTCACGCCGGAATTGCCGTAGCGCTCGAGATTGGCATCAGCGGGGATGTTGAACAGGCCGATGGTGCCGATCTCGTTCTTGTCCTGGGTGATCGCGCCGCTGCGCGAGATCGAGATCGGTCCGCCGTTCGGGTCCAGCGTGATCTGCGCGCCGCCGGAATCGACGACGGGAAAGCCGCTCACAGTCTGAAGATCGCCGTTGGCGCCGATCTGGAGCCGGCCGTCGCGGGTATAGACCGTGCCGTTCGGACCTGCGAAGGCGATCCAGCCCTGGCCGACCACGGCGACGTCGAGCGGGTTGCCGCTCTCGGTGATGTTGCCTTGCTCGCGCGAGATGATGTTGTCGCCGGGCGAGGAGAAGGCGACCGGGTTCGCGCCGGCCTTGGACAGCACGGTCTCGAACTTCACCACGTCGGTGCGGAATGCCGCCGTGTTGACGTTGGCGACGTTGTTGGCGATCGTCTGGAGGCGCTTTTCGAGGGCGACCTGGGCCGACAATCCCACATAGAGGGCCGATTGCATGATCTACTTTCCGAACCGGATGGACTGAAGTTTCGAGAGCATGTCGATATCCATGCTGGCCGAGCTGGCGCCGCCGATCAGGACCAGCGCGGGATTGGTCGAGTTGTCGCTCTGGGCCTGGGTCGCATCCCACATCGCCGCGAAGCGCTGCACGAATTTGGTGACCTTGGCCGGGTCCTGGAAATCGGTGAGGTTGACCTTGCTCGCGATCAGCTTGGCCTGGGCGTCGATGTCGGCCGCGCTGATCGTCGAGGGCAGGCCGAGCGCGGTCTGAACCACCTGCGTCAGCGCCTTGTCCGCGAGGACCTGGTATGCGGTCGTGATCGTGGAGGCCTTGCGGGTGAAATAGAGCGCCAGCCGCAGACCTTCGTTCTGGTCGCCGGCCTTCTGCTCCATCGTCTGCGTGACATAATGGGTCGCCGTTCCGGTCGTGGCCTGGGCGGTCTTCGTCGCGTTGCTGCCGAGGGCGGCGAAATTGAAGGCGGTGGCGAATTCCCGGTAGCGCGTGTCGGTCAGCTTGTTGGCGAAGGTGTTCTTGTTCCCGACCCCCTCGGTCAGCACCTTGCGCATGAACGCCTTGGCATAGGTCATGTCGCTGAGGCCAAAGGCCTTCATCGCGTAGGAGTAGAGGCGATAGTCCTTCAGGAAGCCGTCGATCGTCTTCACGTTGCCGATGTGGCTCAGGAAATAGTCGGTCTCGCGGCTGACATCCGGCTGTGTCGCGACCTGCGTCAGCGACTTGCCCATGTCCTGGGTCAGTCTGGTGTAGTCCGCGATGGTGGATAGCATGACACGCGCCCCTCTGGCCGCCGTTGCGACGCCGCCCCAAGCTGCCGCCGATTGCTTGCGCGGGGCTGGCGACGCGGGAAGCCAGCCTCGCGCAAGGCTCGCCGACTAGATATTCCCGATGGGATCGGCGATGGAGCGGCGCGTTGGGCAGTTTCGTGGGGGTTTTCATCACGGTAGCGGCGCTGCTCGGTGGATTTGCCGCCATGGGCGGGCACCTGGGCGTGCTGATGCAGCCGTGGGAATTCGTGATCATCATGGGAACCGCGGTCGGCACCTTCATCGTCGCCAATCCGTGGAAGACGGTCGTCGATACCGGGGTTGCCTGCATGCAGGCCATCACCGGCGCGGTGCCCGGCCAGCGCTACTACCTTGATCTGCTCGGGGCACTCCACGCCCTGATGCGCGAGCTGCGCGGCAAGGGCCGCAACGAGGTCGAGGCGCATATCGACGATCCCGCGTCCTCCGAGATCTTCAAGGCATTTCCGAGCGTGCTCGGAGATCCCTCGCTGCTCCAGTTCATCTGCGACTACGTCCGCCTCATCATCATGGGCAACGCGCGCACCCACGAGATCGAGGCGCTGATGGACGAGGAGATCCACACCATCGTGAAGGGCAAGCTGGCGCCCTATCATGCGCTGGTGACGGTGTCCGAGGCGCTGCCGGCGCTTGGCATCGTCGCCGCCGTGCTCGGCGTCATCAAGGCGATGGGCGCGCTCGACCAGTCCCCGAAGCTGCTCGGCGGCTTCATCGGCGCGGCGCTGGTCGGCACCTTCGCCGGCATCTTCCTGTCCTACGGCGTCCTTTCGCCCTTCGCGATCAAGATCAAGATGACGCGCGAGAAGAAGTGCCGGCCCTACATCATCGTCAAGCAGACGCTGCTGGCGTTCATGAACGGCGCCATGCCGCAGATCGCCGTCGAGCACGGCCGCAAGATGATCGCGAGCAGCGAGCGGCCGTCGATCGACGTCGTCGAGAACGAGACGATCGCAGGTCCCAAGGCCGTCGTCACCGAGCCCGAACCCAAGGCTGCCCGCGCATGATGATGGAAGACGTCGGGGTCGATCACAAGAAGCAGCTGCCGAACTACCTGCTGGACGCGGCCGGCATATCGATCGAACGCATGCCGATGCTCAATGTGATCTTCGATCGCATGGCGGCATCATGCACCGACAGCCTGCAGCCGATGGCAGGAACGCCGTGCTATTTCTCGGTCAACGGCATCACCAACGATCCTCTCGGCGACATCATCAAGGACTACGAGGGCAACGCGGTCGCGGCCGTGCTCTATGCCGAGCAGTGGGACTCGCGCGTCATCATCATGCTGGACCGCGACTTCGTGTTCACCATGGTCGAGGCGATGTTCGGATCCGACGGCGCAGAACCGCCGCTCGATGTCGAGCGTACTTTCTCGAACATCGAGATCCGCCTGGTCCAGGCGCTGTTCGAGCGGTTCGCCAAGGCGCTGCAGAGCGCTTTCGCCGGCACGTCGAACGTCACCTTCCGCGTCGAGCGGGTCGAGACGGCGATGGCGTCGCTGGCGATCGGGCGCGCCAGCAACATGTCGATCTGCGCGAACATGATGGTGCAGGCGCTCTACCGCGGCGGCCAGATGTTCCTGATCATTCCGCACTCCGCGCTCAACCCGCTGCGGCAGAAGCTCGCTCACGTCGTCGTCAGCGACGGCCGCGCGACCGATCCGCGCTGGCGCGAGCAGATGGAGAGCGAGGTTCACCGTACCCAAGTGACGCTGAGCGCGGTGCTCGACGAGAAGATGATCTCGCTCGAGGACGTTGTGAAATTCAAGGTGGGACAGGTGCTCGAGCTGGAGGCGACGCCGCGCACGCTGGCCCGCCTCGAGAGCAACAACCAGGTGCTGTTCTGGTGTCAGATCGGCCAGCTCGATGGCTATTACGCCATGCAGGTGGCCGATCCCGTCGATCAGAAACGGGAGTTCGTCGATGATATCCTATCTCGTTGATGCCGTGCTGCTGATCGCGCTCGCCTTCACCAGCATGCGGGTGACCCGGATGCACCGCGAGCTGGCGCGGTTGCGCAGCTACCAGGGCGAATTCTCCACCATCGTCCACGAGACCGCGGGCGCCTTCGACACCGTGATCACCGCGGCGCATGATTCCACCGCCAATCTCGGGCGCCTCGCCAACGTGCTGAGCACCAAGATCGACCAGGCCCATGAGGCGATCGCGGCGCTCGATGCGAGGAGCGGGCTCGCGCCGGCCGCGACCGCAGGCGGCGCCGAAGTGAACAAGCACTGAAGCCGAAGCCGGCAGAACCAACACGAGCGGAACGCCAAGGCGCTCCGGGAGCGGAAATACCAAGAGGCGATACCAGATGGCGCAATCCTTCGACTATGACTCTGCCCCGCGAGCACCTGCCGCCGATGAGGGGCATACCGACACGACTCCGCTGGAGCGGCTGGCGGAGATCGCCGCGCGCACCGCGGAGGAGAGCGGCAAGTTCGCCAATGTCGATGCCATCCTGCGCATTCCCGTCACCATGCAGGTGGTGCTGGGATCGGCGACCATCCCGGTGGCGAACCTGATGAAGCTCGGGCGGGGCGCGGTGGTTCCGCTCGATCACCGGGTCGGCGAGCCCGTCGACGTCGTCGTCAACGGCCGCATCGTCGCCCGCGGCGAGGTGGTCGTCGTCGAAGAGGACAATTCCCGCTTCGGTGTCTCGCTGACGGAGATCGTCGGGCCGCTGGGGCAGGGTGACAGCTGACCATGGCGGCACAGGTCGGCATCGCTCCCGTCAAGCAGCGAGGCGTTGCCACGCTGGGCGGTACGGAAAAGGTCGCGGCGCTTCTGCTGGCCATGGGCCGGCAGGCGGCCGCGAGCGTGCTCTCGCAGTTCGAGCCGCAGGAAATCCGCGTCGTCACCAAGGCCGCAGCCGAGCTGCGGCCGATCACGGCGCAGGAGCTCGAGGGGATCGTCGAGGAGTTCGCCCAGCAGTTCTCGATGGGCGCCAACATTCTCGGCACCATCGGTGGCCTGGAAGCCGTGCTCGGCGACGTGCTTCCGGCCGACCAGGTCTCGGCGATCATGACGGACCTGCTCGGCAATTCGAGCCGGTCGGTGTGGGACCGCGTCTCGTCGGTGTCGGAAAACTCGCTGGCGACCTACCTCTCCAAGGAGCATCCGCAGACCGCGGCGCTGATCCTGTCCAAGGTCAAGCCGTCTTGCGCCGCCAAGGTGATGAGCCAGCTGCCCTCGAGCCTGCGCAACGAGTTGATGCGGCGCGTGCTCAGCCTCAAGCCGATCGTCGACGACGCGATGAAGGTTCTCGAGAAGACGCTGCACGAAGACCTGACGCTCAATTTCGCCCGCAATCTCGGCGCTGATACCTACGCCCGTGTCGCCGACATCATCAACAAGATGGAGCGTGGCCATATCGAGGACATGCTCAAGAGCCTGTCGGAGAAGCGGCCGAAGTCGGCCGAGGTCCTGAAGGAGCTGCTGTTCACCTTCGACGACGTGACCAACCTCACGCCGAAGGCGCGCACCATGATCTTCGACCAGGTGCCGACCGATCGCATCGTCATCGCGCTGAAGGGCACCGACAAGCACTTCCGCGAACTGATCCTGTCCTCGGTCGCGTCGCGCGTCCGCCGCGTCGTCGAGCACGAGCTCGCCATCGGCGAACCCTCGAACCAGCGCGACGTGCTGGAGGCGCGGCGCGTCATCACCGATCTCGCGCTCGACCTCGCGGAGAAGGGCGAAATCGAGCTCAATCCCGAGCAGGAGGATGAGCTGGTCTTCCGCTGACCGCTGAACGGGCATGGCAGAATCATCCGATCAGGAGAGCAAAACAGAAGAGCCGACCGAGAAGAAAGTCCGTGATGCGCTCGAACAGGGCAAGATCCCGGTCTCTCGGGAGGCCTCTATTTTCGCCTCGATGGCCGCGCTGATGGTCATTCAGGCGTTCCTGATCGGCCAGGGCGTGCAGCAATTGACGCCGACGTTGAAGAACCTGCTGGACGATCCCGAGGGCTTCCCGCTCTCGACCGGCGCGGACGCGCAGAACCTGCTCACCGTGGTCGGCCTCGAGGCGCTGCGCTTCCTGGTGCCGCTGGTCGTCACCCTCGGTGCGTTCGGGCTCGCCGCCTCGCTGCTGCAAAACGCGCCGCGTCTGGTGCTGGAGCGCATCAAGCCCGACCTGTCGCGAATCTCGCCGATCGGCGGCTGGAGCCGGCTGTTCGGAACGCAGGGATTGGTCGAGTTCGCCAAGTCGTTGTTCAAGCTGGCTGCGGTGACCTCCGTGGTCGCCTTCGTGCTGCGCGCGTCGGAGGCGAAGGCGTTCGAGGCGATGTACACCGATCCGGTTGCGCTGCCGGAGATGATTCTCAACATCGCGATGCGGATCGTCTCGGCGATCTGCATCGCGACCATCGTCCTGGTGGCGATCGATCTCGCCTGGGCGCGCTTCCACTGGCGGCGCCAGCTGCGCATGACCAAGCAGGAGATCAAGGACGAGCACAAGCAGGCGGAAGGCGATCCGCTGATCAAGGCGCGCCTGCGTTCGCTGGCGCGCGACCGCTCGCGGCAGCGGATGATCGCGTCCGCATCGCGCGCGACGCTGGTGATCGCGAACCCGACGCATTTCGCGATCGCGCTGCGCTACCAGCGCGAGGAAAATCCGGCGCCGCTCGTGGTGGCCAAGGGCATGGACGTGATCGCGCTGAAGATCCGCGAGGTCGCCGAGCAGAACCGGATTCCGGTGATCGAGAACAAGGCGCTGGCGCGCGCACTCTACGAGGCGGTCCAGGTCGATCAGGTGATTCCGGCGGAATTCTTCCGCCCCGTGGCCGAGATCATCTACTTCCTCCAGTCGAAGCAGGCGTCGCGCACCGAGAAGGTCCAGTAGAATTCCGAGGACGACGTCCGGCCCAACAGCTTGACGAAAGCTTAACGCCCTAGGCTTCTCCCGAATGGACCAGAACGGGGCTGTCGTGGGACCGCTTTATCTCTTCGAACTCGCATCGTCGCAGGCGCGGTACCTCGAGCTCCGCCAGTCGACCATCGCCACCAACGTCGCCAACGCCAACACGCCCGGATTCAAGGCGCGCGACGTCGAGCCCTTCAACAAGGTACTCGACGGCATGCCGGTGAGGCTTGCCACGACGTCGCCGTCGCACATGCAGCTGGCCGCGGCCGAGACCGACACGCGGGCGACCGCGAAGAAGGACAGCTGGGAAGTGGTTCACTCCGGCAACTCGGTCAGTCTCGAGCAGGAAATGATCAAGGGCAGCGACGTCAGTCGCGATTACTCGATGAACTCGGCAGTCGTGCGGTCGTTTCACCGCATGCTGCTGTCGAGCGCGAAGACCTGAGGTGAATTGAGATGCTGGACTCACTGCAAGCGTCATTGACGGTCGCGAGCTCCGGGCTCGAAGCGCAGTCGACGCGTATGCGCATCGTCTCCGAGAACCTCGCGAACGCGACCTCGACGGGGCGCACCACCGGCGCCGATCCCTACCAGCGCAAGACCATCACCTTCGATGCCGCCATGGACCGCGCCTCGGGCGCGCAGCTTGCGAAGGTCAAGGAGATCGGGGTCGACACCACGCCGTACCGCGTGGAGTACGACCCGGGACATCCCGCCGCCGACAAGGCCGGCTACGTCAAGCTCCCGAACGTCAACATGATGATCGAGATGGCCGACATGCGAGAAGTCAACCGGTCCTATGAAGCCAATCTCCAGGTCGTGAAACAGGTGCGGTCGATGCTGGGCATGACCATCGACCTCTTGAGGAGCTGACAATGCTTGAGGCAATTTCATCCACCGCGATTTCCGCCGGGCAAGCGGCGAGCCGCGCGACCGAGACGCAGGCCATCGCGCCGGCGGCGCCGACCGCCATTCAGTCCACCGACGATGTCGGCTTCGAATCGGTGATGAAGCAGGTGACGACGGACGCAATCGGGACGCTGAAGGCGGGCGAGGCGGCGTCGATCTCGGCGATGCAGGGCAAGGAATCGACCCGGAAGGTCGTGGAGGCGCTGATGTCGGCCGAGCAGGCCCTGCAGACGGCGGTCGCGGTTCGCGACAAGGTCGTGCAGGCCTACCAAGAAGTCGTCCGGATGTCGATTTGATCTGAAGGAATGAAGCTGTGAAATCGCTCGCCATTGCGGCCACGGGCATGAACGCCCAGCAGACCAACATCGAAGTCATCGCGAACAATATCGCCAACATCAACTCGACGTCGTACAAGCGCGCCCGCGCGGAGTTCACCGATCTGTTCTACCAGATGGACCGCATGCAGGGCGTCGCCAACGTCAACGGCTCCTCGCCGATTCCGGAGGGCGCCAATCTCGGGCTCGGCGTCAAGTCGGCGGCGATCCGCAAGCTGCACATCCAGGGCGCGCTGACGCAGACCGGCAATCCCTACGATATGGCGATCAACGGCCGCGGCTGGTTCCAGGTGCTCGGCCCGAACAACGAGGTGCAATACACCCGCGCGGGCTCCTTCAACACCAACGCCAACGCCCAGCTCGTCACCATCGACGGCTATCTGCTGGACCCCGCGATCACGGTGCCGCAGGGCACGGTCGAGGTCACGGTCAATCAGACCGGGCAGGTGTTCGCCAAGCTGGACACCGAGGTGAACCCGCGCCAGATCGGCCAGCTCAACCTCGCCAACTTCGCCAACGAGGCGGGCCTCGAGCCGCTGGGCAGCAATCTCTATCGCGAGACCACGGCCTCGGGCACGCCGGTCGTCGGCCTGCCCGGCGATTCCGGATACGGCAAGATCAACCAGAAATGGCTCGAAGCCTCCAACGTCGACCCGGTCAAGGAAATCACCGAGTTGATCTCGGCGCAGCGTGCCTACGAAATGAATGCCAAGGTCATCCAGGCCTCGGACGAAATGGCCCAGACAGTGTCGAAGGGCATGCGCTAGTTCCGGTGTCTCGATGTTGAACAGGGTGGGCCTGATCGTGCGCGGGTTGGCCGCCGTGCTGCTGGTTCTGGCTTCAGTGCGCCTCGCAATGGCCGAGGAGAAGCGGCTTCCGGTGCCGGCGGTTGCAATCCGCGCCGGCGAGCTGATCCGGGACGACATGATCACCGAGCGCGCCTTCGCGCCGAGCCTGCTCGGCGTCGCCATGTTCATCGAAGGGCGGCAGGTTCTGGTCGGCCGCATGGCGCGGCGCGCGCTGCTGCCGGGTCAGCCCATTCCGACCAACTCGGTGGAAGATCCCTGGACCGTCGCCCGCGGCGCCATGGTCAAGGTCGTGGTGGAAGACAGCGGCCTGTCCATCGTCACTTACGGCTCGGCGATGCAATCGGGTGCGGCCGGCGCGCTCATCCCGGTGCGCAACACGGATACCGGGGTGATCATCAGGGGCGTCGTCCAGCCGGACGGCACCGTGAAGGTCGTGGACGGGTCATGACCAGAATCCTGCTTGCGCTCGTCCTGCTGCTTTCGGCCGCCAGCGCCCATGCCGCCGTCCGCATCAAGGACATCGCGGACATCAAGGGTCTGCGCGAGAACCAGATCGTCGGCTACGGCCTCGTCATCGGCCTGAACGGCACCGGCGACACGCTTCGCAACGCTCCGTTCACGGAGCAGTCCCTGCAATCGATGCTCGAGAACATGGGCATCAACGTCAGGAACGAGACCACGAGCACCAACAATCCGACGCGTCCGACGACGCTGCGCACGCGCAACGTCGCGGCCGTGATGGTGACTGCGGACCTGACGCCCTCGATCGGGCCTGGCGAGCGCATGGACGTGACCGTGTCGTCGCTCGGCGATGCGACGTCGCTCCTCGGCGGTACGCTTGTCATGACATCGCTGCGCGCAGCAGACGGCGCCGTCTATGCGGTGGCGCAGGGCGCGATCACGGTTGCCGGCTATAGCGTCGGGGGCCAGGCGCAGAACGTCAGTCAGGGTACGCCGACGGCCGGACGCATCCCGAACGGTGCGCTGGTCGAGCGCGAGGTGCAGGGAAGTCTCCACGAGATGGAGTTCCTGATGCTGCAGCTGAAGAACCCCGATTTCGTCACCGCAACGCGCATCCTGGACGCCATCAACCGTTACGCCGGCGGACGCTACCGCGCGCAGATCGCCTTCGAGCGCGACTACCGCACCATCGTGCTGTCGAAGCCGCGCCACATCGGCCCTGTCCGCTTCCTCGCCGAGATCGGGGAGCTGACGGTCGAGCCTGATACCCCCGCACGAGTGGTGATCAACGAGCGCACCGGCACGGTGGTGATCGGGCGCGACGTGCGAATATCGACCGTCGCCGTAACGCACGGCAATCTGACGGTTCGTGTCACGGAGATGCCCGTGGTGTCGCAGCCGGCGCCGTTCTCGCGAGGACAGACCGTGGTGGTCCCGCAGACCGTGGTCGAGGCCAACGAGGCCGGATCGCAGGTGGCGATCCTCAGCGGCGTCGATCTGCAGCGGCTGGTGCGCGGGCTGAACCAGATCGGCCTGAAGCCGTCGGGCATCATCGCGATCCTGCAGGCGATCAAGACGGCTGGTGCGCTCCAGGCCGATGTCATCGTGCAATGATGCGCAAGCGTCGTGCAAGCTTGGTCGCTCAATGCTCGTGTCTCGACCGAGAATCGCACGCGGCCCGATGCTGAAGCTGGATCACAAAGCCAAACTCCTCCTGCTGGTCGCGGCCTCAGTGCTCGCGGGCGCGTCGCCCGTGCTGGCCCTGGACGAGGCCAGGCCGACGAAGCCGCTCAACCTGCTCTCCTTCGCACGCGGCCGCGCGCCCGGCCCGCAGAAGCCGCAGCCGGTCACGGCGATGCCAGGCGACAATGCGTCGATCCGGGCGACGGCATGGGCGGCCGAGGACCAGGGCCCTGCAACCACCGGCGCGGTGCCCGCTTCCGAGGCGCCAGCGGCTGCACCTGCACCACCACCGCCTGCAGCTGCACCGGCGCGTCCGGCCAAGCCCGGCAGCGTCACGGCGCCGCCGAAACCTGCGCCGCCGCAGGCCGCGGTATCCGCGGACAACGAAGTCGCCCTGTTCTGCAGCAATGTCGCCGATCCCGCCGTCGATGCGAGGCTGGCCTGGCAGATCAAGGAGCTGGAGAAGGCCGAGAGCCTGCTGCGCGAGCGGATTGCCGAGGTCGAGGCCAAGCGCGTCGAATACGAGAAGTGGATGGCGCTGCGCGACGACTTCCTGAAGAAGGCCGAAGCGAGCGTCGTCGAGATCTATTCGCGCATGAAGCCCGAAGCTGCGGCGACCCAGATTGCCGGCATGGCGGACGAGACCGCCGCCGCCGTGCTCGCCAAGCTCAGCCCGAGGAACTCGAGCGCGATCTTCAACGAGATGGATACGGCACGCGCGGCGCACCTTGCCGATTTGCTTGGCGGAATGCGTCGCGTGGATGACGGAAAGACCAGATAGATGAAGAAGCCGATCCTCATCCTCTCGCTCGTGCTGGCGTCCGTGCCCCTGGCCGGATGCTTCCACGACCCGTCCGAGGTCCTGACCGGCCCGCAGATGTCGCCGGTCGGCAGTGGCCTCAGGACCCAGGCCGATCCGATCCCGGTGACGCCGCGCATGCGCACGCCTGTCAGCTATCGCTCGACCTGGGACGACGGCACCGATCTCTACCGCGATCCCCGCGCCCGGCGCACCGGCGACGTCGTGACGGTGATCATCTCGATGCAGGACAAGGCCAAGCTCGACAACAAGACCGGCCGCTCGCGCGATTCGCAGGTCAAGTTCGGGCTCGACTGGCTGATGGACGTCGCTGGATGGCAGGACAAGGGCCAGACCAACGCCAACCTCAGCACCAACACCCAGATCAAGGGCAACGGCCAGATCGATCGCACCGAGGACATCAAGCTCTCGATCGCGGCCATCGTCACCGACGTGTTGCCGAACGGCAATATGATGATCAGCGGCTCGCAGGAGTTCCGCGTCAACACGGAGATGCGCGTGCTCAACGTCGGCGGCATCGTGCGGCCGCGCGACATCTCGCGCACCAACACGATCTCCTACGAGAAGATCGCCGAGGCGCGCGTGTCCTATGGCGGTCGCGGAAATCTGTCCGACGTGCAGCAGCCTGGATGGGGACATCGGATCTATGACGCCGTGGCACCATTCTGAAGTCCGCGCCGGTCTGGCCGCGTCGCGAGGGCAGGGGACGTGATGCGCCTGATTGCGGCCATCGTGGCGCTGACCCTTGTCGCGATCGGTGCGGGCGCGCTGGCCGGGCTGCATCTGTTCGCGGCTGCCGAGCGCGTCGCCGACGCGAAGAAGACCGCCACGCCGCCGCCGCTTGCCTCGAGCTACGCCGGCAGCGCGCGGCTCAGGAAGCTGTCGCCGATCGTGACCAATCTCGCCGCGCCGGCCAACAATTGGGCCCGCATCGAAGCCTCCATGGTGACCGAGAGCATGAGCGACGAGGATGCCGGCATCCTGGCCGCCCACATCAGCGAGGACATCGTCACCTATCTGCGGTCGGCGACGGTGACGCAATTCGAGGGATCGCGCGGGCTTCAGCATCTGCGCGACGACCTGACCGAGCGCGCCAATATCCGCTCGTCGGGCAAGGTGCGCGAATTGATCATTGAGACCCTGGTGATTCAGTGAGAGTGAAAATCCTGCTGCTCGCGTTGGTTCTGGTCGTGCTGCCCGAAGTGGCGCTCGCCCAGATTCCGGACCTCAACTCGCTGCTGCCGCCCGGAAACGGCTCGACCAGCGGCCGGATCATCCAGCTGATGGCCCTGATCACGGTGCTGTCGGTGGCGCCGGGGCTGCTCATCATGGTGACGAGCTTCACGCGATTTGCGGTGGCGCTGTCGTTCCTGCGCGCCGGCCTCGGCCTCCAGACCACGCCGGCCAACCTGGTGCTGATCAGCCTCGCGCTGTTCATGACCTTCTACGTGATGGCGCCGACCTTCGATCGCGCCTGGGAGACCGGCGTCCAGCCGTTGATGAAGAACGAGATCTCGGAAGAGCAGGCCTATCTGAAGATCACGGATCCGTTCCGCGAGTTCATGCTGGCCCATGTCCGCGACAAGGATCTGCAGACCTTCGAGTCGCTCGCCGCGGAGAGCTTTCGCAAGAAGTTCGACGACAAGCGTGTCGATTTGCGCGTCATCATCCCGGCCTTCATGATCTCCGAGCTGAGGCGTTCGTTCGAGATCGGATTCCTCATCATCCTGCCGTTCCTCGTCATCGACATGATCGTGGCGACGCTGACGATGTCGATGGGCATGATGATGATGCCGCCGACGATCCTGGCCCTGCCGTTCAAGATGCTGTTCTTCGTGCTGATCGACGGCTGGAATCTGCTCGCCTCCGGACTGGTGCGCTCGTTCTCGTAACCGCGGCGATCGCCTGGCGCCCCGTCATGGTTAGCGAAAAGTACCGCGCTATGGTTAGCGTTGGGTAATATTAACCATCTGATATTGCTGAAGAATTCAAGCCGATCTTAATCCGGAAGCAAGATTCGGCGTGTTAGCAATGCGGCACGGCGGGTTGGACCCCACCCATATCAGTCCAAAGGCATGATGCCGCCCCTCCGTACCGGTGCAAGTCCGGTATGTCCCCTGATGAAAATGTAACGCGTACATAAAGGGACATTCGCAATGTCAAGCCTGCTCACGAACTCGTCCGCCATGACCGCGCTCCAGACCCTGCGGTCTGTCAGCTCGCAACTCTCCACCACGCAGAGCCGGATCTCCACCGGCCAGCGCGTGGCCACGGCCGCGGACAACGCCGCCTACTGGTCGATCGCGACCTCGATGCGCGCCGACAACGCCGCGCTCTCCGCCGTCTCCGACTCGCTCGGTCTGTCGGCCGCGACCGTCGACACCGAGTACACCGCTCTGAACAAGGTGCTCGGCGACAGCAACTCCGGCCTGACCAAGCTGCAGTCGCTGCTGGTCGAAGCCAAGACCGCCGGTATCGATCGCAGCAAGATCCAGTCGGAAATCACCCAGATCCAGCAGGACATGAAGAACGTCGCCGGCGCGGCGACCTTCAACGGCGTCAACTGGCTGAGCACGAACGCCTCCACGCCGACGACCGTCAACCTGGTGTCGTCGTTCTCGCGCGTCGGCTCCACCCCGAGCACCAGCTCGATCACCGTGACCGTCGCCAACTACTCGCTCTACACCTCGAGCACGAGCGGCATCCTCGACACGGTGAGCGGCAGCGCGTCGGTCGACAGCCTCAACATCGGTGCGCTGACCGATTCGGCCGCCGACCAGACCATTCTCGATGGTTACATCGCGAAGGTCACCGCAGCGATCGGCACGGTGTCTTCGGGCGCCGCCAACCTCGGCGCCATCAAGAACCGTATCTCGAACAACTCCGAGTTCGTGAAGTCGCTGATGGACTCGGTTGATCGCGGTATCGGCCAGCTCGTCGACGCCGACATGAACCAGGAGTCCACCCGCCTGGCGGCTCTCCAGGTCCAGCAGCAGCTCGGCGTTCAGGCGCTCTCGATCGCCAACAACAACAGCCAGAGCATCCTGTCGCTGTTCCGCTAAGCCTTAGACGATCTCCGGAGGGCCGCGCTTCTCGCGAAGCGCGGCCCTTTCGTTTGCCTGACGCGCGCACCGTGATTTCGGCTGCCCTGTTGCAGCGGAGTCACAGCGCCACAAGCCCCGCACAAGCTTCGTTGACTAGTCTGGCCGTTACGACGGATTGGGTTTACGCGCATTTCCGCAACCCAAAGGCATGATGCCGCCCTGTCGTACCGGTGCAAGCCCGGTATGTCCCCATCCAATCTGTTTTCAAAGGGACATCAAAGATGGCTTCCAGCCTGCTTACCAACTCCGCTGCAATGACTGCGCTCCAGACCCTCCGGAATGTCAGCGCCAGCCTGCAGACGACCGAAAACCGGATCTCCACCGGCCAGCGCGTCTCGACCGCTTCGGACAACTCGGCCTATTGGTCGATCGCGACCTCGATGCGCGCCGACAACGCCGCGCTCTCCGCCGTCTCCGACTCGCTCGGTCTGTCGGCTGCGACCGTCGACACCGAATACACCGCTCTGAACAAGGTCATCGGCGACCAGAACTCCGGCCTGACCAAGCTCCAGGCGCTGCTGGTCGAAGCCAAGACCGCCGGTATCGACCGCAAGAAGATCCAGTCGGAAATCACCCAGATCCAGCAGGACATGAAGAACGTGGCCAATGCGGCGACGTTCAACGGCGTCAACTGGCTGAGCACCAACGCCTCCACCCCGACGACCGTCAACCTGGTGTCGTCGTTCTCGCGCGTCGGCGCCACGCCGACGATCAACACCATCACGGTGACGGTTGCCAACTACTCGCTCTATACCTCGAGCACGAGCGGCATCCTCGACACGGTGAGCGGCAGCGCGTCGGTCGACAGCCTCAACATCGGTGCGCTGACCGACTCGGCGGCCGACCAGACCGTCCTCGACACCTACATCACGCAGGTCACCGGCGCGATCAACACGGTCAGCCAGTCCGCCGCCAACCTCGGCGCCATCAAGAACCGCATCTCGAACAACACTGAGTTCGTGAAGTCGCTGATGGACTCGGTGGATCGCGGTATCGGCCAGCTCGTCGACGCCGACATGAACGCGGAATCGACCCGGCTCCAGGCGCTGCAGACCCAGCAGCAGCTCGGCGTTCAGGCGCTCTCGATCGCCAACCAGAACAGCCAGAGCATCCTGTCGCTGTTCCGCGGCTAAGCGGCGCTTTCGAAAACGACCGTGCTCCCTTGAGGGAGCACGGTCCCCGCCGTGACCGGCGGACGTGACGGCACGACGTGCCCGCAATCGATCTCCCGACGTTGAATTTCATGCGACACGCCGCGGCCGATCGTGCGGCCCATGCGTCCCGGCGTGCGTTGCCGCTGGCCTGATTGCGTCGCCCTTCTTGTAAAATTGCAACGCCTCGCCTGCGAACCGACACATTCGTGTCCGCGCGCAACCTTCAGACAAGGTTGGCAGCGGAGTGTCCTGTACGTTCGCATTGGTACGAGGTCATATGCTCAGTCGTGCGCAGGTACAGCAACTGCTCAACAATCTGCTGGAGCTTGGGCCGCGACGCCTGATGGCCCTTGGCCTGATCGGTTTTGCCGTTCTCGTGACCGTCGTCGGCGGTGCGTACTATCTGAGCCGGCCCGAGTTCGAGACGCTCTATACCGGCCTCACCCGCGAAGACGTGACGCGCATGGGCGCGGCGCTGCGCGAGCAGAACATCACCTTCGACGTCAATACGGCCGGCGACGCGCTCTCGGTGCGCCCGAGCCAGACCATGCAGGCGCGGATGCTGCTGGCCGAGAAGGGGCTGCCGACCAGCGCCAATTCCGGCTACGAGCTGTTCGACAAGATCGGCTCGCTCGGCCTGACCTCGTTCATGCAGGAGGTCACCAAGCTTCGGGCGCTGGAAGGCGAGATCGCGCGCACGGTGCAGTTGATGAAGGGCGTCAAGGCGGCGCGGGTGCATATCGTGCTGCCGGTGCGGGGCTCGTTCCGCGCGACGCAGCAGCCGCCATCCGCCTCGGTCGTGCTGCGCACCGACGGCGCGATCGAGGCCCGCACGGCGCAGTCGATCCGCCATCTCGTCGCCGCCGCCATTCCGGGCATGAACCGCGACAAGGTGACGGTGCTGGATGCCGACGGCTCGATGCTGCTCGCCGAAGAGGACGAGGCGACCGCCGCGCCGACCAAGATGGCGAGCCTGCAGAAGACGGTCGGCGGCATGGTGCAGGAGAACATCCGCAAGGCGCTGACGCCGTATCTGGGCCTCGACAATTTCGAGGTCAGCGTCGCGCCGCAACTCTCCACCGACAAGCGGCAGATCAACGAGACCGTCTACGATCCCGAGAGCCGGGCCGAGCGTTCGGTGCGGAACGTGCGCGAGAAGGAATCCTCGCAGAACGCCGACCGTTCGACCCCGACCACGGTACAGCAGAACCTTCCCGATCAGCAGGTCAACGCCGGCGGCGGCAAGAACTCCAACGAGGACAAGACCCGCCGCGAGGACGTCACCAATTTCGAGGTCTCGTCCAAGACCACGACGACGGTGAGCGACGGCTATTCGGTGAAGAAGCTCTTCATCGCCGTGCTGGTCAATCGGGCGCGGCTGGTCGCCGATCTCGGCGACAAGAGCAACCAGGCCATCGTCGACAGCAAGCTCGCCGAGATCAGCCAGCTCGCGGCGACAGCCGGCGGACTGGACAAGCAGCGCGGCGACCAGATCCAGGTGACGGCCGTCGACTTCATCGAGGGCTCGCGCGAGCTGGCGCCGGTGCCGCCGATCAGTTTCGTCGAGATGATCAACAAGCAGCTCGGCAGCGTCATCAACGCGGTGACGATCCTGGCCGTTGCTTCGATGCTGGTCTGGTTCGGATTGCGGCCCGCGGTCAACGGCATTCTGACCCATCGCGCGCAGCAGGAGCAGGCTGAGGCCGCCGAGGTCGCCGAGCTCGAAGCCGCCGCCGCCCTTGCGTTGCCGGACGGCGAGGAGGCCGAGCTCAATCTCGTCGAAGACCTCGAAGGCAAGATGCAGCGAACGCCGCAGAAGCGACTGGAGCAGATCGTCCGGCTCGACCAGGCGCAGGCCGCAGCGATCCTTAAAGACTGGATGCGACGCGAGGAGGCGGCATGAACGCGGCAATCGGAAAATTCCTGACGCAGTTCGACGCGAACGGCCGGGTCAAATCACCGCCGCCTCCGCCGCTCAAAATCCAGGACGTGCTGACGAGGCCGAAGGAGGTCATGCGCGAGCCTCCGCAGCAGCCTCAGGCCCATTCGCAGCCTCTGCCGCAGTCGCCGTCTCCGGCGTCGAAGGCGGAAGCCCCGCCGGCCAATCTCCTGGACGATGCTTACCGGCGCGGCCACGCGGCCGGCGTCGCGGAAGGCGACGCCAGGCTTGCCGAGGAGCGCGTCCGCAGCGCGATCCGGCTCGGCGAGGAGCGCGCCAAATGGTCCGACCAGCAGGCGATCGCGATCGTCAGCGGCTTCGAGACGGCTTGCCGCGAGATCGAGACCAACATCGCAAGCTCCGTGGCGCGGATATTGCTGCCGTTCCTCACTGAGGCGGTCCGCGACAAGGCGATCGGATCGCTGGTGGAGCAGGTTGCGGCGCTGACCGGCAATTCGCCGGTGCCGGTGTTCAAGGTTACCGGTCCGAGCGAGCTGCTCGACCTCGTGAAGACGCAGCTCGAGGCCTCCAGGCGAACCGGCATCGAGTACGAGGCGGCCGACACCTTGGAGGTTCGCGTCGTGGCCGACCAGACCGTGATCGAGACGCAGATCACGGCCTGGAGCGAACGCCTGAAGGAAGCACGCCGGTAACCCGCCATGGAAGAGGTCAAGCATGAACTCGTGATCGTCCGCCGGCGCAGCGCTTTCGCTGAGGAGGCGCATCACGGCGGCGTATGGAAGATCGCCTATGCGGATTTCATGACCGCGATGATGGCGTTCTTCCTGGTCATGTGGCTGCTCAACGCGCTCAACCAGGATCAGAAGCAGGTCGTCGCGAGCTATTTCAATCCGATCCAGCTCGCGGAAAATGCCCCCGCGCCGAAGGGCCTGAAGAATCTCTCCAAGAAGGAGCCGACGTCGTTCGAAGGCCAGGACGGCAAGCGTCAGCCGGCCGGCTCGAACGAAGAGCGTCGCGGTGACTCGCCGACGGCCGAGAAGCCGGCCTCCTATGAAGAGAAGGTCCTGTTCCGTGATCCCTATGTGACGCTCGCCGAGATCGCCAATAGCGCGAACCAGTCCTCGGGGCAGCGACGCGTCGGCGCGCTGACCTCCGCCGAAGAGGATGGTCTCAAGGGCGGCGATGCCTACCGCGATCCCTTCGACCCCGGCTATTGGAAGCTGGCGCCGCAAGCGTCCAAGGATGCCGATCGGATCATCGAAAGCGAGCCCAAGCCGAATGCCTCCGCGCGCGACGGCGCGCCGGGCACGAATCAGGCCGAGCCGCAGGCCCGCCGCGCCAAGGCGGACGATGCCGGCGGAAGCCTGGCGCCGAACGCGGATGCGCAGTCCGCAAACCTGTCGCCGCTGCTGCCGCCGGGGCCGGCGCCGGCGCAATCCCCGCGCGAGGGCAGCGCCCAAGCGACCGTTCAGGCCAACGCCGCCGCGCAGGCGCATCCCAACGATACGACGAAGGAGTCCGATCCGCGCGATGCGGCGCAAACCCAGCAGCCGACCGTCAAGCAGCTTCAGGCCGCGATCGCGGACGCGCTGTCTGACATCAAGGCAGGCGCCGGGCCGGCGGCCGAGGTGCGTCAGGTCGAGGAGGGCCTCCTGATCAGCCTGACCGACGATGCGAGCTTCGGCATGTTCGCGGTCGGCTCGGCCGAGCCGCGGCCCGAGCTGATCCGCGTGATCGACAAGATCGGGCCGCTGCTGGCGAAACGCCAGGGCATGATCATCGTCCGCGGCCATACCGACAATCGGCCGTATCGTTCGGAGACTTACGACAATTGGCGGCTATCGACCGCCCGCGCCCAGATGGCCTATTACATGCTGGTTCGCTCCGGCGTCGACGCGTTGCGGATCGAGCATGTCGAAGGCTATGCCGACCGCCGGCCGAAGCTTCCGAACGATCCGTCGGCCGCGCAGAACCGCCGGATCGAGATCCTGATCCGTGAGAAGCGCCCTTGATCAGGCCGCTGCTCTGCGCCGCATTGCTGCTCCTGCCGTTCACGGCAGCGAGCGCGCTTGCCCAATCCGCGCGCCAGGCGGGCGAGCCCTATGAGCTCGTCCGCGCGTTGCAGGCGGTGCAGGACGGCATCGCCAGTGGTGACACCGCCGCGCATGGCAGCCACATCGCGTTGATCCGGCAGATCGGAGAGAAGTTTCTCGCCGCCGATCCGGGCGTGTGGAGCAACCCGCAGAACAGCCAGGCTGCGGTCATCTACCTGCTCAGCGGCGGCGCGCCGCAAATCGTCCGCAAGCTGCCGCGCGACAAGATGAACGTGGACGAGCGGCTGTTCAACGGCGCGCTCGCCTATGTCGAGGGTCGTCAGGAGGAAGCGCGGGAGCTGCTCAAGGACGTCAAGCCGCGGACGCTGTCCTCTGGCCTCGGCGGACAGGTCGCGCTGGTCCAGGGCGCGTTGTTCGCGCGTTCCGAGGCATCGCTGGCGATCGAGCGTCTGGACGACGCGCGCCTGCTCTTGCCCGGCACCTTGGTGGAGGAGGCGGCGTTGCGGCGCGAGATCCTGCTGGTGGGGCAGGCGGAGGAGTTCGACAAGTTCGAGTTCCTGACGCTGGCCTATATCCGCCATTACCGCAACTCGATCTATGCCGGCGATTTCTGGCAGCGCTTCTCCACGGGCCTGACGCAATCGAGTCTGGCGCTCGACGATCGCCGCTTCGCGCGGATCGCAGCGCTGCTCGAGCAGATCGACCGCGCGAGCCGCCTCAAGCTTTATCTCGTGATCGCGCGCGCGGCGATGGTGCGCGGACAGTTGACCGTGACGCGGCTTGCCGGCGAGCGGGCGCTGGCGCTCAGCGCCGACGCCTCCGCGGATCGCGAGCGGGCGCATTTCTTCCGCGGCACCGCGCGGGCGCTCACCGACGAATATGACGGCGGTCTCGCCGAGCTGAAGGCACTCGACCGGTCGAAGCTGCCCGAGCGCGACGTCCCCCTCTTGAATGCCACGGTGCAGCTCGCGCTCGATGTCCGCAAGCAGTTTCCGGGCGGATCCGCCGCCGCAGCCGACAAGCCTCCGGCCACGCCGGCGCGTCTCGATCTGGCGTCATCGACCGTGACGCTCGCGCGCGCGCAGAAGCAGCTCGGCGAACTCGAACTCCTTACCAGGGACCGCCGCCCATGACCAAGCTCAGTGGAACCTCCGGACAGCTCTTCTCGGGGCTCGCCGAGAGCCTCAACATCCGCGGGACGTCGCGTTCGGCAAAAAGCGCCGGGGCCAAATCGCAGGCTGGCTCGTCGTTCAACGATCTGCTCCACACCGTCTCGAGCCTCGCGAAGCAGGCACTGAACGATGAGGGCAGCGATACGACCGCGAAGGCCGGAACGCTGCGCACGCGTCTGCCCCACCCAGCGGGCAAGGACAAGTCGAAGGACGAGACGGACGATCGCACCGAGGCGACCGACGTGCTCAAGGCCGGCGACCAGACGACCGAAAAATCCTCGGAAACGCAAAGTCCGGTCGACCATGACCCCAAGCCGGATGTTTCGAACCGCCCGAACGCTCCCGCGATGGTCGGACAGGATATCGTTGCTGCATCGGCCGCAAAGCCGCAAATGCAGTCGCAGTCTGGCGACAAGAAAGACGTGCTCGCGCGCGACGAGCGCTCATCCGGGGCGAAGCGCGAGGTTCCGGCGACAGGTATGGCGAAGGCAATGGCGGCGGATTCCGCGCCATCCGCTGCCGTTCCGGCCGGCGCGCGTGCGCAAGGCGGCGCATCGCAAGCCGCGGTCGCACTGCCAGGCAGCGAGGCTTCCGCCAAAGCCATGCCCGCGACACCAGGTTTCGAGGCGGTCACGGCCAATGTCGAACGCGCTGCCAAGGCGTCAGCGCGTGACGTATTGCCGGAGACGACCAAGGTCACCGTGGTCCAGCAGGAGACCCATCTGCCTCCGGCGCAGTTCAACGCCCCGCAACAGGTCGCCAATGCGGTCGTTGCCGAGCTGAAGGACTCTGCAGGCCCGGCGGCGTCCACAGCGCCCGATCTCTCGGCATCCCAGACCAATGCGCCGGATCAGCCGCTGAAGATCCTGACCATCAATCTCGAGCCGCCCGCGCTCGGCAATGTCACCGTGCGCCTTCGTCTCGTCGGCACCGAAGTGTCCGTCCACCTCGCGGCCGCGCGCAAGGACACGAGCCAGATGCTGGATCAGCAGCGCGACCAGATCCGCGATCTCATGCAGTCGGCGGGCTATGTCGCCGACATCGCGCCCGTGCAGCACGGCTCGCTGGACGGATTTCAGAGCGGCTCCGGCCAGTCGCAGCCGCAGCTGTCGGGCCAGCAACAGCCCTCGTCGCAGTCGCAAGGCACGTTCGACGGCTCAGGGACGTCGTCGGGGCAGTCCGACGGCGGCGCGAAGCAGGCCCGCCAGGAGCGCCAGCCCAGCCAGGAGACGCGTCATGACCAGGACGTGGCGCCGCATCTTCGTCGCGGCCCTGTTTATCTGTAATGCGGGCGCCGCGGACGCGGCCACCGACGGCGCGCGCCCCTGCGAGCGCGAGATGGCGCGCGCGGCCCAGCAGCATGGAATTCCGCTCGGCATTCTCTATGCCGTCGGTCTCACCGAGACCGGGCGCCGCGGCGCGCTGCATCCTTATGCCCTCGGCGCCGACGGCCAGACCGTGTTCGCCAGGGACATGGATGATGCGATCGCAAACTTCCAGGCCATGCGCAGCAAGGGCATCAAGCTGATCGATCTCGGCTGCATGCAGATCAACCATTACTATCACGGCGACAAGTTCGCCTCGGTACGCGCCATGTTCGATCCCGCGAAGAACGTCGAATATGCCGCGCGCTTCCTGAAAGAGCTGAAACAGCGCGAGGGCAGCTGGACCATGGCGGTGGCCCGCTACAATGCCGGCCCCAACAACCAGCCGGCGCAGAAGCGCTATGTCTGTCACATCGTCGCTCACCTCGTGTCGAGCGGCTTCGGCGCATGGACCGACAAGGCGCGCTCGTTCTGTCAGCCCAAGACGACATGACGACGTGAAGTTGTGCATGGTTCCGAACCATCAGCCCCGCGCAAGCAAGATCCCCCATTGTAACTGCAACCTACCAAAGGAGCCCACTTCATGAGCCTGTATGGTGTTATGCGCACCGGTGTTTCCGGCATGAGCGCGCAGTCCAACAAGCTGTCGACGGTTTCGGACAACATCGCGAACGTCAACACCACCGGTTACAAGCGGGCTTCGACCGAATTCTCCTCGCTGATCCTGAAGAGCGGCTCCGGCAATTACGACTCCGGCGCTGTCGAGACCACCGTCCGTTACGCCATCAGCGACGCCGGACATACGCAGTTCACGACGTCGTCCACGGACCTTGCCGTGCAGGGCAACGGCTTCTTCGTGGTCTCGAACGCCGCCAACACGCAGCAGTTCCTGACGCGCGCCGGTTCGTTCGTGCCGGACGCTCAGGGCAACCTCGTCAATGCGGCGGGCTACTACCTTCTGGGCCAGCCCGGCAAGGTCACGAATTTCTCGCAGAACAGCCTGTCCGGCATGCAGATCGTCAACATCGCCCAAGTCTCGCAGGTGCCGGTGCCGTCGACGGCGGGCACGCTCACGACCGGCAATATGGATCCGAAGGCGGCTGTCATTGCCGGTCCTCCCGGCCCGGCGTCATATTCATCGAAGAGCTCGATCGTGGCCTACAACAATATCGGCCAGGCCGTCACGCTCGACGTCTACATGTCCCATACGGCGACGGCCGCCGGCACGGACACTTGGCAGATTCAGGCCTACAACTCAGCGACAGGTGCGTCGGTTGGTGCCGCCACCACTTTCACCTTCGATACGACCGCAACCGGCAAAGGCGCGCTGGCCGCGGCGAGCCCAACGACTCTCGCGCTCACTGTCCCCGGCGGTGCAGCGATGACCCTCGACCTGTCGAACATGACGCAGGTGGGTACCGACTTCAGCTTCAAGGCGACCGTCAACGGCAGTGTTCCCGCGGCGATCGACAAGATCAATGTCGACGAGAAAGGATACGTTACGGCCGTACTCAAGAACGGGCAGCAGAGGACGCTCTACACCATCATGCTCGCCGACGTCGCAAGCCCCGACAATCTGACGCCTGAGCCGGGCAACGTCTATTCGACCAACATGAATTCCGGCAACGCGCAGGCCGGGAACGCCGGCACCGGCGGGCTCGGTACGGTCCAGTCCGGCGCCCTGGAGGACTCCAACGTCGATCTCGCGGATGAGCTCACCGGGATGATCGAGGCGCAGCGCGGCTTCACCGCGAACTCGAAATCGTTCCAGACGGGCGCCGACCTGCTCGACGTCGTCGTCAACTTGAAGCGCTGAACTCTTCAGCGCTCCCCCCGGGCAAGAGTAGATCATGTCCCTTACCGCTGCTCTCGACTCCGCTCGCGCCTCGCTCATGGCGTCGGGCATCCAGTCATCGACGATCTCGCGCAACATTGCCGGTGCCAGCGCCACCGGCTATTCGCGCAAGATCGCCGTGCTCGACAACCTGCCCAATACCGGCGTCTATGTCGCGGCGATCCAACGCGCCGCCAGTTCCGGTCTCTATTCGAACGTGCTGACCGCGACCTCGTCGTCGGCCAAGCAGAGCGTGATCTATGACGGGCTGCAGAAGATCGCGGCCTCGACGGTGGACGATCCCGAGCTCGAGCAGTCGCCGACCGCCCAGCTCAACAAGCTGAAGAAGGCGCTGCAGCAATACGCCAACTCCACCGACAATGCGACCTTGGCGCAGGCCGCCGTGACGTCCGCCAAGGACATGGTGACCGCGCTGAACCAGGCCACCAAGACCGTGCAGTCGGTCCGCGAAGGGGCGGACGCCGACATGGCGGCGTCGGTCGCCAACATCAACCAGCTGCTGTCCCAGTTCGAGACCGTCAACACCGCGATCGTGAAGGGCACGATCTCCGGCGACGACGTCACCGACTATCTCGACCAGCGCGACAGCATCGTCTCGAGGATGTCGCAAGAGGTCGGCGTCTCGATGTCGATCCGGCCCAATGGAGATGCGGCGCTCTATACCGACAGCGGCGTCGTTCTGTTCGACAAGATAGCGCGGACCGTGAGCTTCGCACCGACCAACGCCTACACCGCCGGCACCACGGGCAATGCCGTCTATATCGACGGTGTGCCCGTGACCGGCGCCAATTCCGTCATGCCGCTCAAGTCCGGCAAGCTCGCCGGTCTTGCCCAGCTGCGCGACAAGGACACGGTCACGTATCAGAGCCAGCTCGACGAAATCGCGCGCGGCTTGATCG
Organism: Bradyrhizobium sp. TM239; assembly: GCF_036247985.1. Classification (NCBI taxonomy): domain Bacteria; kingdom Pseudomonadati; phylum Pseudomonadota; class Alphaproteobacteria; order Hyphomicrobiales; family Nitrobacteraceae; genus Bradyrhizobium; species Bradyrhizobium sp. TM239. The sequence continues at coordinate 174,720 of NZ_BTIR01000018.1, read as the reverse complement.
ACGCCTTCAAGGAAAGCGACCAGTCACCTGTCCCGACGCTGGCGGACAGGCCCGGTCTGTTCACCTATCCCGGCGCGCCCGCGATGCCTGCGAGCGCCACGATCTCGGTGGGCCTCGCGGGCAAGATCGCGGTTGCCGCCTCGGTCGATCCGGCCGTGGGCGGAAACCCGAACCTGCTGCGCGACGGCGCGATCAGCGGCGTTCCCGCCTATAATTACAACACGACCGGCAATGCCGGCTTCTCGACGCGGCTCCAGCAGCTCATCAACAACATGGGCGCCCCGCAGCCGTTCGACGCCGCGGCTCAGGGCAAGCCGAGCGGCAGCGTGATCGAGTTCGCGTCCTCCTCGGCGAGCTGGATCGAAAGCCAGCGCAAGACCGCCGACGACAACGTCCAGTATCAGAATACGTTGCTCGACCGCAGCACCGCGGCACTGTCCAACGTCAGCGGCGTGAATATGGACGACGAGATGTCGTTGATGCTGCAGGTCGAGCGCACCTATTCGGCGTCGTCGAAGATCATTTCCACCGTCGATGAGATGCTGCAGAGCCTGCTGGCTGCCGTGGGGAATTAAGTCATGATGAGCGCGAACTACATCTCGACCCTGATGCTGTCTTCGTCGTTGAGGTCGTCGATCACGAACAACCAGAGCGCGCTGACCAAGGCCTCCAAGGAGGCGACCACCGGCCGTTTCGCCGATGTCGGCCTCGAGCTCGGCACGGGGACGGGCCGCGACGTGGCGCTGCGCGCCGATTTCGACTTCGCCGACCAGCTCGTCGACACCAACGAGCTGGTTGCGGGGCGCCTCGACGTGACCCAGAACCGGATCACGCAGCTCGGCAAGACCGCGTCGGAATTCCTCAAGAACCTGATCGCGGCCCGCGACGCCGAAAGCGGCGCGAAGATCATCATGCCGAGCGCGTCCGCGAACCTTCAGGACGTTATCGGCGCGCTCAACGTTTCCTACAACGGGTCGTATCTGTTCGGCGGAATCAATACGCAGACCGTGCCGATCACGAACTACACGGCCGGCTCGGCCAGCAAGAACCGGGTCGATGCGGATTTCGCGGCGGCGCCGCCTGCGGGCTTCGGCTTCTCGCAATCTGCACCCGGCGTGAGCACGATCACACCGGCGCAGATGCAGAACTTCCTCAACGGTGCCTTTGACACCGAGTTCGCAAGCCCGGCCTGGAACGCCAACTGGTCGTCGGCGACGGACCAGACGCTGTCGAGCCGCATCTCCACGACCGAGGTGGTCGACAGCTCGGTCAGCGCCAATCGGCCCGGCTTCCGCAAGCTGGCCGAGGCCTACACCATGCTCACCGATCTCGGGAATACGAGCCTGAGCAAGGACACGTTCCAGGTCGTCGTCGACAAGGCCATCGGTCTGGTCAGCGGCGCGATCAACGATCTGGCCGTGCTCGGCGGTACCGTCGGCTCGATCCAGCAACGGGTCACCGGCGCGACCGAGAAGCTGAAGATCCAGAAGGACATCCTCAACGACCAGATCGTCAAGCTGGAGAAGGTCGATCCGACCGAGGCCTCGGTCCGCGTCAACACCCTGCAGACCCAGATCAAGACAGCGCTCGCGCTGACCTCGCAGCTGCAGCAGATCAGCCTCATCAACTATCTCTAGAGCCGAGGCTCGCTACCTCGTCTTGTTATCCGGTCTCCTGCGCAGAGTGATGCTGATGACGTTTGAAGCCTATGAATCGGTCGTCGACGAGAGCGGTCACGAGGCGCGGGGCCGCGAGCGGCAGGCGCTCAGCCTCGGCATCGACCGGCTCGAGCGGATTCAGAGAGGCGTGTTCCGCCTCGAGGATCTGGTCGAGAGCCTGCTCTATGTGCGGCGGCTGTGGACGATCTTCATCGAGGATCTCTCGCATCCGGAGAACGGGCTCCCGGACAAGCTGCGCGCCGACATCATCTCGATCGGCCTGTGGGTCGTCAAGGAGGCCGATCGCCTTCGCGAGGAGAAATCGAACGACGTGATGCAGCTCATCGAAATCAACCGCATGATCCGAGACGCTCTTTGATGAAGATCTCCTTGCGGGCGGGCGAACGGATCTACATCAACGGCGCGGTGCTGCGCGTGGACCGCAAGGTCTCCGTCGAGCTCGTCAACGACGTGATGTTCCTGCTGGAAGGGCAGGTCATGCAGGCCTCCGACGCCACCACGGCGTTGCGGCAGCTCTACTTCATCGTCCAGCTCATGCTGATGAACCCGACCGACATCCGCGACGCCGCGGCGCTCTATGCCCAGCATCACGCGGCCCTGCGCGCGGTGTGCGAGAGCCGCGAAATGCTGGACGGATTGGGCGCGGTCGACGAGCTGGTCGAGGCGACCCGCTACTTCGAGGCGCTCAAGCGGATCCGGGCCCTGTTCCCGGTGGAGCAGGCCATCCTGGCCGGCACCATCACCGAGTCCCCATTCCAGGCTGCCTGACAGCGGAGAGGTACATGAACGTCAACAGCGCCACCGACAGCACGAGCAAGTCGTCCAGTTCGACCGGCTCCACCAATTCGACCTCGAGCAACAGCGTCGACTACAACACGTTTCTTCAGCTTCTCGTCGCCGAGATGAAGAACCAGGATCCGACCAATCCGATGGATACGTCGCAATATATGAGCCAGTTCGCGCAGCTCTCGACGGTCGAGCAGGCCATGCAGACCAATTCGAAGCTGGATGCGCTGCTGTCCTCGCAATCGTTGTCGCAGGCCAACGGCCTGATCGGCAAGACCGTCAGCTTCACCGACGCCACCGGCGCGAGCTTCAGCGGCAAGGTCGCCTCGGTCTCCATCAACGCCGACGGCTCCATCGCGACCCTCGAGAACGGCACCAAGGTCGCGGTCGGACCGGGACTTACGATCAGCCAGTCATGAACGAACGGGACGCTCTCGACATCGTCCAGGCGGCGATCTGGACCATCATCGTCGCCTCCGGGCCCGCGGTCGGCGCCGCGATGCTGGTCGGCACCATCATTGCGCTGATCCAGGCCCTGACCCAGATCCAGGAGGTGACGCTGACCTTCGTTCCGAAGATCATCGTCATCCTCCTGGTCGTTGCCGTCTCCGGCTCCTTCATCGGCGCGCACCTCTCCACTTTCACCGAGATGGTCTATTCGCGGATCGAGCGCGGCTTCTGATCCGCGCCGGCCTCGGCCACCATCCCCGCGTAAGCTTTGCGGGGCAGATTAGGGGTGGACCCCCTGCCGGTGACCCATGGCCGATACGTTAGTTGCTAGCCTGCCGACCCCACGACGATTGGGGGCCGACGCCTTTTTCGCCGGCGGTATCGTGGCCATGCTCACGATCCTGTTCCTGCCGATCCCGCCGATCCTGATCGATCTCGGACTTGCGTTCTCGATCGCGCTGTCGGCGCTGATCCTGATGGTCGCGCTGTGGATCCAGCGACCGCTCGACTTCTCGGCCTTCCCGACCGTGCTGCTGATCGCGACGATCCTGCGGCTGGCGCTGAACGTCGCGACCACCCGCCTGATCCTGTCGCGCGGCGGGGAGGGCGAGCAGGCCGCCGGCCACGTCGTCGCCGGCTTCTCCAAGTTCGTCATGGGCGGCGACTTCGTCATCGGCCTGATCATCTTCGCCATCCTGGTCACGGTGAATTTCGTCGTGATCACCAAGGGTGCGACGCGTATCGCCGAAGTCGGCGCCCGCTTCACCCTCGACGCCATTCCCGGCAAGCAGATGGCGATCGACGCCGATCTGTCGGCGGGCCTGATCGACGACAAGGAAGCCCAGCGCCGGCGCCGCGAGCTCGAAGAGGAAAGCGCGTTCTTCGGCGCCATGGACGGTGCCTCGAAGTTCGTTCGGGGCGATGCCATCGCCGGCCTGATCATCACCGCGATCAACATTTTCGGCGGCATCATCATCGGCGTCACCCATCACGGGCTGACGCTGTCGCGCGCGGCCGACGTCTACACGAAGCTCTCCGTCGGCGACGGTCTGGTGTCGCAGATGCCGGCGCTCATCGTGTCGCTGTCAGCGGGTCTGCTGGTCTCCAAGGGCGGCACCAGGGGATCGGCCGAGCAGGCCGTGCTGCGGCAGCTCAGCGGTTATCCGCGCGCGGTGTCGGCCGCCGCGCTGATGATGTTCGTGCTCGCCTTGATGCCGGGGCTGCCGCTCGCGCCCTTCATGCTGCTCGGCGGCGTCATGGCCTTCGTCGGCTACACCTTGCCGAGGCGGCAGGCGGCGCGGGAGCGGAAGGAAGATGTGCGCAAGGCCGACGAGCGCGCCCAGGCCGAGGCCAAGGAATCCGTCAAGGACCAGCTCAAGACGGCCGAGATCGAGCTTGCGCTCGGTGGCCATCTTTCGGTCCATCTCCTGGGCTCGCGCACCGAGCTGGCCCACCGCGTGGCCAAGATCCGCAAGAAGTTCGCCAAGCAGTACGGCTTCGTCATTCCCGAGATCAAGCTCAGCGACAATCTGTCGATCGACCCCAAGGGGTACCAGATCCGGATCCACGACACCCGCGTCGCCCATGGCGAGCTCAGGCTCGGCGAGGTGCTGGTGCTGGTCGACAAGGACGGCAAGCCCGACGTGCCCGGCGAAGAGGTGATCGAGCCCGCCTTCGGCATGAAGGCGCTGTGGGTGACGGAGGCCTTCACCGATGAAGTCAAGCGGCAGGGCTGCAAGCCGGTCGACAATCTGTCGGTGCTGCTCACGCATCTGAGCGAGGTGCTCAGGGCGAACCTCGCGCAGCTGCTGTCGTACAAGGACATGCGCGCGCTGCTCGACCGGCTCGATCCCGAGTACAAGCGCCTGGTCGAGGATCTCTGCCCGTCGCAGATCTCCTTTTCCGGCCTGCTGGCGATCCTGAAGATCCTGCTGGCCGAGCGCGTCTCCATTCGCAATCTCCACCTCATCCTCGAGGCGATCGCCGAGATCGCACCTCACGTGCGGCGCTCCGAGCAGGTCGCAGAGCACGTCCGGACCCGGCTAGCCCAGCAGATCTGCGGCGACCTCTCCGACAACGGCGTGCTCAACGTCGTCAGGCTCGGCAACCGCTGGGACCTCGCGTTCCACCAGAGCCTGAAGCGCGACGCCAAGGGCGACGTCGTCGAGTTCGACGCCGATCCGCGCCTGATCGAGCAGTTCGCGACCGAAGCCAGCGCCGCGATCCGCAAGTTCACCGAGAACGGCACCAGCGTGGTGCTGGCGGTGACGCCGGAAGCCCGTCCCTATGTGCGGATGATCCTGGAGCGGGTGTTCCCGACCTTGCCGATCCTGTCGCATGTCGAAGTCGCGCGCAGCGCCGAGATCAGGGCGCTCGGAGCCGTGTCGTGATCAGCGGCCTTGCCGACAGCGTGCTGGTGACGTTCATCGTGTTCTGCCGCATCGGCGCCTGCCTGATGCTGGTGCCCGGCTTTTCCAGCGTCAACGTTCCGGCCCAGGTCCGCCTGTTCGTCGCACTCGTCACGACGTTCGCGCTGACGCCGATCCTGATCGCGGTGCTGAAACCGCTCACGGACAACGCCGCGCCGCTGACGCTGGCGCTCCTGATCTGCTCCGAGCTCGTGGTCGGCAGCGTCATCGGGCTCGGCGGGCGGGTGTTCTTTCTCGCGCTGCAGACCATGGCGACCGTGATGGCGAGCGCGATCGGGCTCAGCAACATCCCGGGGACGCCGGTCGCCGACAGCGATCCGGCACCGGTGCTGGTGCCGCTGATCATGGTGTCGGTCACCACGCTGTTCTTCATGACCGACCAGCATTGGCAGGTCCTGCGCGGGCTGATGAACTCCTACGACGTCTGGCGTCCCGGGAGCCGGCTCGGCGGCGGCATGGCGCTCGACCTGCTCGTCGGCCGTCTGTCGGAGGCGTTCGTGCTGACGCTGCGGATCGCCAGCCCGTTCATCGTCTATTCGGTGATCGTCAACCTGGCGGTCAGCCTGATCAACAAGCTGACGCCGGCGATCCCGGTCTATTTCATCTCCGTGCCCTTCGTGCTGTTCGGCGGCTTCATGCTGCTCTACCTCACGAGCGACGAGCTGCTGACGCAATTCATGCTCGGTCTCTCGTCCTGGCTGGCGGAGTGATGCTGTGACGACGTCGCGCGCGGACAAGCTCGGCCGGATGGTTTCGCTGGTGAAGCTCCAGCTCCGGCTGTCCGAATGGCAGCTCGCGCAGCTGCGGCAGCAGGAGAGAAGCCTGCAGGACGAGCAGGAATGGCTGGTGGGAGCCCTGAACGATGGCAAGCCGCCGGCGGGATCGTCGAGCGAGTCGATCGCGCGGCGCTTGAACAGGACGAGCGTCGGTGCGCGCGCGATCCGGACGCAGGCCGCGCAGCAGCTCGACCAGGTTCGCGCCGAGAGCCGCCGCGTCAAGCAGCTCGAGCAGGTCGCGAAGGCGGCGCTGGCCGACAAGCTCCGTGACGCCGAGAAGCAGGTCCTCGAGGAGATGACGGGAATAAGCCCAGCCGTGCGCGCGTGGACGCCACCGCCAGCCAACCGGAACAAGCCATGATCGTGACCGCGACACCCGACCTCGTTCTCGACGTCCTCGATGCCGCCGACCCCGTGACGCAGCGCGCGGCGACCGCAAAACTCGACGCGTTGAAATCATCCGGCGCCGACTTCGCCGCCACGATGGACGCGGAGGCCGGCAAGGCGGCGGCAGCTGCCGAGCAGCCCGCGACGAAGGTTGCCGAGGCGCAGTCGGATGCGGTGAACGGGGCGCCGGTTCGGATGATCAAGGCGCCGGCGTCCGGCGAGGTGTACCGGAAGTTCGAAGCTTTCATCCTCCAGACCTTCGTCGAGACGATGTTGCCGAAGGAATCCGAGCAGGTCTTTGGCAAGGGCACGGCTGGCGGCGTCTGGAAGTCGATGCTGGCGGAGCAGCTTGGCAGCCAGCTGGCAAAGGGCAACGGCATTGGCATCGCCAAGCAGCTGGCCGCCGCGAATCCGGCGGGGCCGAACGGTGCTGGCAAGGCCGGATGATGATCCGCGAACGGGTGACAGAAGTTGAAGGGTGAATTTCCTATGCAGGCACAAGACAGCGCGGCGGCCATGGTGATCGAGCAGCCGGTCGCGAACACCGGGGTGATGACGACGGAGGCGGCGGCAGAAGCCGATGCGCTGCTGCCCGTGCTGCTGCCGGTCGTGAGCGGCGAGGCCGTGGTCGACGGCGCGGATGCGGCGAGATCGGATGAGGTGCGCGGCCTGCTGGCAGCCATCCGCCGGCTCGAGAGCATCGTCGAGGAGGAGACGGTCGCGCTCGCGACGCGTCAGAAGATCGATTTCGACGACTTCAGCGCCCGGAAGAGCCGGAGCATGCTCGAATTCGTCCGCCTGATGCGGGCGCGGATGCATCTCGGCGGCGACGTCGAGGTCACCGAGGAAATTCAGCGGCTGCGCGAGAAGCTCGAGCGGAATCGCTCGATCCTCGAAATGCACTACGACGCGGTGCGCGAGGTCGCGAGCATCATCGTCAAGGCGATCAAGGAAGCCGAGTCGGACGGCACCTATACCGGTCGCGCAGCGCAGGACGGAAAATGATCAGACTGGTGCTGGCCGGGCTCTGGGTATGCATCCTCACCGCGGGCACGAGCTATGGCGTGGCCTATTGGAAGGAAAACGGCAGCCTGCTGCCGGCGAAGGACGAATACCTCGACGGGCTGCAATACCAGAAGACGCGGGCCCTGAGCGTGCCCATGGTCGAGAACGGCATTGTGCAGGGCTATATCGTCGCGCGCTTCGTCTACACCGTGGAGGGGCGGACCATGCACCAGCTCAACGTTCCGCCGGAGCCGTTCGTCGTCGACGAGGCCTTCCGCAGGATCTATGCCGACGAGCGTCTCGATTTCAGGAAGCTCGCCCGCTACGACCTCTCCATCCTGACGACCGCCATCAAGCAGCGCGTCAACGAGCGGATGCAGGCTGACGTCGTCCAGGACGTTCTGGTCGAGGACTTCAACTACGTCTCCAAGGAAGAATTCCAGCAGAAGCCGTAGAGCGTTTCGAGGCCGGAGAATCCGTCCTCACGCCTCTGCCGCCGAAAATGCAACGGCCTCCGCGAAGCTGCTTCGCGGAGGCCGTTGTCTGTTCGTGGCAGGCTCTCGCCGTGTCAGTTTCCGGCCGGGTAGGCGGCCGGGACGGCGTGTGCCCTGTTGAGGATGATGCCGACCTCGTCGAGCTCCTGCATCGGCACGTCGAGGGTCTCGCCGGCGGGGATGTCGAGGCGGTATCCGACGTAACGCCGGGCCACGATCGCGTCGAAGCCGAGGCGGTCGCGGAGCTTCTTGCGCAGCTTGCTGACGTGACTCTCGATCACGCTCTCGTCGAAGGTGGACTCGAAGATGCCGTAGACCGCGTTGAAGATCTGCGTCTTGGTGATCCACTTGCCGTGATTGCTGACCATATATTCGAGAATGCGCAGTTCGCGGCGGGGCAGGGTGAGGGCGTGGCCCGCGATCTCGGGGTCACGGCCGTTGAAGAAGACCTGGATCCTGCTCTCGCAGGGCCTCGGCAATTCGCCCACCCGGCGGCGCGCGATCGCGGCCGTTCGGGCCAGGATCTCGCGCAGGTGGATCGGCACGTGCACGACGTCGTCGACGCCCGATTCGAACAGCTCCAGCGTGTTCTTGAGCATCTTCTGGCCGCTCATGGCGATGATGGGAGCCGAGGAACGCTTGCGCATCGCCCGCGGCAGGCTTCCGCGGGCATCGCAATCCCCGAGGAGGAAGGCATCCACCGCTGCCAGATCCGATTCACTCGCGGATTGCAGCCAGTCCCAGAATTCCCCGGAGGAGAAGCCGATCGACGATACGCCTTCGCGAACGAGCCCTCCGACATAGCTGTTCGCGACGCTCTCGCGATCATCAACGATAATATACATCAGTCTTTCGCCCCTGTTTCGCACCTCTTGCGGCCGGTTGGTTATTGTGATGCCCCGGCTCGGCAACGATGCTGTTTGACGACATTCCTTCCCGCGAACCGTTGTTATGGTTTCGATATTCGCGGGCAGCCCTACGCATTCAGTGCCTGCGTCTCGCAGGCCTGGTACTTCAACTCGATACTGAACGCTTACTGCGTGAGGCCCGGCGGGTGTCTTACGGATCACCTCGCGGAGCGGATTGAGAAACGACCTAGAACAGTTGCGCCAAGTTGCTGATCGCGTCCGAACGCTACTGAATCTGTGTCGATCTCCTCGCCAACTGGCGAGAATCACTTGAGTAGGACCGTAACAATTGCCGATTTCCGATCAAGCGTGCGTAACAAAGCGATTGCTACGTGTGCTTGATGCTGTTGGTTTGTTTCGGGTTGTTTCTTGATATATTCAAACGCATCAGTTGCTTCGGAAACTAAACTAGTTCTGCATCGTGATGGGTCTAAGGTTCCGCATCCCCGTACAATCACAGCCATTTTAGGGGGTGCTGCCGATCAGGCATATCGAGGGGTTTTCAACCCGGGATTGCCTCTGGTGCGCGGTTTTCCACATGCGACAATTCGACTCATGTATGGCGGCGAGACTCCAGCTTGGCGAAATCTTGGCGAGTGTGTGTCTTTCGAGTCGCACTCTTGCCACGTGCATGACGCGATTGACTCATGTGACGTCGCATCGCGCGCGATGAAAGATTTTCGATGCGCACGTTTCAGGCAAGCTTCGGCACATAACGTCACCGTTCGACAGATCGAACCGAACGGAGCATTTTCACATGTTGTCCGATGGACAAGCTCGTCCCGACGCGACCGCTGATGTTTCCGCAACGACGAAGCCGGCTGCCGAGCCGCGCGATATCAAGGAGAATGCGGCGCGCACGGCCAAGCCCGCAGCGGGCGCAAAGCGTGTGTCGGCCGCGGCGAGCGACGAAGTTCTGGCGAAGGAGGCACTCGAGGGGCTGAAGCGAATTCGGGCCAAGGCGCGTCTCGACAAGATGGCGATCCCCAAGCCTGCGCCGACCGTGATCAAGCCGGCCGTGATCGTCGCCAAGCCCCCGCCGCCCCGTCCGACATGGGTTGCGCCGCTCGCAACATTGGCGGTCGCCGCCATGCTGGTGGTCTGCGCCTGCACCGGCGTGATCGCCTATCTCACCACGCAGCCCGCCCAGAACAACGTTGCGGCCAATACGGAGATCCGGAATCTGCGCGAGACCGTCGCGCATCTGCGCAAGCAGGTATCGGGCGTGTCGGAAAATCTCGACGGCCTGCGGACCGCTGTGGATCAATCGAGCAAGGCGACCAATGACCGCTTCGGCAGGTTCGCCGAGAATTTGGACCGTATCGAGCGGGTCAGCTCGTCCTCGACGGTGAAGCTCGACAAGCTCGCTCAAGCGCAGGTTCAGGCGCCGGCTCCGGCGCCGGCCATGGTGCAATCGCAGCCCTCGTCACAGCAGGGGCCGATGATGGCCGCGGTTGCCGCGCCTGAGTTCACGGGCTCGGTGTCTCCGTCCGAGCGCGCGCCGGCGCCGCGAAAGGTGATCAAGGGCTGGTCGGTCCGCCAGGCCTACGAAGGCATTGCGATCCTGCAGGGTCCGAACGGCGTCATCGAAGCCGTGCTGGGACAGCAGGTGCCCGGCCTTGGCCGGATCGAGGAAATCAGGAGCGAGAACGGACGCCTGGTGGTGGAGGCGAGCGGCGGTGTCATCTATTCGCCACGCAAGGCAACGCCCTGATCGAGGCTGCACTCTATTGGCGGTGATGCTCGAAGCTGGTGCAGAGCAGATCGACCTCCGCCTCTGCGATCGGCGAGCGAAACAGGCGGCAACTGAACTCGGCCGCTGCCTTGCTGTCGGTGCTGGTGCGCTCCTCCCGGAGGAAGATGCATCGCTTGCAGACGTCGGTGTGGTGCCGCTGCTCGGCCGCGTCCGACTGATCCAGCACGTGCCGGAACGTGTCGCGGAAGCGGATCTTGACCTCGTCGTCGAGGACGGCAATCGCCTCGACCAGAACGCCGACGGGGTCGCGCACCAGGAACTTCTTGCCCTGCTGCGTCACGCTCAGCATCACCGAGCGCTTGTCGGTGGCCGAGCGTTTTCGCTCGATATAACCCAGCCGCTCGAGCTCCCCGATGATGAACGAGGCGGTGCCGCGCGTGGTGCCGACGTAACTCGCGAGCGCCGAAGGCGTTCGCGAAAAGCGGTTGGCGCGGGAGAGGAAGCGCAGCGCCATCCACTCGCGGTCGCGCAAGCCGTGTTTGGTGCCTTCGAACCACAGGATTCGTGCGACCTGCTCCAACAGTTCAATCGATTCGCGAGCCAAATTCATTTCAGTTCCAGATCGGATAAAGCTTTATTCAATTGAGCCTTGGGGTGCGCAATCTGTGTGGAGGAGAATGAAGTCCTCGCGTGCCCTTTCGTCCGTTGCCGGACGGCGGACCGCGCGTGGGGAAGAAGCTCTCCGTGGCAGAGATGGAACTTCCGGACGTGGAACTAGGGCGTCACAAAGAAAGTTCGAGTAAATCGCACGGCTCAAGTCCTCTGAAAATTTCAATCAAATGACGACGGCTCGCGCGCGATTGACGGCGATGTGCGATGTGCGAGCAACATGATGTGCCATTGTAGCCACTGCGGTGCCATTTGTTGCGGGTGAGCGGGTCGAATGCGCGCACATGCGCATCACCTGCAGCACTTGGCGGTGTGGCCAGCCGAGGGAGAACCGTCTTTTTCGGTTAATGGATGTTGCGATGCGGTGCGGCTAGACGGTTAAGTCCGGCACACGAGCGATGGGAATGTCAGAGTGTCGTTGGGATTCTAAACAGTCAGCGCCGTTCAACGTCGTGCAGCATTGGCGGCCACGGCGATCTCCTGCTTGCGGCGGCCGTCGGACTTGTTGCTATGAGTCTGATGCCCGAGACTGCGCCTGTGAAGAAACGGCAGGTCTGGCGCTGAGAGCGCGCGTGCTCGCAGGCTGGTGATTTGCGTTTCGCCGGCAATTACTGGCGAATGCGTCGCCCCCGGGGGGCACCGGCACAGGCAACAGCAAGGGATAGATCGATGAGCTTCGAACCCACCATGGCATCCGACGTCGTCGGGTTGACGAAAGTCGCCCCGGTCTCGCGCCGCGGATTCATGAGCGCCACCGCGGCCGTCGCCGCCGGCTACACGCTTGCGGCCGGGCCCGTGCGCGCCGAGGTGATCACGACCGACACCAATGGTCTTCAGGTCGGCGATGCCAGGATCAAGGTCGGCTCCGAAGAGATGCCCGCCTATTTCGCCCGGCCGGCCGGCAACACCAAGGCGCCGGTAATCATCGTGGCGATGGAGATTTTCGGCCTGCACGAATACATCAAGGACGTCACGCGGCGCCTCGCCAAGCTCGGCGCGTTCGCAATCGCGCCCGACTATTACTTCCGCAAAGGCATCGATCTGACCAAGGTCGCCGAGGTCAAGGATCTGCTCCCGGTGGTCAATGCCAAGCCCGACGCGGAGCTGCTGTCCGATCTGGACGCGGTGGCGGCCTGGGCTGGATCGCAAGGCGGCGACACTGCAAAGCTCGGCATCATCGGCTTCTGCCGTGGCGGGCGCACCGTCTGGGAATATGCCGCCCATAGCAGCACGCTCAAGGCCGGCGTCGCCTTCTACGGCACCTTGGTCGACCCCGAAAATCCTCTGCTGCCGAAGAGCCCGATGCAGCTCGCCCCCGAGATGAAGGCGCCGGTGCTCGGCCTCTATGGGGGCGCCGATACCGGCATTCCCGTCGCTCAGGTCGAGCAGATGAAGGCTGCGCTCGAGCAGAACAAGAAGACGGCCGAATTCAAGATCTACCCCGAAGCGCCGCATGGCTTCCATGCCGACTATCGCGGCAGCTACCGCAAGGGCGCCGCGGAAGATGCCTGGAAGCAGGCGCAGGCCTGGTTCAAGAAGTACGGCGTGTTGAGCTGAGTGCCGACGCCGGTCACAGGGGCGGCCCGATCGGCCGCCCTTTCTCTTTCAATGTGTGCCGATCCCTACTTCACCATCGCGCCATAGACGATGTCCTGAACCTGCTCGCGATAATACTTCCTGAGCTCGCCGGGCGCGGCCGTTCCCACCACGACGACGAGGCGTTCCTTCGGGTCGCAGAAGAATTGCGTTCCGTAGGCGCCGTTCCAGGTGAACTCCCCGGGATTGCCGGGGACCGACGACAGCCCTTCGCTGGTGCGAACCGCGACCGAAAGGCCGAAGCCGAAGCCGCCGCGATGCGGCTCGACATTGGCGACGTTGTTCTTGATCTCGGGACCAAGATGGTTGGTCGTCATGTGATGCACGGTCTTCGGACCGAGGATGCGCTGGCCGTCGAGTTCGCCGCCGTTGAGCAGCATCTGCCCGAAGCGGGCATAGTCGCCGACCGTCGCGAACGAGCAGGCGCCGCCGCAGTCGAACTTGGTTGGGGTGTCGAGCAGCTTGATCGCCTGCGGCTTGCCCGTCAGCGGATCGTTGGCAAATGGGCGGGCGAGGCGAGGGCGTTGCGCGTCGGTCGGGTGGAAGGTCGCGTCCTTCATGCCGAGCGGCTGCCAGACATTGGCGGCGAGATACTCGCCGAGCTTCTGCTCGCTCACCTTCTCGACGACGGCGCCGAGCACGTCGATCGAGAAGCCGTATTCGAACTCGGTCGAGGGCTGATGCGCCAGCGGCAGTTTGGTGATGCGGTCGATGAAGGCCTGGGTGTCGCCTTCGATCGCCGGCGCGACGCCATCAGGGTATTGCCGCGCCACCGGGCTCGAACTGTCGGGACGGCCGCCATACATCAATCCGGAAGTGTGCCGGTAGAGATCGTGGATGAAGATCGGCGAGGCCTGCGGCTCCAGCTTGAGCAAACCGTTGGCCTCGGTCACGCCGATTTTCATGTCGGCAAAGCCGGGATAGTAATCGGACAGCTTGGCCTGGAGCGGCAGCCGTCCCTGCTCCATCAGCGTCAGGCCGGCGACCGCTGCCATCGGCTTGGTCATCGAGGCCAGCGCGAAGATCGCATCGATCGGCATCGGCGTGCCCTTGTCCGGATCCAGCATGCCGTAGGCCTTGTAGTGCACGAGCTTGCCGTCGCGCGCGATGGCGACGACCGCGCCGGGGACGCGCTTGGCGGCGATCTCGCGAGCGAAGAAATTGTCGAGGCGTGCAAGGCCCTGACTGGAGAAGCCGACATCGTCGGGTTTGGTCTCGGGCAGCGGCGCGGCGATGGCCGTGCCGAATGTGATGACAACAGCCGCCGTCACGATCACTGCGATCGTCTTGTTCATTGCGTCCTCCCAAGGTGCGGGCTCGTTATGCGTTGGCCCGCTCGATGCCAAGATCACGTCCCCACTGACGCGAAGTCAAGCGCGGGCGCGGCATGTCTGGGACGCGCCGGGATGCCGGAACCTATCGTGCTTCGCCTGCGTGCCACAACGCATCGAGGCCGTGGCGATAGGTCGGGTGGACAAGCGTGACGCCGAGCTCGCGCTTCAGTTTTGCGTTGGAGACACGGGCGCTGCTGGCATAGAAGCTGCGGGCCATCGCCGACATCTCGGCCGTCGCGAACGCCTCTTCCGGCGGCGGCGCAACGCCCATCAGCTCAGCTGCATGGGCGATCACGTCCTGCGGCGGCGCCGGCTCGTCGTCGCAGACGTTCCAGATGCCGCCGCTTCCGTGGGGAATGGCGGCCATGATCGCACTCGCGATGTCGTCGACATGGATGCGGTTGAAGACCTGGCCGGGCTTGATGATGCGACGGGCCGTTCCTGCCCGCAGTGTCGCCAGCGCGTTGCGGCCGGGGCCGTAGATGCCCGCAAGCCGCAGGATCGCGGCATCGCCGCGCGCAATGTCCATCCAGGCCTGCTCGGCGGCAACCCGCATGCGGGCGCGGTCGAGCGTTGCCTGCGGCGGGGTACTCTCGTCGACCCAGCCGCCGGCATGATCGCCGTAGACGCCGATGGTGGAGAGATAGACGATCTTGCGGCGGCCCGCCGCCAGCGCGTCGCCGAACGCTGCGATGGCAGGATCGCCGCCGCTACCGGGCGGGATCGATATGAGAAGGACATCGGCATCGCGGACCTGCTCGACCGTCTCGCGTGCGGGGGGCTCGCCGGAGAAGGCGTGGACCTCGATCCCGGCGAGGTCGTTCCGCTGCGCGGGATCGCGCACGGTGCCGGCGACATGCGAGAAGCTGCCGCTATGTTTGCGGGCGAAATGCCGGGCACTATAGCCGAGGCCAAGGATGAAGAGCCGCATGCGTCTCCTGAGCAGGTCGAAAGTTCCCGTTCGCGCCGTTGCGCGTCCTTCGCTCATAAGAGATTTTTGGGTCCGGCAAAAGATATTGCGATTTGTCTCGCCTCCTGCCTCGGGCGATGTTCGCCTGTCACAGGGAGGCATCGATCATGCAGGCAGAAGCGCTCGCCGTGGTGCCGCCGGATGCCAATGAGCTGGTCCGGCGCGCGGCCGCGCTGATCTTCGACGTCGACGGTACCCTGGCCGAGACCGAGGAGCTGCATCGGCAGGCCTTCAACCACGCCTTCGCCCGCCACGGTCTCGACTGGCAGTGGGACCGCGCCGTCTACAAGGACCTGCTGCGGGTGACCGGCGGCAAGGAGCGCATGCGCGCCTACCACGCCCGGCTGGGGAGCGCCCCGCCTCTGTCAGATGCGGACATTGCGGAGCTCCACCGCATCAAGACCGCGCATTATGCCGGGCTGGTCGAAACCGGTTGCTGTCCGTTGCGGCCGGGCGTGATCGAGTTGCTCGCCGCGGCGAAGGCACGCGGCCAGCGGCTTGCGATCGCGACCACGACCTCGCGCGGCAACATCGATGCGCTGCTGTCGCAGGCGCTGGGCGCGAGCTGGGCTGCGGGGTTCGACGCGATCGTCGCCGGTGACGATGTCAGGCACAAGAAACCGGCGCCGGACGTCTATCTGGAAACGCTGGCGCGGCTGAAGCTGGGCGCGGTCGACTGCGTCGCCATCGAGGACTCCGCCAACGGGCTGATCGCAGCCTCACGCGCCGGCATCCCGGTTCTGATCACCCGGAGCATGTTCTTTGCAGATGATGATTTTTCCGCGGCGCGGGCCGTGCTGGATGACCTGTCGGAACTGGCCGCCAAACAAGAAACTGAAAAACAACCCCATGCACAGTAGATCACGCTCGCGTGTCCGCCGCGTTCAGTGGACGCGGTGGCTCGCTCTATCGTCTTCAGCCTGCTCGACAATCTGCGCGATCGGGCTCGATTGGTGATGCACCAGCAGCCACTCGTCGCCGACGCGGCGAAAATGGTTGGCCGCGGCCAAGGCGGTGCCGTCGACGATCTCGATGCAGAGCACCCGGGCGCTGTCGCCGTCGACGATGACCTGCGGCTCGGCGCAGACGATCTGCGGCCGCTCCGGGTTTTGCAGGATGTCGCGCCAGCTTCCGATCACCGTGGCGCGCCCGATGATGGCCGGCCAACCGGGATGGATGCAGGAAATGGCGTCGTCGTCCGCCCACAGCCGTTCCATGCCGTCGAAGTCGCCGGTCGAAAACGCGGCGTAGAAAGCCGCGTTGGCGGCGATGATCTTGTTGTCCTTTGCCATCGCTCTCGGGTGGGGCAAGGACAGGCAAAAATCAAGCGCGACTTCCGTTCGACCTTGTGTCCGATTTGGACCGCAGTGCAGCATTGCCCGCTTTGTGGTCAGGCCGCGACGAGCGCTTCCACGGCCCGCCGCGCACCATCCTTGTAGAGACGGCCGAGCGCCGCGGTCACGGCCTCGCGCAGGCGCGGCTCGGACCCCAGCGGTCCGAACACCTTCTGAACCCCGAGCAATGCGGGCGCGAGCCGCTCGGCAACGGGTCCGGCCTCGCGCGCCAGCGCGGCGAATTCGGCGGCGAGGGGATCGCGCACGTCGATGGTGCGGCCCTGCTCGTCTGTTGCGCTGACATAGCGCATCCAGCCGGCCACCGCGAGCGCATGCGTTGCGATCGGCAGGTTTTTGGCGAGGCGATCCTGCATCGCGCCGAGCAGCCGCTGCGGCAACTTTTGCGAGCCGTCCATCGCGATCTGCCAGGTGCGGTGATGCAGCGCCGGATTGGCGAAGCGCTTGAGTAGCGAAGCGCGATAGGCGGCGAGATCAGTGCCGGCAGGCATCGTCAGCGTTACCGCGGCCTCTTCCATCACCTGCGCGGCCAGGCGCGCGAAGTGCGGATCCTGCATGGTGTCGGCGATGGTCTCGTAGCCCGCGAGATAGCCGAGATAGGCCAGCGCCGAATGGCTGGCGTTGAGCAGCCGCAGCTTCATCAGCTCGAACGGCTTGACGTCGGCAACGAGCTCGACGCCGGCGGCGGCAAGATCGGGCCGGCCCGCCGTGAAGCGATCCTCCACCACCCATTGCGTGAACGGCTCGGTCAGCACGGGCCAGGCGTCGCGCATGCCGAGCGCGTTCGCGACCGCATCGCGGTCGGCATCATTCGTCTCCGGCACGATGCGGTCGACCATGGTTGAGGGGAAAGCGGCGTTATCCACGATCCACTTGCCGAGTTCCCTGGAGCGGAGCGCGGCGAATTGCGTCACGATGCGCTGCACGGTGTGGCCGTTGGCGGCGAGGTTGTCGCAGCACAGTACGGTGAAGGGCAGGGCACCCAGCGCGCGCCGCCGCGCCAGCGCCGCGACGATGAAGCCGGGCGCCGAGCGCGGCGCGTCGAAATTATTGAGATCGTGCACGATGTCAGGATGCCGTTCGTCGAGATCGCCGGTCTGCGGCGTGTGGCAATAGCCCTTCTCGGTGACCGTCAGCGAGACGATGCGAATGGCGGGATCGACCATCCGTTCGACCAGCGCTGCCGGGCTTTCGCGTGCGACGACGCTGTCGAGCAGCGCGCCGATCACGCGATGCTCGGTGCCCTCGGCGGCGCGCACGGCAACGGTGTAGAGATGATCCTGCGGGGCGAGGGCATCGCGCGTATCCGGGCTGCGCAGGCTGGCGCCAACGATGCCCCAGGACGAGCTGCCGCTGGCAAGGCAATCGTCGATGACGACGGCCTGATGTGCGCGATGAAAGGCGCCGAGGCCGAGATGCACGATGCCGGGCGTGATGCGCGAACGGTCATAGGCCGGGCGGCGGACGGCCGGCGGCAACCGGTCGAGATTGGCGCTGCCAAGACGCACGGAACCTCGGCGCATCGACGTCTCCCCTTGCTTTGCCGCTGCTTGACATGGCGCCCGTATCAGGTCAATGCTCCGGTCAATTGGTAAGACCAATTTTCCAAAATTGGCGGGCCGCGGGCTGAAAAGCCCCGCGCGACCCTTTCGGGAGGACCAGCGTGCCGCTGGAAGCTGTGGAGGCGAGACGGCTTTATCGCCAGGTCGCCGATCAATTGCGAAGCCTGATCGACAGCGGCGAGTACGCGGTCGGCAGCCGCTTGCCGACCGAGCGCGAGCTCGCCGAGCAGCTCAAGGTGTCCAGGCCGACGGTGCGCGAAGCCCTGATCGCGCTCGAGGTCGAGGGGCGCCTGCGCATTCGCGTCGGCTCCGGCATCTATGTGATCGAGCCCGCCGCAATCGCCGCGCCCGCCGCCGCCTCCGTCATCGAGGGCCCGTTCGAGCTGCTGCGCGCCCGCGAATTCCTCGAAAGTGCCATCGCCGAACAGGCCGCGCGCGTCGCGACCAAAGACGATATCGCCCGCATCGACGCCTCGCTGCTCGCGATGGAGAATGTCGAGCATCCCGGCGAAGCCTCGATGGTCCACGACCGCGCCTTCCACGTCGCGATCGCCGGCAGCCTCGGCAATGCGGTTCTGGTGCGCGTGGTCGGCGAGCTGTTCGACCAGCGCCTCAATCCCTATTTCGCGCAGCTCGCGCATTATTTCGAGAGCCCGGGCACCTGGCGCACCGCGCTCGACGAGCATCGCGCCGTGCGCGAGGCGATCGCGGCGCATGATCCGCAAGCCGCGCGCGAAGCGATGCGCGCGCATCTGGCGCGGTCGCAGGAGCGCTTTGCGCAGAATTTCGGCGCCGAGAACGCGGCCGGATCGTCTTCGGGGCGGAGCCGGACGGTGCGCGCACCGGCGAAGCCGGCGGCGCCAAAGCGACCATCGAAGAAGCGGGCCGGAGGCGGCAGCGCGCGGCGGCGATGAGATTGTACGGTCCGCATCCGTGCCGGGGCGGGTGAACAAGAAGCAGACTTAGAACATGGAGGAAAAGTCGATGTTGAAGAAAATGACGATTGCAGCAGTGATGTCCGCTGCCGCGCTGTTGGCGGCCACCCAGGCCGGCATGGCGCAGACCAAGCTCAAATGGGCCCATGTCTACGAGACTTCGGAGCCGTTCCACACGGCATCCGTCTGGGCCGCGCAGGAGATCGGCAAGCGCACCAGCGGGCGCTACGCGATCGATGTCTATCCGGCCTCGCAGCTCGGCAAGGAAGCCGACATCAACCAGGGCCTCTCGCTCGGCTCGGTCGACATCATCATCTCCGGCTCGAGCTTCGCGGCCAAGAGCTTCCCGCCCATCGGCGTGACCTACTATCCCTACACCTTCCGCGATGCCGACCACCTGCTCGCCTACACCAAGAGCGACATCTTCAAGGAGCTCGCCAAGGGCTACGAGGACAAGAGCGGCCACCACATCGTCGCCGTGACCTATTACGGCGTGCGCCAGACCTCGTCGAACAAGCCGATCAAGACCTGCGCCGACCTCAAGGGCCTGAAGATGCGCGTGCCCGACGTGCCGGCCTATCTCGCGATGCCGCGCGCCTGCGGCGCCAACACCGCGCCGATCGCCTTCGCCGAAGTCTATCTCGCGCTCCAGAACGGCACCGTCGAGGCGCAGGAGAACCCGCTGACCACGATCGAAGCCAAGAAGTTCTACGAGGTGCAGAAGCACATCGTTCTGACCGGCCACATCGTCGACCACCTCAACACGGTGGTGGCGGGCGCGCTGTGGAAGAAGCTGTCCGACGAGGACAAGAAGATCTTCACCGACGTCGCCCAGGAGGCCGCCGCCAAGGCGACCGCGGAGATCAAGCAGAACGAGGCCAAGCTGGTCGCCTTCTTCAAGGAGAAGGGCTTGAGCGTGACCGAGGTCGACAAGAACGAGTTCCGCGACACCGTGCTGAAGAACGTTGCGTTCGAGACGTTTGGTTACCGCAAGGCCGACTGGGAAAAGATCCAGGCGGTGAAGTAACGACGACTGTCATTCCGGGGCGGCGCGCAGGACCGTGCACAGCACGGTCCGAGCACCGAACCCGGAATCTCGAGGTTCCGGGTTCTCGCTTCGCGAGCCCCGGAACGACGTTCAGGTCCTAGGAGCAACCCCCATGTCCACCGCCGAAATACACCGGCAGATCACCGCGGACGAGATCGCCCACACCTTCGAGGAGGAGGCGACGCCGAAGGTCGACCTCGGCATCTACGCGTTCGAGGACTGGGTGGCGCTCGCGATCTTCTGGGTGATGGCGCTCGCCGTCTTCCTCCAGTTCTTCACCCGCTACGTGCTCAACGACAGCTACGCCTGGACCGAGGAGATCGCGACCTATTGCCTGATCGGCGTCGTCTTCATCGGCGCCTCGATGTGCGTGCGGCTGTCGCGGCACATCCAGGTCGACCTCCTCTACCGCTATTTGCCCCACCTCGTGGCGCGCGCGCTGTCGACGGTGATCGACCTGATCCGGATCGCCTTCTTCGGCTACGCCATCAAGCTGGTCTGGGTCTACATCCAGATCATCGGCGACGAGCAGATGACCACGATCAATCTTCCCAAGGACTACGTCTACTACGCCGTCCTGGCCGGCTTCGTGCTGATGTTCGTGCGCTCAGTGCAGGTGGCCATACAACATTTGCGACAGGGTTATTCGATCCTCGAACGTCCCGGCGCCTACGACGGTTTTGAAGGATAATCCCATGTTGCTGCTGCTCGGAGGCTTCCTCATCCTGATGCTGCTCGGCGTACCCGTGGCGATCGCCATGGCCGCGTCGTCGCTGCTCTACATCCTGGTCAGCGGCGTGACGCCCGACGTCACGCTGGCGCAGCGCATGATCGCCGGCGTCGAGAGCTTCCCGCTGCTCGCCGTGCCGTTCTTCATCCTGGCCGGCAACCTCATGAACATCGCCGGCGTCACCGGGCGCATCTACAAATTCGCCGTCGCGCTGGTCGGGTGGATGCGCGGCGGCCTCGGCCACGTCAACATCATCGGCTCGGTGATCTTCTCGGGCATGTCCGGCACCGCGATCGCGGACGCCGCCGGCCTCGGCACCATCGAGATCAAGGCGATGAAGGACCATGGCTACTCGACCGAGTTCTCGGTCGGCGTCACCGCGGCCTCTGCGACGCTCGGGCCGATCATCCCGCCGTCGCTGCCCTTCGTGATCTACGGCATGATGGCGAACGTCTCGATCGGCGCGCTGTTCCTGGGCGGCGTCATTCCCGGCATCGTCATGACGCTGCTGATGATGGCGACCGTCACCTATTTCGCGCACAAGAACAAATGGGGCAGCGACACGCCGTTCTCCTGGCCGCAGCTCGGCTCGGCCGGCCTCGAGATCGCGATCGTGCTGGCGTTCCCGATGGCGATCTGGCTGATGGTGCTCGCGGGCATGTCGGTCAACATGGCCGTCGTCATCGGCCTCGGCACGCTGCTCATCATCGACTGGTATTTCGACTTCTCGGCGGTGATGGCGCTGATGGCGCCGGTGATCCTGATCGGCGGCATGACGCTCGGCTGGTTCACGCCGACGGAAGCCGCGGTCGCCGCGGTGATCTGGTCGCTGTTCCTCGGCCTCGTCCGCTATCGCACCATGACCTTGAAGACCGTGGCGAAGGCGACGTTCGACACCATCGAGACCACGGCCTCGGTGCTGTTCATCGTCACGGCGGCCTCGATCTTCGCCTGGCTGCTGACGGTGTCGCAGGCCGCCCAGATGCTGTCGGACTGGATGCTCAGCATCACCCACAACAAATGGGTGTTCCTGGCGCTAGCCAACGTGCTGATCCTGTTCGTCGGCTGCTTCATCGACACCACGGCGGCGATCACCATCCTGGTGCCGATCCTGCTGCCGATCGTGCTCAAGCTCGGCATCGATCCCATTCATTTCGGCCTGATCATGACGCTGAACCTGATGATCGGCCTGCTGCATCCGCCGCTCGGCATGGTGCTGTTCGTGCTCGCCCGCGTGGCCAAGCTCTCGGTCGAGCGCACCACGGTCGCGATCCTGCCCTGGCTGGTGCCGCTGATGCTGGCGTTGATCGCGATCACCTACATCCCCGAACTGACCCTCTGGCTGCCAAAATACATGGGACTCTCCAAATGACCTCCACCGCTCTCGCCGCAACCCTGTTCGGTCCCGAAGATCTGCGCATGGTCGAGCATCCGCTCGACAAGCTCGCCGACGGCATGGTGCGCATCCGCTTCGGCGCCGGCGGCATCTGCGGCTCGGACATGCACTATTTCCGCCATGCCCGCACCGGCGATTTCGTGGTGAAGTCGCCGCTGGTGCTCGGCCACGAGATCTCGGGCGAAGTCGTGGAGATCTCCGGCTCCGCAGCCAATCTGAAGGTCGGCGACCGCGTTGCGGTCAACCCGTCGCGCTGGTGCGGCCAATGCGTCGCCTGCCGCGAAGGCC
This sequence comes from Bradyrhizobium sp. TM239, assembly GCF_036247985.1. Lineage (NCBI taxonomy): Bacteria > Pseudomonadati > Pseudomonadota > Alphaproteobacteria > Hyphomicrobiales > Nitrobacteraceae > Bradyrhizobium > Bradyrhizobium sp. TM239. The sequence goes on along the minus strand of NZ_BTIR01000018.1, from coordinate 152,230 downwards.
GGCCGAATCTGTGCGAGAACATCTACTTCATGGGCTCGGCCTCGAAGACGCCGCACATGCAGGGCGGCTTCGCCAATTATTTCGACGCGGTTCCCGCGCAGTGCGTGAAGATTCCCGATCACGTGTCCTATCAGGCCGCAGCGCTGGCCGAGCCGCTCGCGGTCTGCCTGCACGCGGTCGCGCGCGCCGGTAATATCGAGGGCAAGCGCGGCATCATCTTCGGCGCCGGCCCGATCGGGCTGTTGACCATGCTCGCCGCGCATCGCGCCGGGATGGCCGACATCACGGTGGCCGACATCGCGCCGGCCCCGCTCGCCTTCGCGACCAGGCTCGGCGCTTCGCATGTCGAGAATGTCTCGGGCGGTGAGGAAGGACTAAAGGCGCAGGCTGCGTCGCGTCCCTATGACGTCGCGTTCGAGGTCTCGGGCACGGCCGCGGGCCTTGCGAGCGCCATCGGCATCGTCAGGCGCGGCGGCATCGTGGTGCAGATCGGCAATCTGCCCGGCGGCCAGATCCCGACGCCCTCGAACGCCGTGATGGCAAAGGAGATCGACCTGCGCGGTTCGTTCCGTTTCGGCTTCGAGTTCATGACGGCGGTGGAACTGATTTCCTCCGGCGGCGTCGACGTGCTGTCGCTGGTCACCGCCGAGCGGCCGCTCTCGACCGCGCCCGATGCGCTCAGGCTGGCGCTCGATCGCTCGCAGAGCGTCAAGGTCGTGCTGACCGCGAACTGACCTTGTTTTGACGCGTTTTCTTCACGCGAACCGGTATCCACTTCGCTCGAAAACGCTTTAGGAGATATCCATGATGCTGCAGGGTTGGCGCTGGTACGGGCCCGATGATCCCGTGTCCTTGGATGACGTCAGGCAGGCCGGGGCGACGGATATCGTCTCGGCGCTGCATCAGGTGCCGATCGGCGAGGCCTGGACCCGCAAGGCGGTCGAGGAGCGCAAGAACTTCATCGAGCACGGCCAGCCCGGCCGCTCGCAACTGACCTGGTCGGTGGTGGAATCGATTCCGATCCCCGACGACGTCAAGCGGCTCGGCGGCAAGGCGACGCGCTCGATCGAGGCCTGGATCGCGAGCCTGGAAGCTGTCGCGGCCTCCGGCATCAAGATCATCTGCTACAACTTCATGCCTGTGGTGGACTGGTGCCGCACCGACCTCGAATGGGAGCTGCCGAACGGCGCCCGCGCCATGCGCTTCGACCAGGACCGCTTTGCTGCGTTCGAGCTGCATATCCTCAAGCGCCCGGCTGCCGTACAGGACTATTCGCCCGAGCAGCAGGCGCGCGCGAAAAAGCTGTTCGACCAGATGAGCCAGACCGACATCGACTATCTCGTCATGGTGATCGCCAGCGCGCTGCCCGGCTCGACCACCGAGCCGATGACCATTCCGCAATTCCGCGACCGGCTCGAGACCTATCGCGACATCACGCCAAAAATCCTGCGGCAGCATCTCGCCGAATTCCTCGCGCGGGTGACGCCGGTGGCCGAGCAGCTCGGGGTGTCCTTGACCTTGCATCCGGACGACCCGCCGAGGCCGCTGTTCGGCCTGCCGCGCATTGCCTCGTCGGCCGATGACTATCAGGCGCTGTTCGATGCCGTGCCGTCCAAGGCGAACGGCATCTGCCTGTGCACCGGCTCGCTCGGTGTGCGCGCGGAGAACAATCTGCCTGAGATGGCCGAGCGCTTCGGCCCCCGCATCGCCTTTGCCCATCTGCGCGCAACCAAGCGCGAGGCCGACGGCCTGTCGTTCTACGAATCCGATCATCTCGACGGCGACGTCGACATGGTCGCGGTGCTCAAGGCGCTGCTGAAGGAGAACGCGCGGCGTTCAAAGGACAAGCAGATCGTGTTCCGCCCCGATCACGGCCATCGCATGCTGGACGACCTCGCGGCGACCAAGCGCACCAACCCCGGCTACACCGCGATCGGCCGTCTCCGCGGCCTCGCCGAGCTCCGCGGCGCGATCCGCGCGATCGAGCATCGGTGAGGGTCAAAGCTCTTTCCACATCGTCATTGCGAGACGGGTGCTCGACCCTAACACGGCCTGCTTGATCGCGCGCCGCCGTCGCGATCAACCCATGGCGAAATCGGCCGCCGTCTCCGCGTGAATGGCCGTGGTGTCGAACGTCTCCACCGTTGTGTCATCAGGGCCGACCAGCATCGTGATCTCGGTGCAGCCGAGGATGATGCACTCCGCGCCGGCGGCGACCAGCGCCGCCATCACGTCCTGGTAGCGGCGGCGGGAGGGCGCGGTGACGGTCCCCAGGCACAGCTCGTCGTAGATGATGCGGTTCACGTCGGCGCGTGCGTCGGCGGGAGGAACCAGCACGTCGAGATCATGCGCGCGCAGCCGGTCGATGTAGAAGTCCTCCTCCATCGTGAACTTGGTGCCGAGGAGGCCGACCCGACGGTATCCCTTCGCCCGGATCCGTTGCGCGGTCGCGTCGCCAATGTGGATGAACGGAACGCTCACGCCGGAGATGATGTCGGGCGCCAGCTTGTGCATCGTGTTCGTGCACAACACGATCGCGCGCGCGCCGGCGCCTTCGAGACGCCGCGCGACCTCCGCGAGGCTCGCCGCTGCCTCCGCCCAGCGGCCGGCGTACTGCATCTGCTTGATCGCCTCGAAATCGTAGGAATACAGCAACAGCGGGGCGGAATGCAGCTTGCCCATGCGACCCCGGACCCGCTCATTGATCAGCTTGTAGTAGAGCGCCGTGCTCTCCCAGCTCATGCCCCCGATCAGGCCGATGGTTTGCATTCCGGTGTCCTCGACAATGTGGTTCAGCCGGATCGTAAACGAAGACGCCGAAGCCCGGTAGCCATCGCTTGATCGCGGCGGCTTGGTGGGCGGAGCCTTCGTAGCCCGGATGGAGCGAAGCGCAATCCGGGGCCGCTCGCCCGGCATCTCGTACCGTCCCGGATTACGCTGGCGCTCCATCCGGGCTACGCCATCGTGGCTGTGTCGCCCTCTGTCAACCCACCGTCGCGAAAATATTCCACTTTACCGAAATTCGGTTTCGGCGTATGTGTCGGCCATCCTGATCCGGCGAAAGGGGCGGTCGTACGTCGCAACGAGCCGCGGATCGGGGAGCGGTGGACGCGGCAGCGTCGTGCACGAGAGGCGGGAGCAGGGCGGGCGAACCCCGTGAGGTCCCGGCGGCGTGCGGACGAGCGGCGCTGATGCGTACGGCCAAATCGCGTGGTCCTGGCTGTCGTTGCTACAGCCAAGCCTTGCGGAGGTGCGCCAAGCCCGACCGGGCGAAGCGCATCGTCAATCCGCGAGGTGACGGAGGCAAGCAGGAACTCGTCTCCGGGGAGAGCGCGCCATACGCCGTCAAACGTCGCGCAGGGAAGGCCGGATGATCGGCTGCCCTGTGTCTCCCTCGTGCATTGCGTGTGCAATGTCTTCGCACGGGGGTCTTGCGGGTGCCAGCCGGCACCCGGCCTTCCCTGCGCCCTTTCTATTGAGGGCGCGAAGAAGAGAGCAGAACTCGGGCGGAAGCGCCGCGAGGATGTGAACGCATGTCCGCGCGTCACAAACCAGCATCGTAGAGTGGGCAAAGCGCAAGCGTGCCCACGCATCTCGTGTCGCGATTGAATTGGGTGGGCACGGCGCGGTGCGCCTTTGCCCATCCCACGGCACTCGCAGCTCTCGTGCCCCGGACGCAGTGCAGCGGCCCGGACGATGTGCAGCATCGTCCGGGGTGGTGCGCTGCAGAGCCGGGGCCCATCTCTCGGCGTGCTGTGCCGGCTCTGGGTCCCGGCTCTGCGCAGCAACGCCATAAGCGCGTTCACGCGCGTCTTCGACGCGCTATGCGCGTTGCGGCGCGTCCGGGACAGGCGGGTGGCGTTATGTCGACGGCTATCCGTCCATCAAGCCCGACAAACGGGCGGTCGTGCAAACGGCAAAGGCGGGCATGACGCCTGCGCAGGGTACGTAAAGCCCTTTCGATCTTGCGCGTCCTGTCGGCCTGTCCTACGCCACCTCCGAACCAAATTTTCGCAAGGCGCTTATGCGCATCGCCAGATCCCCGAGGGAGCCGTCATGACCATCCGCAACAGCCGCACCGGGGGCCAGATCCTGATCGATCAGCTCGTCGCCCAAGGCGTCGAGCGCGTCACCTGCGTGCCGGGCGAGAGCTATCTGGCCGCGCTCGATGCGCTGCATGACAGCCCGATCGACGTCATGATCTGCCGCGCCGAGGGCGGCGCGGCGATGATGGCGGAGGCCTACGGCAAGCTCACGGGCCGGCCCGGCATCTGCTTCGTCACCCGCGGCCCCGGCGCGACCAATGCCAGCCACGGCGTCCACATCGCGATGCAGGATTCGACGCCGATGATCCTGTTCGTCGGCCAGGTCGACACCGGCATGCGCGAGCGCGAGGCGTTCCAGGAGCTCGATTACAAGGCGGTGTTCGGCACCATGGCGAAATGGGCGGTCGAGATCGATCGTCCCGATCGCATTCCGGAGCTGGTGGCGCGCGCCTTCCGCGTCGCCATGCAGGGCCGTCCCGGTCCCGTCGTGATCTCGCTGCCGGAGAACATGCTGACCGAGACCGCCGCCGTTGCGGATGCCATGCGCATCGAGCCTGCCGTGAGCTGGCCCGCGCCGGCCGACATTGAAAAGCTCGGCGCCATGCTCACCGGCGCCAAGGCGCCGCTGGTCATCCTCGGCGGCTCGCGCTGGACGGATGAGGCGACCAAGAGCATCGCGCGGTTTGCCGAGCGCTTCGACCTGCCGGTCGCAACCTCGTTCCGCCGGGCCTCGCTGATCGACGCCGACCATTCGCATTATGCCGGCGATCTCGGCATCGGGCCGAGCCCGGGGCTGAAGGCGCGCATCGATAACGCCGATGTCCTTCTTCTCGTCGGCGGCCGCATGTCGGAGATGCCGTCCTCGTCCTACACGCTGCTCGACATTCCGAACCCGCAGCAGAAGCTGATCCACGTGCATCCGGGCTCCGAAGAGCTTGGCCGCGTCTATCAGCCGGCGCTCGCGATCCAGGCGACGCCCGCTGCGTTTGCCGCCGCCGTCGAGACGCTGAAGCCTTCAGGCGCGGTGGCCTGGAAGGGCGAAGCGGCCAAGGCGCACGCCGATTATCTCGCCTGGACCGAGAAGGCGCGCGAGCTGCCGGGCACGTTCCAGTACGGCCAGGTCATGACCTGGCTGCGCGACCGCCTGCCGAAGGACGCCATCGTCTGCAACGGCGCCGGCAATTATGCCGGCTGGATCCATCGCCATCACCGTTTCCACAGCTTTGCCTCGCAGCTGGCGCCGACCTCGGGCTCGATGGGCTACGGCGTGCCGGCGGCGGTTCTGGCCAAGCGGCAATATCCGGATCGCACCGTCGTCGCCTTTGCCGGCGACGGCTGCTTCCTGATGAACGGCCAGGAATTCGCGACCGCCGTGCAGTATGACGCGCCGCTGGTCGTGATCGTGGTCGACAATTCGCAATACGGCACCATCCGCATGCACCAGGAGCGCGACTATCCCGGCCGCGTCGTCGGCACCCAGCTCAAGAACCCTGACTTTGCGATGTACGCAAAAGCGTTCGGCGGCCATGGCGAGCGCGTCGAGCGCACCGAAGAATTCGCGCCGGCGTTCGAGCGCGCGCTCGCCTCCGGCAAGCCGTCGATCCTCCACTGCATCATCGATTCCAGGGCGATTTCGGTCGGCAAGGACTTTGCGCCCGCGGTGAAGGCGTAAGCGATGTCTGGGCGCCGCCACGTCGCCATCATCGGGGCCGGCGCGGTCGGCGTGATCAGCGCCATCGAAGCGCTGCGCGAGGGCCATCGCGTCACGCTGATCGATCCGGGCGAGCCCGGCGGCGAACAGGCGGCGAGCTACGGCAATGCCGGCTGGCTCTCCTCGCATTCGGTGATCCCACCGGCCGAGCCAGGCATCTGGAAGAAGGTGCCGGGTTATCTGATGGACCCGCTCGGGCCGCTCGCGATCCGCTGGTCCTATTTGCCGAAGGCGCTGCCCTGGCTGATCAAATATCTGCTCTCGGGCTGGACCGAGGCGCGGGTCGAGACAACGGCGTTTGCGCTCCGCGACCTGTTGAAGGACGCGCCGCTGCTGCACCGGAAGCTCGCGGAGGAGGCGGGCGTGCCTGAGCTGGTCGAGCGCAATGGCGTGATGCACGTGTTTCCGTCGCGCGGCAATTTCGACAATGATCTCGGCTGGCGCCTGCGCAAGAAGGTCGGCGTCGAATGGCTGGAGCTCAATGCCGACGAGATGCGCCAGCGCGAGCCCGATCTGCATCCGCGCTACACCTTTGGCGTGGTGGTGGAGGAGGCCGGCCGCTGCCGCGATCCCGGCGCTTATGTTGCAGCCCTCGCCAATCATGCGATCGCGAGTGGCGCCGAGCATGTGCGGGCCAAGGCCACCGGCTTGAGGTTGAATGGCGACAAGCTCGTGGCCGTTCTCACCGAGACCGGCGAGATCGCCTGTGATGCCGCGGTGATCGCCGCCGGCGCGCGATCGAAGCAGCTCACCGCATCGGTCGGCGATCCCTTGCCGCTCGAGACGGAGCGCGGCTACCACGTCATGATAGAGAACCCGGAATCAGGTCCGCGCAGCTCGATGATGGCGTCGGACGCCAAGATGGTGGTGAACTGGACTAACAAGGGCCTGCGCGCCGCCGGCACCGTCGAGATCGCCGGCCTTGAAGCCGCGCCGAACTGGAGGCGCGCCGAGATTTTGCGCGACCACCTTGTCAGCATGTTTCCAAAACTGCCGAAGGACATTCCGGCCTCGCGCATCAAGACCTGGTTCGGCCATCGGCCGAGCATGCCCGACGGGCGTCCCTGCATCGGCCATGCGCGCGCCTCGCGCGACATCGTCTATGCCTTCGGCCACGGCCATGTCGGCCTGGTCGGCTCGGCCCGTACCGGCCGGCTCGTCGCCCAGCTCCTCAGCGGCAAGCAGCCTGAAATTCCGCTGGCGCCGTTCGCGCCCGAACGTTTCCTCTGAGGTCGTTGCCTTCGTCCACGCAGCCCCGGTATATTGAGCTGTGTCCGGGCATCAATGCAGCTGATGAAGAGCAACGTGGAACTGGCTTCCGACAGCGTCGTCGATCGTGTCTATGACCAGCTCAAGGCGATGGCCGTGAGCTACGCGTTCAAGCCGGGCGAACGGCTCAACGAAGGCGAGCTGGCCAAACGCCTCGGCGTCAGCCGTACGCCGCTGCGCGAGGCGCTCAACCGTCTCAACACCGAGGGTTTCCTGCGCTTCGCACCGGGCAAGGGTTTCTTCTGCCGCGAGCTCGACGCGCGCGAGATCTTCGATCTCTACGAGCTGCGCAAGTCGATCGAGGTCGCCTCGATTCGCCTCGCCATCAAGCGCGCCAGGGATGAAGATATCGACGCGCTGCTGAAGTTCCTCGAAGCCACCGGCCCTGATCCCGGCGAGCGCTCCTCGCTGGAGCAGGTCGAGCTCGACGAGACCTTTCACGAGCGGCTGATGGCGATGTCTGATAATGCCGAGATGCTGCGCGTGCTGCGCAACGTCAACGCCCGCATCCGCTTCGTGCGCTGGATCGACATGGACCGCGTCAACCGCTCCAGCACGCAAGGCGAGCATCGCGCCGTGGTCGAAGGCCTCAAGGCGCGCGACGAGGGGACTTGCGTTTCAGTGCTGGAGAGGCACATCGACCGCCGCCTCGACCGCATCACCGCCGCGATCAAGGAAGGCTACGCGCAGATTTACATGCCGGCGACGACGCGGTCGGCGGCGAACTGACGCCTGACACGGCGTTCGGCTTTCAGGAGGCGCTCACATGAAGCTCAAGGATAAGGTCGCCGCCATCACCGGCGCGGCGCGCGGCATCGGCAAGGCCTGCGCGAAGAGATTTTTGGACGACGGTGTCAAGGTCGTGATCTCGGACGTCGATGCCGATAGCCTCGCCGCAACGGCCGCCGAGCTCGCGCGTCCCGATGCCTTGCGCACCGTCGTCGGCAATGTCGCCAAGCGCGCGGATGTGGATCAGCTCGTCGCCACCGCCGTGAAGGAATTCGGCCGGCTCGACATCATGGTCAACAATGCGGGCGTCGCCCGCAACCGGGACATCCTGGAGATCTCCGAGGAGGAATTCGACGAGATCATCGGCATCAATTTGAAGGGCGCGTTCTTCGGCGTGCAGGCCGCCGCCAAGCAGATGATCGCGCAAGGCGGCGGCGGGGTCATCATCAACATGTCCTCGGTGAACGCGCTGTTGGCGATCCCGGCGCTGGCAACCTACGCGATGTCCAAGGGTGGCATGAAGCAGCTGACCTCGGTCGCCGCCGTCGCGCTCGCCCCGCACAACATCCGCGTCGTCGCGGTCGGGCCGGGCACGATTTTGACCGACATGGTGGCATCGTCCATCTACACCTCGGAGGACGCCCGCAAGACCGTGATGTCCCGCACGCCAGCCGGCCGCGGCGGCGAGCCGAGCGAGGTCGCGTCGGTCGTGGCGTTTCTCGCCAGCGACGATGCGTCCTACATCACCGGGCAGACCATCTATCCAGATGGCGGCCGGCTGATTTTGAATTACACGGTGCCGGTGAAGGAGAAGTAGGACTCTCACTCCGCCGCAACCGTCATCCCGTAGCCCAGCCGCTTCGAGATACCGCCGGCGCAATCCCGCAGCGCGTGCGCGATCGGGCTGTCCCAGCGTGCATCGAACGTGCCTTCCGGCCCCATCGCGGTGATGACCAGCGCGACATGGCCGGAATGATCGAACACCGGCGCCGAGAACGCGTTGACGCCGGGCAGGGGATCGCCGAGCGCGCGGGCGAGGCCGTGCTTGCGGACCTCGGTGAGCATCTCGGCGACCTTCGGGCCCTTCACGGTGCGCTTCGGATTGTAGCCGACGCCGTGACGATCGAGCCCGCTCTCCAGCGCGGCGGTGATGATCTTCTCCGGCAGGAACGCCGCAAACGCGCGGCCTGTGGCCGTCTCCAGCAGGGCCATCACCGAGCCCACGCGCATCACGATGTGGACCGGCTGGGCCGGCTCCTCGAGCTGGACCACGGTCGGGCCATGCGTGCCCCAGACCGCGAGCGAGACCGCGTGGCCGATCTGGCTCGCGAGCGCGGCGATCTTGGGCCTTGCGATGTGCACGCCGGAGAGCCGGCGCAGGCTGATGAGGCCGAGCTCCAGCGCCAGCGCGCCGATCTCATAGCGGCCGGTGGTCTCGTCCTGCTCGATCAGCCCGATACGGGAGAAGCTGGCGAGATAAGGATGCGCCTTGGCCGGCGACATGCCGGCCTCGCGCGCGAGATCGCGCAGCATCATCGGCTCGCCGCACCTTGCGAGCGCACGGAGCAATTCTCCGCCGACCTCGATCGACTGGATACCGCGGCTTTCTCTCTTCATGCGCCTCCGATGCGCTTGGCTTACGCCGCGTCGCGCTTGGCGGCGCTGTCGGCGAGATGACGTCCGGCAATGTAGCCGAAGGTCAGCGCCGGCCCAAGCGTGATGCCGGCGCCGGGATAGTTGCCGCCCATGATGCTCGCCATGTCGTTGCCGGCGGCATAGAGGCCGGGGATGACGCGGCCCTCGGCGTCGAGCGCGCGGGCGTTCGCGTCGGTGACGATGCCGGCATAGGTGCCGAGATCGCCGATCACCATCTTGATGGCATAGAATGGCCCGGTCTCGATCGGCGCGACGCAGGGGTTCGGGCCGTGCATCGCATCGCCCTGGTAGCGGTTATACGCCTTCGAGCCCTTGCCGAAGGCGGCGTCATAGCCTTGCGGCGCCGTCGCATTGAATTGCCTGACGGTCTCGGCGAATGCCGTCGCGTCGATGCCGGTCTTCGCCGCAAGCGCCTCCAGCGTGTCGCCACGCATGAGATAGCCGGTATCGAGGTGATGACCCAGCGGCATCGGGAAGGGCGGCACGCAGCCGAGGCCGTATTTGCGCAGCGTCTTGTGATCGCAGACGAGATAGGCCGCGATCTCCTCGCCGGGCTTGGCCGCCTTGACCATGGCCTGGACGAAATCGTGATAGGAATTGCCTTCGTTGGCAAAACGCCGGCCGTCGCGCATCACCGCGATCACGCCGGGTTTGGCGCGGTCGATGAAATGCGGCATCACGCCCTTCGAGCCGTCCTTGCGCGTGGTCAGCGACACCGGCACCCAGGCCGCCGCGTTCGGCAGGCGATCCTCGATATGCCCGCCGGCGGATTCTGCGAGACGCAGTCCATCGCCGGTGTTGCCGGTGGGGCCCGGCGAGAAATGCTCGTTGCCGGTCGGCGCGTGCGGAAACATTTTTCTGCGCCGCTCGACATCATGTGGAAAACCGCCGCAGGCCAGCACCACGCCTTGCCTTGCACGAACGCGCACGTTGCGTCCCTCACGCGAAACGATGGCGCCGGTGACCGCGCCGTTCTCGACCGTCAGCTCGCGCACGGGCGCGGACAGCCACATCGGAATCTTCAGATCCTGTGCGGATTTTGCCAGCCGCCCCGCCAGCGCATTGCCATTTGTCAGCGTCATGCCGCGGCCGTAGCGCAGCACGTCCATCAGGTGGCGCGACAGGCGTTTTGCGACGTAAACCGCCGAGGTCAGCGATTTCGTCACCCGCATAAAATGGATGATCTCCTTGCCTGAGCCGAGCATCATGCCGAACACGGTGAGCTCCGGCAGCGGCATGCCGAGTGTCTTGATGAGGTCGCCGAGCTCGCGGCCGTCGAACGGACGCGTCACCATGGAGCGGCCGCCTTCCGCGCCGCCGGGTGCCTCGGCGTGATAGTCGGGAAACACCAGCGGCATGTCGAAGCGGAGCGCGGTCTTGGTGGTGAAGAAATCGACGGCCTCGGGACCGGCGCTCAGGAAGGCGTCGACGCGAGCGCCATCGTAATTGTTTCCGGCCTCGTGTCGCAAATAGGTGCGGGCCTGCTCCGGCGTCTCGGCGATGCCGTAGGCATTTGCCAGCGACGTGCCGGGAATCCAGAGCCAGCCGCCGGAGCGGGCGGTGGTGCCGCCGAAGCGCGGCTCCTTCTCGACGATGAGGACATTCAGGCCGCGATGGCGCGCTGTGATCGCGGCCGACATGCCGGAGCAGCCTGATCCGGCCACGAGCACATCGCACTCGTAAGTCTCAATTGCGCTATGCTCGCTGCCGGTCATCTCAGCCTCACTTCTTCAGGAGCGGACATTTGGATTCGGAGACCGGGCGGAAGGCGTCTTCGCCCTTCACGGTCTTGACGATGTCCAGATAATCCCACGGCTCTTTCGACTGTTCGGGCGTCTTCACCTTGGCGAGATACATGTCGCGGATGACGCGGCCGTCCTCGCGCAACTTGCCGCCATGGACGAATGTATCCTCGATCGGCAGCTCGCGCATCCTGGCCATCACCTTGGCGGAATCGTCGGTGCCGGCCGCCTTGATGGCCTTCAGATAATGCAGCACCGAGCCGTAGACGCCGGTCTGGATCATGGTCGGCATCACCTTGGTGCGCTCGTAGAACTTCTTGGACCAGGCGCGCGTCGCCTCGTCCATGGCCCAGTACGAGGCCGTGGTCATGTAGGTGCCCTGCGCGGCCTTGAGGCCGATCGCGTGCACGTCGGTGTCGAACATCAGGAGGCCGACCAGCTTCTGGCCGCCCTGGACGAGGCCGAACTCGCCGGACTGCTTGATCGCGTTGTCGGTGTCCTGGCCGGCATTGGCGAAGGCGACGACGTCGGATTTCGAGCTTTGCGCCTGGAGCGCGAAGGAGGAGAAGTCCGCCGTGTTGGTCGGATGCTTCACCCCGCCCAGGACCTTTCCGCCCATCTCGTTGACGAAGCGCGTGGCGTCCTTCTCGAGCTGCTGGCCGAAGGCGTAGTCGGCGGTGATGAAGTACCAGGACTTTCCGCCCTCCTTGATCACGGCGGAGGCGGTGACCTTCGACAGCGCGTAGGTGTCGTAGGTGAAGTGCACGGTGTTCGGGCTGCACAGCTCGTCGGTCAGCGAACTCGCACCGGGACCGGAGAGCAGCGCGACCTTGCCCCGCTCGCGCACCATGTTGTGGACGGCGATCGCGATGCCGGAATTGGGGATGTCGACGACGGCGTCGACCTTGCCGTTGTCGAACCAGCCGCGCACGATCTGCACGCCGACGTCGGTCTTCATCTGGTGGTCGGCGCTGATGATCTCGATCGGCTTGCCGAGCACGGTCGGGCCGAATTCCTCCACCGCCATTTTCGCGGCCTCGACCGAGCCCGGCCCTGAGTTGTCGCGACCCCAGCTCGACAGATCCGTCAGCACGCCGATCCGCACCGCGTCGTCGGAGACTTGTGCAGTGGCCGCTGTGGTCGTGGCTGCCGAAGTCATGGCCGCGAGCATGGTGCAGGCCAGAAAGCTTCTCATCGTCGTTCCCTCTTTTTTATGGGCCGCTTGGCGGGCCGGTTATTGTGGCGGTAAATTAGATATAAGCAAATGAGTTTGTCAATAACGAATGGAGGTGCGGGCGGGTTCCTTTGGGGCGGAAGACGCGCCTCTGTCTCGGCATCGTCACTGCGAGCGCAGCGAAGCAATCCAGAATCTCTCCGCGGAGACATTCTGGATTGCTTCGTCGCAAGTGCTCCTCGCACTGACGGGTGTGGGAGCAGCCGCGCCCAACACTCTCGTGTCCCGGACGCGCTGCAGCGCTCTTGCGGTGCTGCGCAGAGCCGGACCCATGCCGCACGGGAGTGCTCCGGGAAGCGTGGGCCCCGGCTCTGCAGCGCATCACGATAGCGCGTCGAAGACGCGCGTAGACGCGCTTCCGGTGCTGCGCAGCGTCCGGGGCACGAGAGCGATCAAATGCCTCCGCAGGTTGCAACCGCCATCGCGATTGGCCATGATGCTCTCCGGAATCTCTGGGGCGGGGCATGACGGCAGCAACGGGAGTCTCCGCTTCGGCGGAGAAATTGACGACGGCGCATGTGGTGTGGGCGAGCGCGCTCGGCACCGCCATCGAGTGGTACGACTTCCTGATCTACGGCACGGCGGCGGCGCTGGTCTTCAACAAGCTGTTCTTCCCGAGCTTCGATCCCTTCGTCGGCACGCTGGCGGCGTTCTCGACCTACGCGGTCGGTTTCGTGGCGCGGCCGATCGGCGGCGCCATCATCGGGCACTACGGCGACCGGCTCGGCCGCAAGACGATGCTGGTCGCGACCATGATCGCGATGGGGCTCGGCACCTTTCTGATCGGCTGCCTGCCGACTTACAGCCAGATCGGCGTGTGGGCGCCGATCCTGCTCATCGTGCTGCGCTTCGTCCAGGGCATCGGCTTAGGGGGCGAATGGAGCGGCGCCGTCGTCATGGTGATCGAGCACGCCGGCAATCGCCGCGGCTTCTACGGCAGCCTGGTGCAGATCGGCTTTCCCGTGGGCGTTGCCGCATCGACCGGCATTTTCGGCCTGATGACCAAGCTGCCCGAAGCCGATTTCCTGAGCTGGGGCTGGCGCGTGCCGTTCCTGATCAGCATCCTGCTCGTCGGCGTCGGCTTCATCGTGCGGCTCAAGCTTGCGGAGACGCCGCACTTCAAGGAGGTCGTCGAGCGCAAGGAGGTGCTGGCGCAGCCGGTGCTGGAAGTGCTCCGCCGCGACTGGCGCAGCTTCCTGCTTGCGATCGGCATCACGGTGTCGGAGGTCGGGCTCGCTTACCTCCTCACCGTCTTTACCGTGGTCTACGCGACGACGAAGCTCGGGCTGCCGCGCCAAGTGATCCTGGATGCCGTGGTCTATGCCGCCCTCGTCGAGTTCGCGACGCTGCCGCTCGCCGGCTGGCTGTCCGACATCTTTGGCCGCAAGGCGCTGTATCTCGCCGGCGGCGTGTTCTCGGTGGCGCTGGCGTTTCCGCTGTTCTGGTTCCTCGACAGCAGGGAGCCGGCGCTGATCACGCTGGCGCTCGTCGTCACGATGACGCTGACGCATGCGCTGCTGTTCGGGCCGAAGGCGGCGTTCATGCCGGAGCTGTTCCGCACCCAGGTGCGCTACAGCGGAGCCTCGCTTGGGGCCAATGTCGCGGCGGCGCTGAGCGGCGGCTTCTCGCCGTTGATTGCAGCTGCGCTGCTGGGGTGGGCCGGCTCGTACTGGGCCGTGTCCGTCTACATCATCGCACTCTCGATCATCACGATCGCTTCGACGCTGATGGCGCCGGAGACGGCGCGGGACGCGCTGAGATCCTGACGCCCGGCGCCCGCACCTGGGGGCGGGTGGCGGCCCGAAAATTTTTTCTGACCGGCCCCCTTGAAAGCTATTCCTGAATTTCTAAGTCGTTTTTCGCCGCGAGAGCGGTGTGCCGGACGCCAGATCGGGTCCGGCGCGGGCGCCGGGCCGGTCTTCGGATCCTGTCTGATACCGTGTCCTGCGTTCCTTCGTATCCATCTTGCTCTCAGGAGGACTTGGTTATGAGGACCAGTTTCGACTTCGCGCCCCTGTGGCGCTCCACCATCGGCTTCGATCACCTGGCCGATCTCGTCGACAGCACGCTGCGCCAGGCGACCGAGGACAACTATCCCCCCTACAACATCGAACGCTCGGGCGAGGACCATTACCGGATCAGCCTTGCGGTGGCGGGCTTCGGCGCCAGCGACATCACGGTGACGGCTGAACAGAACGCGCTCACGATCGAGGGCAGGAAGCCCGAGACCGCCGCGCGGGAATACCTGTACCAGGGCATCGCCGCGCGGCCGTTCCGGCGCGTGTTCAACCTCGCCGACTATGTCCAGGTGAAGCAGGCCGCCTTCCAGGACGGGCTCTTGCTCATCGATCTCGTCCGCGAGGTTCCGGAAGCCGCGAAGCCGCGCCGGATTTCGATCGCGGGCGCCGCGCCTGCGGCTTCGCAGATCGAGCAAAAGAAAGCGGCCTAGACGCTTTCGCCAGAAGCGGCGGCGCCGTGCGCCGCCGCTTGATCATCAACATACCCATCCCTTGGAAAGGAGCATGAGGGGAGGCCACCGATGACCAACGTGAATACCGATTTTGGCACGCTCGACCCGATGTTTCATCCTGCTGCCCATTACGACTCGCCTGCCGATGTCCTGAATGCGGAAGGACTCTCCACGCCGGAGAAGCGGATCATCCTGTCGTCCTGGGCATCCGACATGTATGCAGTCGAGTCTTGCCCTGCATTGCGCGAGATTCCCGGCATCAGCCAGAGGATCCGGCTCGCCGATATCCTGGCTGCGCTGCGCCGGCTCGACGGCGACAATGACAACGACGATCCGCCACGCGGGGGCGGTCTCGCGATGCGGCTGCGGCGGCCCTGGGCCGCCGCAGAGCAACGAGGCGCGTGATGCTGCTTACGCAAACGGTTCTGGCGCTCGTGTTGCTCAGCCAGATCGCGGCGGCATGGACCGTTCCCCTCCTGGTGCTGCAAGACAGAAATGGTGGCGGAGCTGCCCACTGACGATATGGCTCTTCAACAGATGACATCCGCGGCAACGCGCTCGCGACAATTGTCGCGAGAGCCGTGCCGACATTGGGCTCGGGCACGCTTTGCCTGGCGGCTGTTGCTACCCGCAGGACCTGATCGCGGGGACGTTCCGCCCCGAGGAGCGGCGGGTCCGTCCCGGCGATCGTGATGACGTGTGATCCCGGCTCAGGCGGCGCGGTAATCCGGCTCGCCTTGCAGGTCACGGATCAGCCGACGCTCGCGCTCGATGCGTTGCCGATAAAGCTCGCGCTCATGCTCGGTCTTCGCACTTGCAAGAAGAAGCTCGTAGTGGCCGATCACCTTCTCGCTGCCGCGAATGAGCGCCTCCTGCTGACGGTTCATCGCGCCATCCCCGTTGCTTCGGCCGGCATCCCGGAGGGGTGGAAGCCGACAGGGAAGGTCGCCGCGGTCAGCGCATCAAGCGCCGACGTCTCCTCTGCCAGGCGCCTCTCGATGAAATGGCGTTCCAGCTGCGACAGCTTTGTTTTCAGTAGCCGTCGATAGCGGTGAATATTGTTGCGGTGTGCGCGGATGCGGGCCAAATTCTCATCGAGCATCGTCGTCTCTCCAGACGGTCGCGTTGAATCCTTTGATTTTCGAAGGTGAGAAAGTACTTTCTCGGCGAGAAAAATATTCAATGCGAAACGGGTGTCAAGATGTTCGAAGCTCGCAACTCGGCCGTTCCTGTTGCTGGCACGCTGAAGATCGACTATCAGCCGGACCGGTTGCGCTTGACGCGGCCCAATGACAAGGAAGGGAGCCCTGAGATGAAACGGACCTCACCCACGCGACGCGATCTGCTCGCAACCGCAGCGGCTGCCACCGCGGTTTCCATGGCCGAGGTCGCGCCGGCCGCAGCGCAGGCTGGACCGAAGCCGATCTTTCCGGTGCCGATGGTGACGATTCCGATCGTCGGCGAGAGCCAGGTGTTTCAGGTTCGCCGCATCTATTGCATCGGGCGCAATTACGCGGCGCATGCGATCGAGCGCGGATCGGATCCGAACCGCGAGCCGCCGTTCTTCTTCCAGAAGCCGACCGACGCGATCCAGAACGTGGCGGTCGGCGAGGTCGCCGATCATCCCTATCCGTCACTGACCAAGAACTATCATCACGAGGTCGAGCTGGTAGCAGCGCTGAAATCGGGCGGCACCAATATCCCGGCCGATAAAGCGCTCGACCACGTCTATGGCTACGCGCTCGGCCTCGACATGACCCGGCGGGACCTCCAGAACGGCATGGCCGCGGAGAAGAAGCCCTGGGAGATCGGCAAGAGTTTCGACCACGCCGCGGTGCTCGGTCCGATTCACCCCGCGAGCAAGACCGGCCATTTCGAGAAGGGCGCCATTTCGCTGGCGATCAACGGCACGGTGAAGCAGAGCTCGGATCTCAGCAAGATGATCTGGAGCGTGGCGGAGCAGATCGCAAAGCTGTCGGAAGCGTTCGAGCTGAAGGCCGGCGACATCATCTATTCCGGCACGCCGGAGAATGTCGGTCCCGTCGTGAAGGGCGACGTGCTGCTGTGCAAGCTCGAGGGCCTGCCTGATATGTCGATCAAGATCGTGTAGCTGCTGTCGCTTCTTCCCGCGCGGCGGGACACAGGTCGCCATCGTCGCTCGACGGGCTGGTTCCGCCGGTCGATTGCCTTTTGTTGGCCGGCAAGCGAACCTCATGAGGCCATATTTGAGCACGAGTGATTTCCCGTGAGGGAGGCGCTCCGATGACCAAGGCTTTGATCACTGCTGTCGCAATGCTGGCCTGTGTGCCCGTGAGCGCAGTTGCGCAGGAGCGCGCCGGGGATGCTGCACTCGGTGCCGTCTCGGGGGCGGTGGTGCTGGGGCCAGTCGGTGCGGTTGCAGGCGCCTTGATCGGTTACACCGCCGGACCTTCGATCGCCCGGTCCTGGGGCGTGAGAGGTTCGCGGTCGGCAGGACACCGCCAGCCGCGACGCGCGGCGGCGACCAGCGGCCCATCGCGCACGCGCCAGGCCATGAATGCCAACGGCCAGATGAGAGCTGCCGGCAATCCGGCTCCGCCGGTTCAAGCTGCGCCCGCCGCGCCGGCGCAGAGCTCGACGCCGCCCGTTCAGGGATTCGACTGAGGCCGTCGCATGACGGGATAAGGGCCGATCGCTACCACGACGGAGGTGCAGTCCCTCTCCCGCAAGCGGGAGGGGCGAACGACCCGCGGCAATCGATTCAACCTAAAGACATTCCACTCTAGGGCTGGCCGAGGATCTTCTTCGCGGCGCGAAGATGCGGCTTGTCGATCATCTGGCCGTCGAGCCGCAGCGTGCCGGAATTGGGATTGCTGGCAAACGCCGCGATCACCTTCTCCGCCCAGGCGCGTTCGGCCTCGGTCGGCGCGAACGCCGCGTTGACGACATCGACATGCTTGGGATGGATCAGCGCCTTGGCCGAAAAGCCGTCGCGCCGCGCGGCGCGGGTCTCCTGCTCGAGGCCGGCGAGATTGTCGATGTCGGTATAGACGGTGTCGATCGGAGCAACCTCGGCCGCGGCCGCTGCCATCAGGCAGAGATCGCGCGCGAGGCGATAGGGGCTGTGGAACACGCCGCCGGACGCCTTTTCGGTGGCGCCGAGCGAGGCCGAAAGATCTTCGGCGCCCCACATCAGGCCGGCGAGGCGAGGGGAGCAGCCCTTGTAGCTGCCGAGCCCGAAGATCGAACCCGCGGTTTCCGTCGCCACGCAGACGATGCGGGTGTTGCCGATCACGATGCCGGCCGCTGCTTCCAAGGCTTCGAGCCAGGTTGCGACCTGCCTTACGTCGTCACCGCCTTGCGATTTCGGCAGCACGATGCCGTCGGGCCTGCCGGGCAACACCGCAGCGAGATCGGCCAGCGTCATGCCGGTGTCGAGCGCGTTGACGCGGACGTAGAGCTGGTGCGGGCCGGGGCGGCTCTTCAGCATCGCCAGCGTCAATCCGCGCGCCTCCGCCTTCTTCTCGGTGACGACGGAGTCCTCGAGGTCGATGATCAGCGCGTCGGCCTTGCCTTCGCTCGCCTTCTCGAATTTGCGCGGGGAATCGCCCGGCACGAATAGCATCGAACGCATCAGACCGGCCTCTTGTGCATCATCGCCATGCGGCGGCATTTCCCGACGATCTCGTCGTTCTGGTTCAAGGCATGGTGCTCGAACTCGACGATGCCGGCCTTGGGCCGTGATTTGGATTCCCGCACCGAGAGCACCTTTGTCGTCGCCCGCAACGTGTCGCCATGGAAGACCGGTTTTGGAAACGTGACGTCGGTCATGCCGAGATTGGCAACGGTGGTCCCCATGGTCGTATCATAGACCGTCATGCCGATCATGATGCCGAGGGTGTAAAGGCTGTTGAAAATGCGCTGGCCGAATTCGGTCTTTTCGGCGAAATGCGCATCGATGTGCAGCGGCTGAGGATTGAGCGTCAGCAGGCTGAACATGGTGTTGTCCATCTCCGTGACGGTCCGGGTCAGCGGATGCCTGAACTCCTGGCCTACGGAAAAGTCTTCGAAATAAAGTCCGGCCATCGCGGTTTCCTCCCTGCGAAATAACGGCGCGCTCATAGCTTTACGTCGCATGACCCTATGCATGGTAGACACAGTTGATAGACAAATTCACGTATCTGTACGCGGTTTTTCGAGCTAAGAACCCAGGCAAGGGTACGTGAGGGCGCGCAGCAAGCGGCCACGGCCTTTGAGCGGGGAACGCGAAGAGAAGGGAGATGGCGCGGTCGCGGCTCCCGACAAGGAGATCAAGACCATGGATTTCGCGCTCACCGATCAGCAGGAAGCCATTCGCGACGCCATCGCCAAGATCTGCGAAGGCTTTCCGGATGCCTACTGGCTGAAGAAGGACCATGACGGCGGCTTCCCGCACGATTTTCACAAGGCACTTGCGGACGCCGGCTGGCTCGGCATCTGCGTGCCGGAGGAATATGGCGGCTCGGGGCTCGGCATCACCGAAGCTGCAATCATGATGCGCACCATCGCCGAATCCGGCGCCGGCATGTCCGGTGCTTCCGCGGTCCACATCAACGTGTTCGGCCTCAATCCGGTGGTCGTGTTCGGCACCGAAGAGCAGCGCAAGCGCATGCTGCCGCCGATGGTGGAGGGCCGTGAGAAGGCCTGCTTCGCCGTCACCGAGCCCAACACCGGCCTCAACACCACGCAGCTCAAGACCCGCGCGGTCGCCAAGAACGACCGTTACATCGTCAACGGCCAGAAGGTGTGGATCTCGACCGCGCAGGTCGCGCACAAGATCCTGCTACTGGCCCGCACCACGCCGCTGGAAGAGGTGCGCTCGCCGACCCATGGCCTCAGCCTGTTCTACACCGATTTCGACCGCACCAGGATCAAGGTCCACGAGATCGAGAAGATGGGCCGCAAGATCGTCGATTCCAACGAGCTGTTCTTCGAGGATTTCGAGATTCCGATGGAGGACCGCATCGGCGAAGAGGGCAAGGGTTTTCAGTACATTCTCGAAGGCATGAACCCCGAGCGTATCCTGATCGCGGCGGAGGCGGTCGGCCTTGGCAAGCTGGCGCTGGCGCGCGCCACGGAATATGCCAAGACGCGCGTGGTGTTCAACCGGCCGATCGGCAAGAATCAGGGCATCCAGCATCCGCTCGCGGTGAACTGGGTCGAGCTCGAGGCGGCGTGGCTGATGGTGATGTCGGCGGCCTGGCAATACGACAAGGGCATGCCGTGCGGCGCTGCGGCCAATGCCGCAAAGTATCTGGCGGGCGAAGCCGGCTTCTCGGCCTGCGAGCAGGCGGTGATGACCCATGGCGGCTTCGGCTACGCCAAGGAATTCCACGTCGAGCGCTATTTGCGCGAGGTCCTGATCCCGCGCATCGCGCCGGTCAGCCCGCAGCTCGCGCTCAGCTTCATCGCGGAGAAGGTGCTGGGGCTCGCGAAGTCGTACTGAACGAGCCTTGTGGCGCAAACCAAATAGGCCCGCCTATTCGGCGGCGATCCGCTCCATCGCCATGGCGCGTAGCCGGGCGCGCTGGATCTTGACCCCGTTGGCGCTGTCGGTGACGGGGAAGGCGTCTACGAGATAGATTCGCGCCGGCACCTTGTAGCCGGCGAGCCGCTCGCGCAGGCGCGCGATCAGCGTCTCCTGCATTGGCGGCTCCCTTGCAGGGATCACGAATGCGACGCAGCGCGCCTGGCCCTTGAGATCGACGGCAACCACCTGGGCGTCGGCAACGCCCGGGCACGATTTGAGCTCGTCCTCGATCTCGCCGGGCGCGACGAGGAAGCCGCCGAGCCGCATCGCATCGCCCGCGCGGGTCTCGTAGACGAAGGAGCCGTCGCCGCGCAGCCGGCCGATGTCGCCGGTGCGGAAGAACCCGTCCGCGGTGATCGCATCGCGCGTCGCATCCGGGTTGTTGAAATAGCCGAGGAAGCGTGACGGCGCACTGATCTCGATCTCGCCGGAAATGCCGCTAGCCGCAAGCTCGCCGGTTTCGGCGTCGCGCACGCGCACCTTTGCGTCAGGTGACATCGGCCAGCCGCCGCCCTCGATGCGATCGGCGAAGGCGTCGCTTGCGCGGGCGATCGAGAACAAGGCCTGCACCTCGCTCGATCCGTAGAGGCCGAACAGCGGCAGGCCGCGCGCCTCGGCCTCCGCGGCAAGTTCGCGCCAGCCGGGCTGGAATGCGGCAAAGCCGCAGACTTCGAGATGCGGGAATGGGCGTGGTGCATCGCTGAGGGCGAGAATGCGCCGGAACATCTCGTCGGAGCCGAAGGCGTGCGTGATCCCCTGCGTGCTGAGGATGTTCCCCGCCGGCACCGCCTCGAAGGCGTCGAGCACGTGGACGGTCGCGCCCGCCGCGACGAAGCCGAGCAGGCTCGTCATGCCGAAGGTGCCGCAGAACGGCAGCATCGCCAGCAGCGCGTGACGCTGCGGATCAAGCCGAAGCGCCTTGGCGACGGAGAAGGCGTGGCCCGCCAGCGTCCGCTGCGAATGCGCGACGAGCTTCGGCCCCTTGGTGGTGCCCGATGTCGTGTAGAGCAGCACCGGAAGATCGACGTCATCTTGAGCTGGCGCCGGCGGATAAGACCTGTCGAACGCATCGAAGCGCACGCAGGGCCAATGCGCCGGGATCGCATCCGCGCCGATCACCGCGAGCCGTTGCAGCGCGGGAATCTCGTCCTTGGCGATGTCGGCGAGGATCGCGGCAAAATCGATCGCGCGGAATGCGGCCTCGACCACCATCAGCCTGGCGCCGGACAAACGAAGCAGATGCGCGACTTCCGCGCTGCGGTAGCGCGTATTGACGGCCGCGACGATCGCGCCAAGGCGGGCGGCGGCGAACAGCAGCGTGACCCATTCGATCCGGTTGACCAGCCAGACAGCGATCACGTCGCCCTTGCCGATGCCTTGCGCCGCAAGCCAGGCTGCGGTCTGCTCGATCCTTTCCGAGAACTCAGCGCGCGAGATCTGCATGCCGTCGCATACGAAGGCGGTATCGGCGGCGGCCTCGGTCCGGATCAGCGATTGCAGCGAAAACGCGTTGGCACTCATGGCAAGGGGAGTAACCCGATCGCGCAAACCTGTCTACTTGGTGCCGAACATCCGGTCGCCGGCATCGCCCAGGCCCGGGACGATGTAGCCGTGGTCGTTGAGCCGCTCGTCGATCGCGGCGGTCCAAATCGGCACATCAGGATGTTCGCTCTGGAACTGGGCGATGCCCTCGGGCGCGGCCAGAAGGCAGACGAAGCGGATGTCGCGCGCGCCACGGGCCTTGAGCAGGGAGGCGCCGGCGCAGGCCGAGTTGCCGGTCGCCAGCATCGGGTCCATCAGGATCACGGTGCGGTCGGAAAGGTCCTGCGGCGCCTTGAAGTAATATTCCACGGCCTGCAAGGTCTCGGGGTCGCGGTAGAGCCCGATATGGGCGATGCGCGCCGAGGGCATCAACGCCAGCATGCCGTCGAGGAAGCCGACGCCGGCGCGCAGGATCGGCGCCAGCGTAAGCTTCTTGCCGGCGATCTTGGGCGCCCGCATCGGCGCGATCGGCGTCTCGATCTCGACCAGCTCCAGCGGCAGGTCGCGCGTCACCTCGTAGCCGAGCAGCATCCCGATCTCGTTCAGGATCTCGCGAAAGCTCTTGGTCGAGCGGTCCTTCTCCCGCATCAGCGAGAGCTTGTGCTGGACCAGGGGGTGGGCGACGACGTTGACATTGCCAGTGCTCATGAAACCGCTCTACACGTTTCCCTAGAATTGCGCCAGATCGGCCGGGGCTTTTCCGCCGGACGGGCGGCGTCAACCGGGCATCGCCACCGCGCTGCGGGCCCGGCTGCTCGCGGCATAGGCAGCCATGGTCAGTTCGCGGTTGGAGCGGAGGAGCTAGACGCCGAGCCCGCGTGCGACAAGCGTGATCACCAGCGTCAGGATGGCGCCCCAGATCAGGCTCAGCGTCATGGTCAGGATGGTCATTGTGACCGCCTGCTCGAGATGTCCCTTGAAGGGCTGCATGCTAGCCGTCCGAGGCCGGGCGCGCGGTGATGCGCATGCCCAGCAGCAATGCGCCCATCAATGCGACCAGGATGACGATCTTGAGCTCGATCATGTCGTTACCTCGTCTGCAGGGGCATGATGTCTGCCGCACCCGGGTCAGGCGTGGAGATGCCAGACATAGATTGCCGTCCGCAGCGCAATGAGCGCGGTGAGCACGCTGCCCATCGAGAGCAGGGTCAGCGCGCCGAGCGCGAGGCGCTTGAGCCGGGCCTTGCGCGCTGCCGATATCCGCGCCGGGCGCTCCGCCCAGGCGAGAGGCCGTTCAAGGCCGTGTGTCAGCATCGACATTTTCGGAAGTCCTTGTCTGTGGTGCGGCGAGAGCCGTCCCAATCCGTCTCGTAGGATGATGATCGCGGCGTAGGATTGCGAGATGAGTGCCGGGGCCGCCGTATAGGAATGTCATAAGGAAACCGGACGTCGCGCCGGCCGCCGAGACGATCGAGCTCCGTGGCAGCGTCGCGTCAGGCGCCGACGCCATCGATCAGTTCCTCGTCTGTGATCGCGGCGAAGGCCTTCGCGACCTCCGCCCGGCCGGCGGCGTCCAGCGGAACGATCGGTAGCCGCGTGTCCGGCCGCATCAAGCCGAGCATGCCGAGGGCGCTCTTGAGCGCCGCCGGGCTCTCCCTGGAGAGGCAGGTGACGAGGGGAATCAGGCGCTTATGCAGGTAGCGTGCGGATTGCAGCCGGCCTTGCCTGACCTGCGAGAAGATCGTGCTGTTCCTGGGCGACCCATTGTCCCCGGCGATTCCTGCCGATGAAGACGATGGTCGAAAGCGAGCTGCACGAGGGAGGTTCGACGAATTTCACGGATCTATTCCTTCTGAACGATGCCGGCTCGGGACGCGTGTCTCTGCCTGCGCGCTCAATATCCTCAGTGACGAATATGATTTCGAGGGCGGAGGCGCGGCGATCTCATAGGAAGGTCATAAAGCCGGGAAGGAGCGGTCGCACAGGCCACGTCGTTGACGACGCGGAGTAGCGCGAGCAGTGCGAGCCTGCCCTAGCCGCAATTGTCGCAGGCGAGCGGCTCGTAAAGCGGATCCGGCACAGGGCGAACGGATGGAACGCTCGGCCGCGGCACGTCCGCGGCCAATGCCCGGACCCCGACGAGGGCCGACAGCAGAGCCAGTGCGAGGTCGGAATGGCGCGCCTCGACCGCGGCGTCCAGCCAGTCCGGCAGCTCGCGCTCGCGCGACAGTGCACAATGCCACTCGCCCTCGTCATAGGCGATGCGGCGGACCTGCCACATCGGCAGCTCGAGCTCGATCAGCGCCAGCGCCGCATCGGCCCAGGCCTCGACGTCGATCAGGCGCATGATGCGTGCGGGGCGTTCGCCCTCGGCGAGCGTGGGGACACGCCGGCAGGCGTGCGCGATGATGTCGAGCATCAGCGGCCGGGTCATCGCCGGTGCCGCGCGAAGCTGCTGGTCGAGGGAAGGTGGGTCGAGGCGTCGGAAAGCGGCGGTCATGTCAGGCCTCCTGGAGTTGGCGTCGGTCAGTCGGCCGGCCTTGCCAGGATGGCGGGCAGTGCATTTGAAAACGAGATGGGGAAGGGGTCGGAGATATAGGGATTTCATAAGTGGCGCGTGGGTGGGCGAGGGGCGCAATCGCCCCATTCTCCGCTGTCATCCCCGCGCACGCGGGGATCCATAACCACAGGCAGTAGCTGAGGCGCAAATCAGGTCACTCCGAGTCCTCGCCCAACCCGGGACGACGGGGGTTGTCTTCCGATCTCGGCCCGCGCCGGCCTTTATGAGATTCCTATATCTTCGCCATAGCCCTCATCTCGAAAACCTATGTCCGGGGTGGCACTTCAGCACGGTCGAAAATCCGAGCTGTCGCCCGTGGAAATGCGCTCCATTTCCGGCGCGAGCCGCCGGGTCACCGTGAGAAAGTTGCGCCGGATCTGATGGTGCAATGAGGAGTATCGCCATGATGGACATCCTGATGCTGTCGCTGGGCTTCGTCTTCTTCGCCCTCGCGATCGGCTACACCTACGCCTGCGAACGGCTGTGACGGAGCAAACCATGATCTTCGATTATGCGCTCGCCGGTGCCGTCTCGTTCGGTCTGCTGGTCTACCTCACCTATGCGCTGCTGCGGCCCGAGCGGTTCTGACCCGTGCTGCTGCTCGTCGAATTGCTGCTGGCGAACGCCGTGCTCGTCGCCTGCCTGCTGACGGTGCTCCTGCCGCTGTTGCGGGCAAAAAGTCTGAAGGATTGCACCAAGCCTGAAGGGTTGATTCCATGACCGTGATCGGTTGGCTCCAGATCATTCTGTTTTGCACCATTATTGTTGCGCTGACCAAGCCGCTCGGCTGGTACATGACGCGCGTGTTTGGCGGCGAGCGGACCTTCCTGTCGCCGGTGCTGCGCCCGATCGAGGCCGGCATCTACTGGTTCTCCGGTGTCGACGAGAAGCGCGAGCAGCATTGGCTGACCTACACGGTTGCAATGCTGCTGTTCCATGTCGGCGGCTTCCTGATCATCTACGGCGTGATGCGGCTCCAGGCCGTGCTGCCCTTCAATCCGGCCGGGCAGGGCGCGGTCGCCGAGGATCTTTCCTTCAACACCGCGGTCTCCTTCATCACCAACACCAACTGGCAGAACTACGGCGGCGAGAGCACGCTGTCCTATCTCGTCCAGATGCTCGGGCTGACCCATCAGAACTTCCTGTCGGCGGCAACCGGCATCGCGCTGGCCATGGCCCTGATCCGCGGGTTCTCGCGTGCCTCGATGCGCACGGTCGGCAATTTCTGGGTCGACGTCACCCGCTGCACGCTCTACGTGCTGCTGCCGATCTGCGTCGTCTACGCGCTGTTCCTGGTCTGGCAAGGCATGCCGCAGACGCTCGGTCCGTATATCGAGGCGACCACGCTCGAAGGCGCCAAGCAGACCATCGCGGTCGGGCCGGTTGCCTCCCAGGTTGCCATCAAGATGCTCGGCACCAATGGCGGCGGCTTCTTCAACGCCAATGCCGCCCACCCCTTCGAGAACCCGACCGCGCTGTCGAACTTCGTGCAGATGCTGTCGATCTTTGCACTGGGTGCCGCGATGACCAACGTGTTCGGCCGTATGGTCGGCAACCAGCGCCAGGGCTGGGCGATCCTGTCCGTGATGGGCGTGCTGTTCGTCGCAGGCGTCGCCATCACCTATTGGGCGGAGGCCAATGGCACCTCGACCATGCATGCGCTGGGCCTGACCGGCGGCAACATGGAGGGCAAGGAGGTTCGCTTCGGCATCGTCGCGTCCTCGCTGTTCGCCGTCGTCACCACGGCCGCGTCGTGCGGCGCGGTCAACGCCATGCATGACAGCTTCACCGCGCTCGGCGGCATGATCCCGCTGATCAACATGCAGCTCGGCGAGATCATCATCGGCGGCGTCGGCGCCGGCCTCTATGGCATGCTGCTGTTCGTCGTGCTCGCGATCTTCGTGGCGGGACTGATGGTCGGCCGCACGCCGGAATATGTCGGCAAGAAGATCGAGGCACGCGAGGTCAAGATGGCGATGCTCGCGATCCTGGTGCTGCCGCTGATGTATCTCGGCTGGACCGCGGTCGGCGTGGTCTATCCGGCGGCGGTCGCCTCGATGGCCAATGCCGGCCCGCACGGCTTCACCGAGGTGCTCTATGCCTTCACCTCGGCGACCGGCAACAACGGCTCGGCCTTCGCGGGCCTGACCGGCAACACCCTGTTCTACAACCTCACGCTGGCAAGCGCGATGTTCGTTGGCCGCTTCTTCATGATCGTCCCGGCGATGGCGATTGCGGGCTCGCTGGCCGCCAAGAAATCCATCCCGCCGTCGGCAGGCACCTTCCCGACCACGGGGGGGCTGTTCGTCGGCCTCGTCGTCGGCGTGGTCCTGATCATCGGCGGCCTGACCTTCTTCCCGGCACTCGCGCTCGGCCCGATCGTCGAGCATCTGGCGATGAACGCCGGCAACCTCTTCTGATTGTCTGGAGTGACCTCCATGGATACGATGAAACTGCAAAAACGTGCTGCCGTCTCGGCAATGGCCGATCCGAAGATCGTGCTGCCGGCGATCCGCGGCTCCTTCACCAAGCTCGATCCGCGGCTGATGGTCAAGAACCCCGTGATGTTCGTGGTCGAGATCGTGGCCGCGCTGACGACGGTGATCTTCCTGCGTGACGTCGTCACGGGCGGCGCTGGCCTCGGCTTCACCTTCCAGATCATCGTCTGGCTCTGGTTCACGGTGCTGTTCGCCAATTTCGCCGAAGCGGTCGCCGAAGGCCGCGGCAAGGCGCAGGCTGAATCGTTGCGCAAGACCCGCACCGAGAGCCAGGCCAAGCTGCTGACCGGCGCCGGCCAGGCCTTCAATCTCGTGCCGGGCACGAGTCTGAAGGTCGGCGACGTCGTGCTGGTCGAGGCCGGCGACACCATTCCCTCCGACGGCGAGGTGATCGAGGGCGTTGCGTCCGTGAACGAGGCCGCCATCACCGGCGAGTCCGCGCCCGTCATCCGCGAATCCGGCGGCGACCGTTCCGCGGTGACCGGCGGCACGCAGGTGCTGTCAGACTGGATCCGCGTCCGCATCACGGCCGCGCAAGGCTCGACCTTCATCGATCGCATGATCAAGCTGGTCGAGGGCGCCGAGCGGCAGAAGACGCCGAACGAGATCGCGCTCAACATCCTGCTCGCCGGTCTCACCATCATCTTCGTGTTCGCAACCGTGACCATTCCGAGCTATGCGGCCTATGCTGGCGGCTCGATCTCGGTGATCGTGCTGGTCGCGCTGTTCGTGACGCTGATCCCGACTACCATCGGCGCGCTGTTGTCAGCGATCGGCATTGCCGGCATGGACCGCCTGGTGCGCTTCAACGTGCTGGCGATGTCCGGCCGCGCCGTCGAGGCCGCCGGCGACGTCGACACGCTGCTGCTGGACAAGACCGGCACCATCACGCTCGGCAACCGGCAGGCGACGGCGTTTCGCCCGGTGCGCGGCGTGACCGAGCAGGAGCTCGCCGACGCAGCCCAGCTCGCTTCCCTCGCCGACGAGACGCCGGAAGGCCGTTCCATCGTGGTGCTGGCGAAGGAGAAATACGGCATCCGCGGCCGCGACATGGCGGAGCTCGGCGCCACCTTCATCCCGTTCACGGCGCAGACCCGCATGAGCGGCGTCGATGCCGGCCGCTCGTCGGTGCGCAAGGGCGCGGTCGATGCCATGCTGAACTATGTCGGTGGCGGCGCGCCGCTGGCGGTTGCTTCGGGCAACGCGGCGCGGGCGATCCAGCCGGCCGGGCTTTCGGATATCGGCCGGGAGGTGCAGACCATCGCCGACGAGATCGCCAAGGCCGGCGGCACCCCGCTGGCGGTTGCCAGGGACGGCAAGCTGCTCGGAATCATCCAGCTCAAGGACATCGTCAAGGGCGGTATCCGCGAGCGTTTTGCCGAGCTGCGCCGCATGGGCATCCGCACCATCATGATCACCGGCGACAACCCGATGACCGCGGCTGCAATCGCGGCGGAGGCGGGCGTCGACGATTTCCTGGCGCAGGCAACCCCCGAGGACAAGCTCAAGCTGATCCGCGACGAGCAGGCCAAAGGCAAGCTGGTCGCCATGTGCGGCGACGGCACCAACGATGCGCCGGCGCTCGCGCAGGCCGACGTCGGTGTCGCTATGAACACGGGCACGCAAGCCGCCCGCGAGGCCGGCAACATGGTCGATCTCGACTCCAACCCGACCAAGCTGATCGAGGTGGTCGAGATCGGCAAGCAGCTCTTGATGACGCGTGGGGCGCTGACGACGTTCTCGATCGCCAATGACGTCGCAAAGTATTTTGCGATCATCCCGGCGATGTTCCTGGCGTTCTACCCCCAGCTCAATGTGCTCAACGTCATGAACCTGTCGAGCCCGCAGAGCGCGATCCTGTCGGCGATCATCTTCAACGCGCTCATCATCATCGCGCTGATCCCGCTCGCGCTGAAGGGCGTGGCCTACCGCGCGGTCGGTGCCGGCGCGCTGCTCCGGCGCAACCTCTTGATCTACGGCCTCGGCGGTATCGTCATTCCCTTCATCGGTATCAAGGCGATCGACCTCGTCGTGACCGCCTTGCACCTGGCTTGACCCGTCGGCGCACGGCGCATGGCGCCGCGCGCAACGACGAAGACTTAGGAGACCAACATGCTCAGAGAAATCCGCCCCGCCATCGTCCTCTTGCTGGTGCTCACCGCCATCACCGGCCTTGCCTATCCGCTCGCGATGACGGCCATCGCCGGCGCACTCTTTCCCGCGCAGGCTCAGGGCAGCCTGATCGAGAAGGACGGCACGGTGATCGGCTCCGCCCTGATCGGGCAGGAGTTTAGGGACGACAAATATTTCCACGGCCGTCTCTCGGCGACGGTTGCGCCGGACCCCAATGATTCGACCAAGACGGTGTCCGCGCCCTACAACGCCGCCAATTCGGGCGGCTCCAATCTCGGCTCGACCAGCAAGGCGCTGGCCGATCGGTTGAAGGAAGATGTGGACAAGCTGAAGGCCGAGAATCCGAACGCCGCCGTGCCGGTCGACCTGGTGACGACCTCGGCCAGCGGCCTCGACCCTGATATCTCGCCGGAAGCGGCGCAATTTCAGGTGCCGCGCGTGGCCAAGGCGCGGAATATGCCGGAGGATCAAGTGAAGCAGCTCGTGGCCGCCAATACCGAAGGCCGCTTGCTCGGCCTGATTGGCGAACCCAGGGTTAACGTTCTGGCACTGAATCTCTCGCTGGATCGCGCCGCCGCCAGGTAGCGGTCTAGGCTCGCGTCACGCAGATGATTATATTGGCAAAATGGTCCGAGAGCGCCGCGATCCCGAACAACGTCCGTCGCCCGAGGCGCTGCTGGAAGCGGCGCGGCGGGAAGGGAGCGCGAGCGGCAAGCTGAAGGTTTTCGTCGGCGCCGCCCCCGGCGTCGGCAAGACCTACGAGATGCTGCAAAGCGCCCACGCCAAGCGCAAGGCCGGCATCGACGTCGTGGTCGGCTTCGTCGAGACCCACGGCCGTGCCGAGACCGAGGCGCTGGTGCGCGGGCTCGAAGTGGTCCCGCGCAAGCGGCTCGACTACCGCGGCCAGATCGTCGAGGAGATGGACCTCGATGCAGTGATCGCGCGCCGGCCGCAGATCGCGTTGGTCGACGAGCTCGCCCACACCAATGCGCCCCTTTGCCGCCATCCCAAGCGCTATCTCGACGTCGAGGAGCTGCTCTCCCACGGCATCGACGTCTACACCGCCGTCAACATCCAGCACATCGAGAGCCTGAACGATGTCGTCGCCCAGATCACCCATGTCAGGGTGCGCGAGACCGTGCCGGACTCGGTGTTCGATCGCGCCGACGCGATCGAGCTGATCGACCTCACGCCCGACGATCTGATCCAGCGCCTGAAGGAGGGCAAGGTCTATGTGCCCAAGCAGGCCGAGCGTGCGCTGGAGCATTATTTCTCGCCGGGGAACCTGACGGCGTTGCGCGAGCTCGCTTTGCGGCGCACGGCCGAGCGGGTCGATGAACAGCTCCTCAATCACATGCAGGCCAATGCGATTCCCGGGCCCTGGGCCGTCGGCGAGCGCATTCTCGTCTGCGTCAGCGAGGATCCGCGTGCGGCCGGTCTCGTCCGCTACACCAAGCGGCTGGCCGACCGGCTGCATGCGCCATTCACCGCGGTTTCGATCGAGACGCGGCGATCGCTGCAATTGTCCGATGAGCAGCGCGACCGGCTGGCCGATACGCTGCGGCTCGCGGAATCGCTCGGCGGCGAGGCGTTGACCATTCCGGCGGTCGGCCGCCGCATTGCCGATGACGTCGTCAATTTCGCACAAGGCAACAACGTCACCCAGATCGTGATCGGCAAGTCGACGCGCTCGCGCTGGTTCGAGATGACGCGCGGCTCGGTCGTGCACGACCTGGTGCGACGCGCCGGCAATATCACGGTTCATGTCATCGCCGGCGACGAGCTGCCCGGCGAAGCGGCGCCCAAGACGGCGGTGCAGACCGCCGCGCGGTCGGAGCCGTTCAATCCGCTGCCCTATCTTAAATCGCTCGGCATCGTGCTGATCGGCCTCGGCGCCGCCGAGCTGATTCAGCCGCGGTTCGGCATCGAGAACGTCGACCTCGTGCTGCTGACGGCGGTGGTCGCGGTCGCGGTCCGCTACGGACTATGGCCGTCGTTGCTTGCCACCGTCGCGGCCTCGCTCTGTTACAATTTCTTCTTCCTGCCGCCGATCTACACCTTCACGATCACCGACCCGACCAACGTCGCCGCCTTCGTGCTGTTCATGGCGGTGGCGATGATCGTCTCCAATGTCGCGGCGCGCGTGCGCACCCAAGCCGATGCCGCCATCGGCCGGATCAGGATGAGCGAGCAGCTCTACGCCTTCAGCCGCAAGCTCGCCGGCACCGCGACGCTCGACGACGTGCTGTGGGCGACGGCCTACCAGATCGCGTTGATGCTGAAAGTCAGGGTGGTGCTGCTGCTGCCGGAAGAGGGCCTGCTCACGGTGAAATCCGGCTATCCGCCCGAGGACGAGCTCGATCAGGCCGATCTCGCCGCCGCTAACTGGGCCTGGAGCAACGACCGCCCCGCCGGCCGCGGCTCGGACACGCTGCCGGGTGCAAAACGGCTGTTCCTGCCGATGCGCACCGGGCGCGGCCCGATCGGGGTGATCGGCATTGACGACGACCGCACCGGTCCGCTGCTGACGCCGGACCAGCGCCGCCTGCTCGATGCGCTGGTCGACCAGGGCGCGCTCGCGATCGAGCGCGTGCTGCTGGTCGAGGACATGGACCGCGTCAAGCGCACCGTCGAATCCGAGCGGCTGCGCTCGGCGCTGTTGACCTCGATCTCGCACGATTTGAAGACGCCGCTCGCCTCGGTGCTCGGGGCGGCCTCCACCATGCGCGATCTCGCCGGCGCGCTTTCCGACACCGAGAAGCGCGACCTGCTCGCGACCGTGATCGACGAATCCGAGCGGCTCAACCGCTTCATCGCCAATCTGCTCGACATGACCAAGCTCGAGTCGGGTGCCATCGTGCCCAACGCGGCCCTACACGATCTCAGTGAGATCGTGGGTAGCGCGCTGCGGCGTGCAGCCAAGATTCTCACGGCGCACGAGGTCGATCTGGTGCTGGCCGCCGATCTGCCGATGCTGCAGCTCGATGCCGTGCTGTTCGAGCAGGTGCTGTTCAACCTGCTCGACAATGCCGCCAAATACTCGCCACCCGAGACCTCCATCTCGATCCGCAGCCGACGCGACAGCGATCATGTCGTGCTCGAGATCGCGGACGAGGGGGCCGGCATCCCGCCTGATGAGCTCGAGAGCGTGTTCGACAAGTTCTACCGCGTGCAGAAAGGCGATCATGTCCGTCCCGGCACGGGGCTCGGGCTCGCCATCTCGCGCGGCTTCGTCGAGGCGATGCGGGGCACGATCTCGGCCGCCAACCGCAGCGACCGCAGTGGCGCTGTCCTCACCATCCGTCTTCCCGTTCCGGCAGAGAGCCGCGCATTGGATACCGCCGCATGAGCGCAGCCCCGATCAAGGTCCTGGTCATCGACGACGAGCCGCCGATCCGCAAATTGCTGCGGATGGGGCTGACGACGCAAGGCTATGAAGTCCTGGAAGCGTCGAACGGCAGGACTGCGCTGGAGAGGCTCGTTGAGGAGCCGGCGCTGATCATCCTCGATCTCGGCCTGCCCGACGTGCAGGGACACGAGCTGCTGCGCACCATCCGCGCCCGCAACGAAGGCGTGCCGATCGTGGTGTTGTCGAGCCGCGGCGACGAAGCCGGCAAGGTACAGGCGCTCGATCTCGGCGCCGACGATTATCTCACCAAGCCGTTCGGCATGGACGAGCTTCTGGCACGCCTGCGCGCCGCGCTGCGGCATCAGCTCCAGGTCCAGGGCGAGCGCCCGGTGTTTCGCTGCGGTGATCTCTCGGTCGATCTCGTCCGCCGCATCGTCAAGATCGGCGAGCGCGAGGTGAAGCTGTCGCCAAAGGAATACGACCTGCTGCGCGTGCTGGTGCAGCACGCCGGCAAGGTGCTGACCCACCGCTTCCTGTTGAAGGAACTGTGGGATGAACTGACGGACGCGCAATACTTACGCGTCTACGTCCGCCAGCTCCGCCAGAAGATCGAAGCCGATCCGGAACGGCCGCAATATGTGCTGACCGAGACAGGGATCGGGTACCGGTTGAAGGCGGGGGATTAGGCTCCGACTTCGACAGCACGTAGGGTGGGCAAAGGCGCAAAGCGCCGTGCCCACCATTCTCGCGATTTTGATAAAGGTGGTGGGCACGCTCCGCTTTGCCTACCCTACGATATCGAGTGCTGGGCGAGCCGTCCCTTCATCCCGCCTTGCGATGCCGCGCCGTCGACCGATGCGTCTTCTTCGCAGCCCGCTGCCGTCCAGTTGCCCGCCGCGC
This sequence comes from Bradyrhizobium sp. TM239, assembly GCF_036247985.1. Lineage (NCBI taxonomy): Bacteria > Pseudomonadati > Pseudomonadota > Alphaproteobacteria > Hyphomicrobiales > Nitrobacteraceae > Bradyrhizobium > Bradyrhizobium sp. TM239. The sequence goes on along the minus strand of NZ_BTIR01000018.1, from coordinate 118,903 downwards.
ATGGGACTTCGCTGCCGTCTTCTTGCCGCCACGTCCCTTCAGGCTCTGTTTCAGCGCGTCCATCAGGCTGACGACGTTGCTGGGGTGCTCCTCGGGCTCCGGCAGCTCGATCTTCTTGCCAGACGCCTTGCGTTTCACCAGCGCCTTCAGCGCGTTCTCGTACTCGTCCTTGAACTTGCCGGGGTCGAAATGCGCGGCCTTGGTCTGGAGGATATGGCTGGCAAGCTCGACCATGTCCTTGGTGATCTTCGGGCTCTTGATGTCGTCGAAGAACTGGTCCTCGTCGCGCAGCTCGTAAGGAAAGCGCAGCGTGGTGCCGAGCAGGCCCTTGCCGAGCGGCTCGATCGCCATGATGTGCTCGCGGTTGGTGAGCACGATCTTGGCGAGCGCCACACGGTCCTGGTCCTTCATGGCGTCGCGGATCACCGCAAAGGCATCGACCGCGGCCTTGCCGTCGGGTGCAAGGTAATAGGGATGGTTGAGGTAACGCTGGTCGATCTCCTCGCTCGGCACGAAGCTCTCGATGTCGATGGTATGGTTGCTCTCGATCTGGACCGCCTCGAGCTCTTCCGGCTCGATCTCGACGTATTTGCCTTTGCGCAGCTCGTAGCCGCGGCCTTTCTGGTCGCTCTCGACGACATCGCCGGTCTCGGCATCGATCATCTGCTGCTTGAGCCGGTTGCCGGTCTCGCGGTTGATCAGGTGAAACCGCGTCTTCTCGGCCGCCGTGGTCGCCGGGTAAAGCACGATCGGACAGCTGACCAGCGAGAGCTTCAACGTTCCCTTCCAATAGGCGCGCGGGGCCATTCCATTCTCCAGCGTTTTCAAGGCGTTTTGGAACCCCAACCGCCCCGCGGGGTTTTGGTTCCGGATGGGACTTTGGCCGTGATAGGCTTGAATCCCCGAAAGAGAAGCGGGACCAGTCGTGCTGCAAAAACTCTCCACCTATCGACAGAAGCGTGATTTCGAGAAAACACCGGAGCCGTCTGGCAAGACGGCGGTGACGCCGTCGAAGCAGCGGCGCTTCGTGATCCAGAAGCACGATGCGAGCCGGCTGCATTATGATTTGCGGCTCGAATTCGACGGCGTGTTCAAGTCCTGGGCGGTGACCAAGGGCCCCTCGCTCGATCCGCACGACAAGCGGCTGGCGGTCGAGGTGGAAGACCATCCGCTCGACTATGGCGATTTCGAAGGCACGATTCCGGAAGGGCAGTACGGCGGCGGCACGGTGATGCTGTGGGATCGCGGCACCTGGGAGTCGGAAGATCCCGAACGCGGCTTCAAGAAGGGCGATCTGAAGTTCACCCTGCATGGGGACAAGCTGCATGGAAGCTGGGTCCTGGTACGCATGCGCAACGACCGTACCGGCGGCAAGCGCACCAACTGGCTCTTGATCAAGCACCGCGACGAATTTGTCCGCGAAGGTGCCAAGAACAACATTCTCGATGAGGACAAGTCCGTCGCCTCCGGCCGTGCGATGGAGCAGATCGCCGAGGGCAAGGGGCGCGCGCCAAAGCCGTTCATGCTTGCCAAGGGTGCCAAGACCAAGGCCGACGCTGTCTGGCAATCCAACCGGGCCGAGGAAGCGAGAGGTCCCACGGTCAAGCCGGCGCCGCGCACGGCATTGAAGGGCGGCAAGATTTCCAAGAACAAGGCGGCGAAGAAGAAAGCCACAACTGCGACCAATGGCAGGAAGGTCGCCGAGATGCCGGACTTCGTGCCGCCGCAGCTCTGCACCTCGGTCGAGCGGCCGCCGGCCGGCGAGGGCTGGTGCCACGAGATCAAGTTCGACGGCTATCGCGTGCAGCTCCGGGTCGAGGACGGCAAGGCGACGCTGAAGACGCGCAAGGGCCTCGACTGGACCGACAAGTTCGCCTCGATCGCGAAGGAGGCGGCTGCGCTGCCGGACGTGATGATCGACGGGGAGATCGTGGCGCTCGATCACGACGGTGCGCCGAATTTCTCCTCGCTCCAGGCCGCGCTGTCGGACGGCAAGACCGAAGAGCTGATCTTCTTTGCCTTTGACCTCCTGTTCGCGGAGGATCTCGATTTTCGCCGTCTGACGCTCGGCGAGCGCAAGGTGCGGCTGAAGCAGCTGCTGAAGGCGCGCAAGCGGAAATCGGCTCAGATCCGCTATGTCGAGCATTTCGAGAGCGGCGGCGATGCGGTGCTGCAATCGGCCTGCAAGCTCGAGCTGGAAGGCGTGGTGTCGAAGAAGCTGGAGGCGCCCTATCGTTCCGGCCGCACCGAGAGCTGGACTAAGGCAAAGTGCCGCGCCGGCCATGAGGTCGTGATCGGCGGCTACAAGACCACCAACGGCAAATTCCGCTCGCTGATGGCCGGCGTGCATCGCGGCGATCATCTCGTCTTCGTCGGCATGGTCGGCACCGGTTTCGGTGCGGACAAGGTCAAGCGCATCATGCCGTCATTGAAGGCCATGGCGGCCAAGGAAAGTCCCTTCGGCGGCAAGAACGCGCCGAAGAGGAGCCGCGAGGTGCACTGGTTGAAGCCGGAGCTCGTCGCCGAGATCGAGTTCGCCGGCTTCACCGCCGACGGCAATATCCGCCAGGCCGCGTTCAAGGGCTTGCGGCAGGACAAGCCCGCCGAGGAAGTCGAGGCGGAGACGCCCGTCGACACCGAGCTTGCCGAGCCCACGCCCAGCAAGCGCGCGGCGAAGACGGCCAAGCGATCGAAGGATGCCGGCACCGCCGAGGTGATGGGCGTCGTCATCTCCAAGCCGGACAAGGAGCTCTGGCCCGACGGCGGTGACGGCGAGGGCGTGACGAAGCTCGATCTCGCGCGCTATTTCGAGGCGGTCGGGACCTGGATGATCGAACATCTGAAGGGGCGCCCGTGCTCGATCGTGCGTGCGCCCGACGGCATCGGCGGCGAGACGTTCTTCCAGCGTCATGCCATGCAGGGCACCTCGAATTTGCTCGAACTGGCCAAGGTCTCGGGCGATCGCAAGCCGTATTTGCAGATCGACCGCGTCGAAGGGTTGGCCGCCGTCGCGCAGATCGGCGGCGTCGAGCTGCATCCCTGGAATTGCGCGCCTGATGCCTACGATACGCCGGGCCGGCTGGTGTTCGATCTCGATCCGGCACCGGATGTGGAGTTCGCCGATGTCGTCGAGGCCGCCAAGGAGATGCGGCAGCGGCTGGCCGACATCGGCATGGAGAGCTTCTGCAAGACCACGGGCGGCAAGGGCCTGCATGTGGTGGTGCCGCTGCTTCACGGCGCGCGCGACAAGGTGAGCTGGAAGGAAGCCAAAGCCTTTGCGCAGGGCGTCTGCCAGTGGATGGCCGACGACGATCCAGAGCGCTATCTGCTCAACATGTCGAAGAAGCTGCGCAAGGGGAAGATCTTCCTCGACTATCTGCGCAACGACAGGATGTCGACGGCGGTAGCCCCGCTGTCGCCGCGTGCGCGGGCCGGAGCCATGGTTTCGATGCCCGTCACCTGGGCGCAAGTGAAGAGCGATCTCGATCCCAAGCGCTATACGCTGCGGACCGTGCCGGGCCTGCTGCCGCGGTCAAAGGCGTGGGAGGACTATGACGATGCGGCCGCGTCGATCAAGGCGGCGATGAAGAAGCTTGCGGCGAAGAAGAAGTAGGTTTGTCGCCTTGCGGCGGCGGCCGGCCTCGTGGGGTGGGCAAAGCGAAGCGTGCACACCGTTTCTTTGCAACGGCGAAGAAGGTGGGCACGGCGCAAGAGCGCCTTTGCCCACCCTGTCCTCGTCCTAGATCCGTCCCAGCAGCAGCAGGATCAACAGGATGACGATGACCAGTCCGAGGCCGCCGCCGCCGTAATAGCCGGTGCCGTAGAACGGGCCGCCGCCGATGCCGCTGAAGCCGCCAAGCAGGGCGATGACCAGAATGATCAGAATGATCGTACCGATTGACATGGGAATCTCCTCAGCCCTTTGTTGCAAGGGTCGTTTGCACCTGTCCCCTCGTGCGAGGGCAACTTGCCGCAGGGTTTTAGGTTCCGTTTTTGAAACAGGGCCACAGGTCCAAGTTGCATGGAACCTTTGCCGCGTCGTCCGGCATGACTATGTGAGGATCGATCATCACGGGGCAGGGCCATGTCAGCACCGCTTGTCGTTTCAATTCCGCATCATCTCGGCCGCGAGGAGGCGGTGCGCCGGCTCAAGACCGGGCTCGGCCGGGCGGCAGCCAGCATTCCCGTGATGCAGGTCGAGGAGGAGCGCTGGACCGGCGACAGCATGGCGTTTCGCATTCGCGCACTCGGGCAGATCGCGACGGGTCAGGTCGACGTCGCCGACGATCATGTCAAGGTGCAGGTGGTGCTGCCCTGGCTGTTGCAGCGCTTTGCCGAGATGGCGCAGGCCACGATCAGGAAGCGCGGGCAGTTGCTGCTGACCAAGGACGACGGAAAGTAACTTCAGCCGCGCACGCGCGGGCGCGCGGGCCTGATGGCGCTTGCCGTGCGGGCCTCGATGACAGCGGCGGGCAAATCGCGGAAGGCCTGCGTGACCGGCAGTTCGTGGCCCTGATGGCCCGTCGCGGCATAGCCCGTGATATCGACGGTCGCGTCAAATCCCTCCAGCGCGGGCCATTCCCGGCCCGCCTGGGTAAACGGCGCGAACTGACGCCCGACCATGACGATCGCCGCAGCGCGGCCATGGCGGCGGGCGAAGGCAATGACATGGTCGGCATGTGTGCCCCGCACCGCCAGCGGCTGATAGTCGCCTTGAGCGAAAACGTCGGCGAGCTCGTTGCGCAGCTTGAGAAGACGCCGTGTCCAGGCCAGCTTGATCAGGCCGTCCGGCCAGCTCTTGGTCAGGCCACGCCAATCCGGATCGTCCAATGACCCCAGCGCCGCGTGCCGCGCACCAAAGTCGACCGGGCGGCGGTTGTCGGGGTCGACTAGAGACAGATCCCAGAACTCGGTGCCCTGATAGAAGTCGGGCACGCCGGGCAGCGTCGCCTTGAGGGTGAGCTGGCTCAACGCGTTCAGCGCGCCCAGCAGTGCCACGCGCCGGGCCAGCGTTTGCAGCGAATCCAGGAATTCACCGGATTGTGCGGGATCGAGGACCTTGTCGATGAAGCTCTTGACGCCGTTCTCATAGGCTTCATGCGGGTTGAGCCAGCTCGTCTCTTCCTTGCCCTCGCGCGCGGCCTTCAGCGCATAAGCCTGGATGCGCTCGACGAAGCCGGCATCGATCGGCCCCTGAAGCGGCCAGGCTCCGAGCAGGGTCTGGTACAGCATGTATTCGAATGTTGCCGACGGTGCGCGGAAAGTTCCGCGGAGCGCCAGATGCGGCGCATTCAACACCTTCCAGCGCGCCACCGCGCTGGTCCATTCGCCGGGAATTTCGCTGAGCGCCGCGATGCGCGCGCGGGCGTCCTCACCGCGCTTGGTGTCATGCGTCGCGGTCGCGGTCATTCCGAGCGGCCATTCCCTGGCGCGGGCCTGCATGGTCTCGTGGAAGGCGGAAATCGTGAGCCCGGTGCTGGCGGGATCGCCGCCGACCTCGTTCAGCGCGAGCAGTCGGTGGAATTGATAGAACGCGGTGTCCTCCAGCGACTTCGCCATCATCGGCCCGGTGAATTGCTGCACTTTCAGCGCGAAACGACGCACGCGCGGGGCGCTGTGCGGGGGGCGGCCGGGCTTGAGCAGGTCCATGGTCAGCGCGTCGCGCAGGAAGTCGAAGATGCCTTCGTCCGCGGCGAACCATTCGGCGCGTGCGCGCGCGATGGTGTCGTCGATCAGCTTGCGGTCGGGCGCCGTCGGGGCGCTGTTGGTCAGATAGGTGCGGTACACCGGGAAATGCAGCACATAGAGCTCGAGCGCCTGCCGCAGGCTGTCGGCGGAGAAATCGCGCGTCGAGTAATGCCCGTTGGCGATGCGCGCGAGCAGGCGGGTCAGCACGGTGAATTCGCTGGTGAGCAGCGTCTCCAGCACGCGCCGCTTGGCGTCCTTGACGTAAGGCGCAAGCCGCGGCGGCCGGTTGCTGACCTGCCGCCAGGTCTCGTCCAGCGCCCCCAGTCCCCCGGCCTCGACCAGCGCATGGATGATGACGTTCATCCATTCATAGCCGGTGGTGCCCTGAACGCCGGCGAAGTGCGGCAGGCGTTCGTGCTCGCACAGGATCTTCTCGATCACCGTGTAGAACGGCTTTGTATTTCCCTGCGCGTCGCGCACCAGCCGGCGCAGCCGCTGGCAATATTGCGCGGGGTCGCGCAGGCCGTCGATGTGATCGAGCCGAATGCCCTGCAGCTTGCCGCTGGCGATGAGCTGCTTCACCAGCCGGTGCGTGGCGGCGAAGGTGCTCGCGTCCTCGACGCGCAGACCTGCGAGACCGTTGACGTCGAAGAAGCGGCGATAGTTGATGTCGCTGGAGGCAAGCCGCCAGTGCCCGAGCTTGTAGTGCTGGCGTTCGAGCAGATGATGCAGCGCCAGCGTCTGCGCGGGACGATCCTTGGCCGCGCGATAGGCCGCAAGGCCGCGATTGATGATATCGGCCGCGCCTGCGATCTCCTTAAGTTCCGCCTTGAACGCCGGTGCCTCCTTGCGGCTGGGACGGCGCAATCCGGTATATCGCGCCGCGAGCGACAGCAGGCGTTTGCCGGCCTCCGTCTCGGCGGCATCCGCTTCCTTCACGATCATGCGCAGCATCTCGCCATAGCGCTCCGGCGCGACGGGCAGGCGATGCTCGAAATACCAGGCGGAAAAGCTTCCCTGGTCCGAATCGTAGCGCAGCTCGATGTCGCCGCGCTCAAGCGCCTCGCCATAGGATGCCCCCAAGATCGGCAGCAGCACGCCGCCGCGGGCGCGGTAGGGCAGCAGGTCCCAGTCGATGTCGAAGGAGACCGCGTGGGGCGAAGCCTGGCCCCATTCCAGCACGTCGAGCCACCAGGGATTGTCGGCAAAATGCACACCGACATGGTTGGGCACGAAGTCGATGATGAGGCCGAGGTCGTGCTTGGTCAGCACCTCGCTCAGCCGGGCGAAGCCGGCTTCGCCGCCAAGCTCCGGATTGAACTGGCTGTGATCGACGGTGTCGTAGCCGTGGGTCGAGCCCTTGCGCGCCTTCATCACCGGCGAGGCATAGAGATGCGTGATCCCCAGCGCTTTCAGATAGGGCACCACCGCGGCGGCCTTGTCGAAGTCGAAATCCGCGGTGAGCTGAAGCCGGTAGGTCGCGAGCGGAATGGCGGGAGGCATCCTAACCTCCGAGGCGCCAGACCACCGACCAGGGCGGAAGCCGGTCGCCGGTCTCGCCGCCCCAGATCGGCGTACCCGCGCTGACATTGGAGACGATCTCATGGTCCGACAGGTTGGCGGTCAGTCGCAGCACCGTGCCGTCGCCCATGCGCCAATGCGCGGTGAGCAGGCCGCTATCGGCCGCCTCGGCCTCGCCGAAGCTCGCGCCCCTCAGCCGCGGCATGATCTCCTTGCGGCGAAGCGCGAGCAGCTCTCGAACCAACGCAAGCCGCGCGTCCTGCTGCAGCGTGCGGCCGGTCCAGTCGAGCACGGCCGATTGCAACGTTGCCGGATCGAGCGGATCGGGCACCTCGTCGCCGTACTTCTCGTAAGCCCAGGCATATTCCTGCTTGCGCCCCTTGCGGACGGCATCGGCGAGTTCGCCCTGGAAATCGCAGAAGAACGGGAAAGGCACGGTCGAGCCCCATTCCTCGCCCTGAAACAGCATCGGCACCATCGGCGCGAGCAGGGTCACTGTGAGCGCGGCTGCGATCTGCTGCGGTGATGCCAGGCTCTCGAGCCGGTCGCCGAGCGGACGGTTGCCGATCTGGTCGTGGTTTTGCAGGAAGTTGACGAAGGTCGCCGGCGGCAGCTTGCCGCTCGGCTCGCCGCGCGGCTTCTTGCCCCAGAACTCAGAAACCTCGCCCTGGTAGACGAAGCCGGAGGCCAGGGCGCGGGCGAGATCGAGCCGCGGCGTTTGATAATCCGCGTAGTATCCGGCGAGCTCGCCGGTCAGCATCACGTGCCAGACGTGGTGATAGTCGTCGTTCCATTGCGCGCGATATCTGCCGTTGGGCGGCTCCTGCGCGGCATCGAGCAGGCTGGCGCGATTGTCGCCGTTCTCCAGCACGAGATGGATGTGCCGCCCCGTGGCCTTGGCAAGCTCGCCGGCGGCGACGCTGAGGTCCTGCAGCATCGACTGCTCGCCGGGGATTGCCATGATGTGATTGGCGGCATCCAGCCTCAGGCCGTCGAAACGGTAGTCGCTGAGCCAGGACAGCGCGTTCTCGACCGCGAACGCGCGCACCTGCGGCACGCGATAATCGATCGCGCTGCCCCAGGGCGTGTGAGCATCGGTGAAGAAGGTCGGCGCATAGCGGCCGAGATAATTCCCCTCGGGCCCGAAATGATTGTAGACGACGTCGAGGAACACCATCAGGCCGCGCAGATGCGCTTCGTCGATCAGCGCCTTCAGGTCTTCGGGGCGGCCATAGGCGCTGTCGGGCGCGTACCACAGCACACCGTCATAGCCCCAGCCGCGGCGCCCGGCGAAATCCGCCAGCGGCATCAGTTCAAGCGCGGTGATGCCGGTTGCGGCGAGATGATCGAGCTTGTCGATCATGGCGCGATAGGTGCCTTCAGAGGTGAAGGTGCCGACATGGGTCTCGATCAGCACCGTCTCTTCCCAGGGCCGGCCGCGCCAATCGCGCGCACGCCACGAAAAGGCGTCGTGATCGATCACCTCGCTCGGGCCGAACACATCCTTGGGCTGGAAGGCCGAGGCCGGATCGGGCACCTCGATCTCATCGTCGACCCTGAACTTGTAGGGAGTGCCGGCGGTGAGGCCGGAAATCTCGGCCACGTACCAACCATCGTGCCGGCGCTGCATCGCGTGTCTTCGGTCGAGCAGGAGGTCGACACGCCGCGCGCCAGGCGCCCACAGACGGAACGACACGCCGTCCTTTGTCGGCCTCGCCCCGAAGGATGGCCTCATAGCGCCCCCGCGAAGGCGAGCACGGAGCGTGGCGGCGCCTTGCTGTCGCTCCCGGGCTGGAACTCGACCGTATTCAGCTTGGCATCGGTCGTGTTCAGCATCTGCTGCCAGCTCTTGTACTCGGTCATTTTTGGCAATTTGAATGCGATCTCTTCGGGGGCGGCGTTCAGTACGATAAAGATCGCGGCTCCGCCCGGTTCCATCGGGCCCATCACATAGGAGAGGAATCTTCCCTCCGGGAATTTCCAGTCGTTCTCCGTCATCTCGTCGCCGGCAGGTGTCAGCCACAATGCGCCGTAGGACACGCCGTCGGCCGGGCGGCCGTCGAGCCAGCGATGGCTGCGAAGCTGTGAGAACCGGCGGCGGATGTCGGCGAGATGGCCGACGAAATCGACCATGTCGTCGCCCTCCTTGCCGAGATTGTCCCAGCCGACCCAGCCGATCTCGTTGTCCTGGCAATAGGCGTTGTTGTTGCCGGATTGCGAGTTGCCGACCTCGTCGCCGGCGAGGATCAGCGGAATGCCCTGCGCCAGCATCAGGCAGGCCAGCACGTTCTTGCGAAGCTGGCGGCGTAGGCTGATGATGTTCGGATCGTCGGTCGGGCCCTCGACACCGCAATTGTTGCTGTGGTTGTCGTTGGAGCCGTCGCGGTTGTCCTCGCCGTTGGCCTCGTTGTGCTTCTCGTTGTAGCTGAAGAGGTCGGCGAGCGTGAAGCCGTCGTGGACGGTGATGTGGTTGATGCTGGCGCGCGGCCGCCGTCCGTCGTGGTTGAACAGGTCGGAGGATGCCGTCATCCGGCTGGAGATGTCGCCGATCAGGCTGCCTTCGCCGCTCCAGTAGCGGCGCATGGCGCTGCGATAGCGATCGTTCCATTCCGACCATTGCGAGGGAAATGCGCCGACCTGGTAACCGCCGAGGCCGAGGTCCCAGGGTTCGGCGACGAGCTTGACCGTCGCGAGCACCGGATCCTGCCGGATCGCGGTCAGGAACGAGATGCCGCGATCATAACCGTTCGGCCCGCGCGCGAGCGTGGTGGCAAGGTCGAAGCGGAAGCCGTCGACGTGGCAGACCTCGACCCAATAGCGCAAGGAATCCATCACCATCTGCAGCACGCGCGGATGGGTGAGATTGACCGACGAGCCGCAGCCGGTGAAGTCGTCGTAATAGCGCGGGTTCTCGCGGTTGAGCCAGTAATAGGAGGCGTTGTCGATGCCGCGGTAGCACAGCGTCGGGCCGAGATGATTGCCTTCGGCGGTGTGGTTGTAGACGACGTCGAGCATCACCTCGATGCCGGCATCGTGCAGGCGCGCCACCGTGGTGCGGAAGGAGTCGAGTGCATTGTCCTGGGCGTAGCGCAGCTCCGGCGCGAAGAAGGAGAGCGTGTTGTAGCCCCAGTAATTGGCGAGCTTCTTCTCCACCAGGATGCGGTCGTCGACGAAGCTGTGCACCGGCAGCAGCTCGATCGTGGTGACGCCGAGCTTCTTCAGGTGCTCGATCATCGCCGGCGAGGACAGCCCGCCATAGGTGCCGCGCAGGTTCGGCGGCACGTCGTCGCGCTTCTGGGTCAAACCCTTGACGTGAGCCTCGTAGATGACGGTGTCTTCCCAGGGGATGTTGGGACGGATCTCGCGGCGGCCCCAGTTGAAGGTCTCGTCGACCACGACGGCCTTGGGCATGCCGCGGGCATTGTCGCGCCGGTCGAAGGACAGATCCTCGCGCGCGCTCCCGGTGCGGTAGGCAAAATGCGCATCGCTCCAGACCAGACGTCCCGCGAGCCGCTTGGCATAGGGATCGAGCAGCAGCTTGTTCGCGTTGAAGCGGTGGCCGTGCTCGGGCTCGTAGGGGCCGTGCACGCGATAGCCGTAGAGCTGGCCGGGCGAGACGTCGTTGAGATAGCCGTGCCAGACATCCTCGGTTCTTTCAGGCAGCTCGATGCGTTCGAGCTCGCGGCGGCCTTGCGCGTCGAACAGGCAGAGCTCGACCTTCTGTGCGTTGGCGGAGAACAGCGCGAAATTGGTGCCGCGTCCGTCCCAGCTTGCGCCGAGGCGTGCAGGCGATCCAGCAGTCAGGCGCATGTGTCAGCTTTCCGGAACGAGGAAGATCGCGGCGAGCGGCGGAATGGTGAGGCGCAGCTCGGGCGCCTTGCCTTCAACGGCATGAACCTCGCCGATGTTCCCGACATTGCTGCCGCCATAATGGGCGGAGTCCGAATTGAACACTTCCTTCCACTTGCCGGCAAAGGGCGCGCGAACCCGATAGTTGCGATAGACATTGGGAGAGAAGTTGATGATGACGAGACACCGCTCGTGCTCCTCGAATCCCTTGCGCAGCCAGGCGTACACGTTGCGGTTGGCGTCATCCGTGACCAACCATTCGAACCCGGCCTGGTCGCAGTCCATCTGGTGCAGCGCCGGCACCGCGCGGTAAAGCCGGTTGAGGTCGCGGATCAGCGCCTGGATGCCGGAGTGAAACTTGTATTCGAGCAGGTGCCAGTCGAGCGACTGGTCGTGATTCCATTCGCGGCTTTGGGCGATTTCCGCGCCCATGAACAGCAGCTTCTTGCCGGGATGGCCGAACATGAAGCTGTAATAGGCGCGCAAATTCGCAAAGCGCTGCCACTCGTCGCCGGGCATGCGGCCGAGGATCGAGCGCTTGCCGTGCACGACCTCGTCATGCGAGAGCGGCAGGATGAAGTTTTCCGAGAAGGCGTAGTGTAGGCCGAACAGGATGTCGCCGTGATGGTGCTTGCGGTGGATCGGGTCCTTGCTGATGTAGTTCAGCGTGTCGTGCATCCAGCCCATGTTCCACTTGTAGCCGAAGCCGAGCCCGCCGAATTCGACCGGGCGCGAGACCTGCGGCCATGCGGTGGACTCCTCGGCCGCCGTGGTCGCCTGCGGGAAGCGTGCGAAGACCTCGGTGTTGAAGCGGCGCAGGAAGTTGATGGCCTCGATGTTTTCGCGGCCGCCATATTGGTTCGGGATCCAGGCGCCGGGCGGCCGGCTGTAGTCGAGATAGAGCATGGACGCGACGGCATCGACGCGTAAGCCGTCGATCGCATAACGCTCCATCCAGAACAGCGCGTTCGACACCAGGAAGTTCGTCACTTCGGTGCGGCCGTAATTGTAGATCAAGGTGCCCCAGTCGAGGTGGCGGCCCTGGAGCGGGTTGGCGTGCTCGTAGATCGCGGTGCCGTCGAAACTGCCGAGCCCGTGCGGATCGTCCGGGAAGTGACCGGGCACCCAATCGAGCAGCACGCCGACGCCTTCGCGGTGGCAGGCATCGACGAGGGCGGCAAAATCCTCCGGCGTGCCGAAGCGGCTGGTCGGCGCATAGAGGCCGGTCGGCTGATAGCCCCAGGAGCCGTCGAAGGGATGCTCGCTCACGGGCAGGAATTCGAGATGGGTGAAGCCCATGTCGCGGGCATAGGCCGGCAGTTGTTCGGCCAGCTCGCGATAGGTCAGCCATTCGTCGCCGTTCTTGCGACGCCACGAGCCGAGATGGACCTCGTAGATCGACATCGGCGCCGACAGCGCGTTGATCCCGTCAGGCGCCGGGCGCGGACGCGCCAGATCCGCCTCGTCGAACACGATGGAGGCCGTCTTTGGCCGCACTTCGCTGGCAAAGGCCATCGGGTCTGATTTCAGCGGAAGCAAATGGCCGTGCGGGCCGATGATCTCGAACTTGTAGTGATCGCCAATTTTCGCATGCGGGATGAACAGCTCCCAATAGCCGCTGCCGCGTACCCGCATGGGATGGCGCCGTCCGTCCCAGAAATTGAAATCGCCGACCACGGAGACGCGCCGCGCGTTCGGTGCCAGCACCACGAAGCCGATGCCGTCGACGCCTTCGAGCCGCATCGGATGCGCCCCGAGCTTGTCATAGAGGCGCTGATCGGTGCCTTCGCCGAGCAAATAGAGGTCGAAATCGGTCAGGATCGGCGGAAAGCGATAGGCGTCCTCGAACTCGACGACGTTGCCTCCGAATTTTGCGCGCAGCTGATAGTGCTTCGAGCCATTGGGCAGGGCCCCGATGAACAGGCCGGAATCGTGCACGCGGTCGAGCGGAGCGACTTCGCCACGCTCGCCGACTGCCTCGACATTTGAGGCCTCGGGGAGAAAGGCGCGCACCACGCTTTTACCGTCCTCGGGATGCAGCCCGAGATAGTGGAAGGGGTCGGAGTGGCGGCCCTCGATGATCGCGTAGGCCTCGGCAGGCAGTTTAGGCATGGGCTTCGCTCCCGGCACTGGACAGAATGCGAAGCAGTCCGGTCAGCGGCGCATGGAGCCCCTCAGGCCGGTTGGACAGCTCGTACTCTACTTCATCGAAGGCTTGATCAAGCAGGAAAAACCTTAACAGGCCTTCCGCGGATTGCCGATCCTCCGGCCACAGCCGTCGATCGGTCGCGGCCTCGCGATAGGCGGACAGGAACGTTGCGGCGGCTCGCTCGCGCCATTCGTCGAGCGCTGCGGTGATCCGGCCCTGCTCGTCGGAGGCACCCGTGAGTGCGCGGCTCAGCGCCGCGTTAACCGAAAGATCGATCGAGCGGATCAGGCCGGCGACGTCGCGCGCGGCAGGCAGCTTGCGCCGCTTGTCGGCCAGCGGCACACGGGGATTGCCGTCGAAGTCGATGATGAAGATATCGTCCTTCACGATCAGAGTCTGCCCGAGGCGGAAGTCGCCATGATGACGGATGTTCAGCCCGCCGATCCCGGAAGGCAATAGCGCATTCAGGTGGTCGGGCAGGGACGCGCGCACGGCGGCGAGCTGGTCGATCAGCGGCCGGTCCGCCTCCCGCAGGCCGTCGCGGCTGTCGGCCAGCCGTTCGAAAATCCGCTCGGCGCGCGCCTTGAGGTCGGACACGAGGCGTTTGACGTGCGCAGAGCCGATCGGCTCCGGGGCGAGATCGTCCGGCTTTGCCGCCGCCAGGGCAACATGCAACTCGCCGAGCCGCCGGCCGATCTGCGCGATGAAGTGCAGATAAGGCGCTTGCTCCTGGGTCTCGCGCGGCGCTTCGCCCGCCGACAACACGCGTTGCTCGTCGATATAGCGATCGAGATAACCCGTGGTCACGGTCCAGCCGTCACCCTGGTTCTCGACATAGGCATGCAACACGCCGAGCGTGCTGCGCTGATCGCCCTCGACCAGCTCGACGCTGCCGAGCAACGCCGGCGTATTGGCAAAGCGCGCGACCTCGGTGAGATAATGGCCGATCTCGATCTCGGGGTTGATTCCGCTTTCGAGCTGGCGATAGAGCTTGGCGACGTACTGGTTGTCGACCAGCGCGGTGCTGTTCGATTGCTCGATCGCGCGGATGCGTTCGGGCTCCTTGATGGTGTAATCGGCGAAGCGGCTGGTCGCCTTGAACTCCAGCCGCAGATTGTTCTCTTCCACCACCAGGTTCTGCGACAGGTTGCGCAGGAACAGGCCGATGAAGATCTGATCGGTCGCCACGTCGAGCAGCGTACCCTCGCGCGCGCCCTGGCGCACGGCGGCGAGCGCCTTCGGGTTGAACCGCTCGCGGTCGAAGCGCACCCACTCGATCTGCATCGGCAGCACGTAACGCGGCGCAGCGTCCTGGTCCGGCCTCTCAAAGAACGCGATCCAGGGCCTGTTGTCGCCGATGTCGCAGAACGGTACCGCCGAGGTCAGCGCGGTCTTGATGTGCTTGGGATTGTGCTCGGGATACCACCGCGTTCGTGACAGGAAGCCCGGCAGAACGTCGCGCTCGAACACGCCGCGCTCGCGGGCGAGCGACACCCAGTTCGAATTCACCGGCACCACCAGCGTCTCGAATTCCGGCACCGCGCGCGGCGTCACCGGCTCGGACTTGTCGCGCTCCTGAAGCTGGAACCAGTAGAAGCCGTAGGGGCCCAGCGTGATCATGTAGGGCAGTTCGCCGATCGCCGGAAAACGCGTCCGTCCCAGCATCTCCTGCGGGATGCGGTCCTTCCACGGCGACAGGTCGAGTTCGGTGGCCTGCGCGGCGCGCGACAAATTGGCGACGCAGAGGATCACCTCGTCGCGGTATTGTCGGACATAGGCGAGCACGGCGCGGTTGGCCGGACGGATGAAGGTCATGGTGCCGCGGCCGAAAGCGAGCGTCGACTTGCGCACCGAGATCAGCCGCTTGGTGGCGCTGAGCAACGACGACAGGCTGCGCGACTGCGCCTCCACGTTCACCGATTCGTAGCCGTAGACGGGATCCATGATCAGCGGCGCGTAGAGGCGGGCCGGGTCGCAGCGTGAGAAGCCGCCATTGCGGTCCGGGCTCCACTGCATCGGCGTGCGGACGCCGTTGCGGTCGCCGAGATAGATGTTGTCGCCCATGCCGATCTCGTCGCCGTAATAGATGATCGGCGTGCCGGGGAAGGACAGCAGCAGCGAGTTCATCAGCTCGATCTTGCGCCGGTCATTATCCATCAACGGCGCAAGGCGCCTGCGGATGCCGACATTGATGCGGGCGCGGGGGTCGTTGGCGTAGGTGGTCCAGAGATAATCGCGCTCGACGTCGGTGACCATCTCCAGCGTCAGCTCGTCATGGTTGCGCAGGAACAGCGCCCATTGGCAGCTTGCCGGAATGTCCGGCGTCTGACGCAGAATGTCGGTGATCGGGAAGCGGTCCTCCTGCGCGATCGCCATGTAGATGCGCGGCATCAGCGGGAAGTGATAGGCCATGTGGCACTCGTCGCCACGGCCGAAATACTCCTGCACGTCCTCCGGCCATTGATTGGCCTCGGCCAGCAGCAGCTTGCCCTTGGAGTAGGAATCCAGCTCGTGGCGCAGGCGCTTGATGATCGCATGCGTCTCGGGGAGGTTTTCGTTGTTGGTGCCGTCGCGTTCGCACAGATAGGGAATGGCATCGAGGCGGAAGCCGTCGACGCCGGCGTCCAGCCAGCGCTTCATCACCTGGATCAGCGCGCTGACCACGCGCGGATTGTCGAAATTGAGATCCGGCTGGTGCGAGAAGAAGCGGTGCCAGTAGAACGCGCCGGCCTCGTGATCCCAGGTCCAGTTCGACTTCTCGGTGTCGGTGAAGATGATTCGTGTGCCCTGGTATTTCTGGTCGGTGTCGCTCCAGACATACCAGTTGCGGGCGCTGGAGCCGGGATGGCTGCGGCGCGCGCGCTTGAACCATTTGTGCTGGTCCGAGGTGTGGTTGACGACGAGCTCGGTGATGACGCGCAGACCGCGCTTCTGCGCTTCCTGGATGAAGCGCTTGAAATCCTTCATCGTCCCGAAATCGGGATTGACCGAGCCGTAGTCGGCGATGTCGTAGCCGTCGTCGCGGCCGGGCGAGGGGTAGAACGGCAAAAGCCACAGCGCGGTGACGCCGAGCTCCTGGAGATAGGGCAGCTTCTCGGTCAGACCGGCGAAATCGCCGATCCCGTCATTGTTGCTGTCGGCGAAGGCCTTGACGTGGAGCTGATAGATAATGGCGTCCTTGTACCAGAGCTCATCCACGATTTCGGCAGCCTCAAGCTTCTTGGTGTCGACGGAAGACAGAACATTCATGGCGTGACCCCTTACGCCAGGCAGCGGAACAAGAGCGCCGGATCGCCGTCGGGATCGATACGCAACCTGATCCCGCCCCATTCGATGCGGGACTGTTCCCCGGTGAGAAGGTTTTCGAGTGTCGTCACATGGTGCCGCTGCCCGCCGGCGTCAACGGTGACGTCGCCGAGCGGCAGCCAGCACTCGCGCAAATGGCCCGAAAGCGCGATCACGATGACGACGGTATTGGCCGGCTCGGCCGCCTCCTTGACGAAGGCGATCGTTTCGCCGTCCTCGATGCCGAGAAAACGCAGGTTCGCGGTTTGCTGGAGCGCGGCGTTGTCGTTGCGGATGCGGTTGAGCGCGGCGATGTAGGACTTGATGTTGCCGGGCCGGTCCCAGTCGCGTTGCCGGATCTGGTATTTCTCGGAATTCAGATATTCCTCGCGGCCCGGCATCGCCTCGTGTTCCAGCAGCTCGAATCCGCTGTAGACGCCGTAACTGCCCGACAATGTCGCCGCCAGCGCAACGCGTGACTTGAACGCCCAGGCTTCGCCGCTCTGGAGATGATAGGGCAGCAGATCGGGCGTATTGACGAACAGGTTCGGGCGATAGAAGTCGCGCTCGGGATAGCGCGTCAGCTCGCCAAGATATTGCTCCAGCTCCCACCGCGAGGTGCGCCAGGGGAAATAAGTAAAGGACTGCGCAAAGCCGAGCTTGGCGAGGCCCTTCATCAGCTTCGGCCGTGAAAACGTCTTGGAGAACAGGATCACCTCGGGATGCCGGCGGCGGATGTCGCGGATCAGCCAGTCCCAGAACGCAAGCGGCGCGGTGTCGTGGTTGTCGATGGCGAAGATGGTGACGCCTTGGTCGATCCAGAACAGCATGGCGTCGCGAAACCCATTCCACAGCCCGGCCCTGTCGACGGAGTTGAAATCGGGGATCACGATGTCCGAATAGGGTCCATCCGCCGTCCGCACCGAGCGGTCCGGCCGCCATTTGAACCATTCCGGATGCTGCGTCAGCCAGGGATGGTCGGGCGAGCATTGCACGGCGAAATCGAGCGCGAGCTCGAGACCGTATTCCAGGCAGGTCGCGACCAGTGCACGAAAATCCTCGATGGTGCCGAGCTCGGGATGCAGCGCATCGTGGCCGCCCTCGGCGGCTCCGATTGCATAGGGCGAGCCGGGCTCGCCTTCGGTTGCCACCGGCGCATTGTTGTGGCCCTTGCGGCGGCGACGGCCGATCGGGTGGATCGGCGTGAAATAGAGCACGTCAAAACCCATCGCGGCGATATCAGGCACGCGGGCGATGCAGTCGCGCAGCGTGCCGTGCTGACCGGCGACCCGGCTCTGGCTGCGCGGCATCATCTGATACCAGGCGCCGAAGCGCGCCTTGTCGCGGTCGACGGTCAGCGGGAAGGGCTGCGAGCGGGTCAGGTCAGGCCGGGACTGGCTCTCGGCCATGGCATTGCCGAGCTCGGCCGCAAGCAGTGTGGCGACATCGCCAGTCTGAAGATAATCCTCGCACTGTCTGACGATGACGTCAGCGGCGTCCTGTCGCGCGCCATGTGCTTTGGTCAGGAGCCCGGCCCCCTCGATCGCATCCAGGCTGACATCGGCACCCATTCGCTGCTTGCGCGCGACCCCGTGCGACCAGGTGGCGAACTCGTCGGTCCAGGCCTCGATCGCGTAGACATATTGGCCGGTCTCAACGGGTGTGAATCCGCCGGACCAGCGGTCATTGCCGTGAGGGATCATCGGCTCGCTCTGCCATTCGCGGTCCTGCTCCTGTCGCCAGATCAGCGCGGCTCCCATCACGGCGTCGCCGTCGCGATAGATGTCGGCCCAGACCTCGACCCGTTCGCCCGCGATCCGTTTCACGGCGAAGCGGCCGCCATCGATCAGGGGATAGATGTCTTCGATGAGGAAAGCGCTGCCGGCAGCGGCGCTCTCGACAGTTT
The DNA here is from genome assembly GCF_036247985.1 of Bradyrhizobium sp. TM239. NCBI lineage: Bacteria > Pseudomonadati > Pseudomonadota > Alphaproteobacteria > Hyphomicrobiales > Nitrobacteraceae > Bradyrhizobium > Bradyrhizobium sp. TM239. The sequence goes on along the minus strand of NZ_BTIR01000018.1, from coordinate 100,505 downwards.
GAATTGTCTTGTTCACGGTGATGCCATTGACAAGAAAGCAGGAGCCCGTTTCCCTTGTCGGGAACCTACGCTTGGTACCACTATAGAAAGCCGCTTGTGTGTCATTGGTTCCCTCGGGAACGGGTGGTGCGGTTTGCGAGTTACCCCTGACTAACCTCTTCCTCGACCTCGTTAAAATCAATGCCCCCGGCCGAAGAATGGCCTGCAAGCTGCGTGCCGAATGGATCTTTTAGCTCAAGCCCGCATCAAGGGCGTTCAATCCGAATTCATCGACGCCCTCGGAAAGCTGCGGGTCACCGATCCCGTGGCCCTCAAATCCATCCTCGACGCCCTGCCGGAGAAGCGGGTTTACCGCTTCGTCAGCGGGCCGGTCGTGGTCCGTGCCTTGGGTCATCCGCGCACCGAATTGGCGACAATCGGCGCGCCGCCGCTCAAGTGGAAATTGGCCGCAAAGGGGGAGGTGATTGCCGAGGGCGAGACGCGCGAGCCCGTGATCGCCTGGCCTGCCGGCCTGCCGCTCGGCTATCACCGGTTGACACTGACCGATGCCGAAGGTGTGACGGAAGAGGTGCCGATGATCGTGGCGCCCGAGCGCGCCTTCGGCGGTGATTTCGACCGCGGCTGGCTGCTGGCCGTGCAGCTCTACAGCGTCCGTTCGAACCGCAATTGGGGCATCGGCGATTTCACCGATCTGGCCGATCTCGTCCGGCTCGCCAAGCAGTTCGGGGCCGATGGTGTCGGCCTCAATCCGTTGCATGTCCTGTTCGACGACCACCCGGCCGATTGCAGCCCCTATTCGCCGAACAGCCGGCTGTTCCTCAACCCGCTCTATATCGACGTCGAGGCCATTCCCGAATTCTCCGCAGACCTCGTGCCCGACGCGGCCGCGACCGCGGCCCGTCTGCGCCAAGGCGATCGCGTCCCCTATGCCGACATGGCGGCGTTGAAATGGCTGGGCCTGCGCGCCGCCTTTGACAGCTTCGCGACGACGGCCAGCGAGGCGCGCCGCAAGGCGTTCGACGCCTTCCGCACCGCCCGCGCGCCGCTATTGTCCCGCTTCGCCTGCTTCGAGGTGCTGCGCCATCGTTTCACCGCGCCATGGTGGGAATGGCCGGTTGAATGGCAGCAACCGGATGAGGCGAAATGCGCCGGCTTGCGCAATGGGCCTGCCAAGCGCGAGGTCGAGTTCGTCGAATTCGTGCAATGGACCGCAGATAGCCAGCTGCATGCGGCCAAGGAGCTTGCCGGCCGGCTCGGCATGCGCGTCGGGCTCTATCTCGATGTCGCCGTCGGCGTGCAGTCCAACGGCTTCGATGCCTGGAACGAGCAGATGGCGATCTCCCGTCATCTCGCCGTCGGTGCGCCGCCCGACGTGCTCAACACCATCGGCCAGGACTGGGGCCTTGCCGGCTTCAACGCCGGCGGCCTGGAAGCCCAATCCTTCGTGCCGTTCGCCGACATGCTGGCGGCGTCAATGCGCCATGCCGGCGCGATCAGGCTCGACCACGTGCTCGGCCTGAAGCGGCTTTATCTCGTGCCGCGCGGCTTCAAGCCGGACAACGGCGCCTATGTGCAGATGCCGTTCGAGGCGCTGCTTGGCGCCGTGGCGCGCGAGAGCGCGGCCCACAAATGCATCGTGATCGGCGAGGACCTCGGCACCGTGCCGGAAGGTTTCCGTGAGACCATGCAGGATTTCGGCATCTGGTCCTATCTCGTCATGATGTTCGAGCGCGACGATGCCGGCCACTTCCGCAACGTCGACCATTACCGGCCCAACGCGTTGGTCACGCTGAACACGCATGATCTGTCGACCTATGCCGGCTGGCGCTCCTTTGGCGATCTCAAGATGAAGCGCTCGCTTGGGCTCGATCCCGGCGAGAACGACCAGGCGCGCTGGGATGCGCTCGGCAGGCTCGACGAGATCCTGCGCCAGAACGGCATTCGTGCCAATGACCTCTATTCGGTGCTGGCCTTCCTGTCGCGCACGCCGTCGCGGCTGCTCGCGGTCTCCATGGAGGATCTGCTCGGCGTGATCGACCAGCCCAACATTCCCGGCACGATCGACGAACATCCGAACTGGCGTCAGCGCCTTCCCGTTGCGCTCGACAAGATCGCCGCGAAGGTCGATCTCACGGCCTTGCGAGCGGCGACGCGGGAACGTTCGCTGAATGGCGGGAGTTGACGCGCAAGGGCTACCAAGGGCTGCTTTCAAGGCTCGTACGGCATTGTCTCAGAGGATCGAGGATTATGCGCTGATCGGCGATTGCGAGACCGCGGCGCTGGTCGGGCGCAACGGCTCGATCGATTGGCTGTGCTGGCCCGCCTTCGATTCCGACGCCTGCTTTGCCGCCATCCTCGGCACCCACAAGAACGGCCGCTGGCTGATCGCGCCTAGCGAGGACGTCACCAAGACGTCGCGCCGCTATCTCGGCGATACCCTCATCCTCGAAACGCGTTTTGAGACGAAGAGCGGGACCGTCGCGCTGATCGACTTCATGCCGCCGCGCGGCAAGGCGTCCGACGTCGTTCGGCTGGTGCGCGGCGTTACGGGCACCGTGAAGATGCGGATGGAGCTCGTGATCCGCTTCGGCTTCGGCATCGATATTCCCTGGGTGCGGCGGATCGACCATTCCCTGATGGCAATCGCCGGCCAGGACATGACGGTGCTGCGCACGCCGGTCGAGACCCGCGGCGAGGACCTGACCACGGTGTCCGACTTCGAGGTGAAAGCCGGCGAGACCGTGCCGTTCGTGCTGACCTACGGCCCCTCGCATCTCGATCCGCCCGCGCCGATCGATCCGGAGATCGCGCTCCGGGAGACGGAGCAGTTCTGGAAGGACTGGTGCAGTCATTGCACCCGCGACGGCGAGTATCACGACCTGATCGTGCGCTCGCTGATCACGCTGAAGGCGCTGACGTTCGGCCCGACCGGCGGCATCGTCGCGGCGCCCACCACCTCATTGCCGGAGAAACTCGGCGGCAGCAGGAATTGGGATTATCGCTTCTGTTGGCTGCGCGACGCTACCTTCACGCTGCTGGCGCTGATGAACTCCGGCTATACCGAGGAAGCCTCGGCCTGGCACAATTGGCTGCTGCGCGCCGCCGCCGGCTCGCCCGCGAACATGCAGATCATGTACGGCATCTGGGGCCAGCGGCGCCTGCTGGAATGGGAGGCGGGCTGGCTCGACGGCTATGAGGGCGCAAAGCCGGTGCGCGTCGGCAATGCTGCACATGCGCAGCTCCAGCTCGACGTCTATGGCGAATTGATCGACGCCTTCCACCAGTCGCGCATGGCCAAGCTCAAGCTCGACGACGAAACGACATGGGCGCTGGAATGTGCCGTGCTCAATCATCTGGCCGAAGTCTGGGACCAGCCCGATCACGGCATCTGGGAGCGGCGCGGCCAGCCCAGGCACTACGTCTTCTCCAAGGTGATGACCTGGGTCGCCTTCGACCGCGGCATCAAGAGCGCGGAGACCTTCGGCTTCAAGGCGCCGCTGTTGCACTGGCGCGCCTTGCGCGAGGCCATTCATCGCGACGTCTGCAACAGGGGATTTGACGCGGAGGAGAATGCCTTCGTCGAATCCTACGGCTCGAAACTGCTCGATGCCAGCGTGCTGCTGCTGCCGGCCGTGGGCTTCCTGCCGCCGTCGGACCCGCGCATCCGTGGCACCATCGCCGCGGTCGAGACATGCCTGGTGCGCGACGGCTTCGTCCTGCGGCACGATCCGCGCGAGCTGCCTGCAGGGCAGCCGCCGCTCGAAGGCGCGTTCCTGGCCTGCAGCCTGTGGCTCGCCGATGCCCATGTGCTCGCCGGCGATCTCGACAAGGCGCAGATCTTGCTCGATCGCGTGGCCGGCATCGCGAACGACGTCGGGCTGCTGGCCGAGGAATACGATTCAGTCGCCCGGCGCCAGACCGGCAATTTCCCGCAGGCGCTGACCCACATCGCGCTGATCAACACCGCGCATAACCTGTCGGCGGCAAGGCAGCAGTGCGACAAGCCGGCGGTGCAGCGGTCGAAGTAGTAGCGCTCTCTCCGTTCCCTCCCCCACAAGAGGGGAGGGAACGCACCGCAGTGGAGGAGCCTGTCGAGGCTCTTCACATCAAGCTCAGCCAACCCCATTCCGCTTCAAGATCATCTCCATCGCCTCCGCAAAACCATCCTGCTCATTGGTAGCGGTGACGTGCGTCGCCTGGTCCTTGACGCTGTCGGTGGCGTTGCCCATGGCGATCGAGACGCCGCTGACGGCGAACATCGCGAGGTCGTTCTGCATGTCGCCGATGGTGGCGACGGCGCCGGTCTCAATGTCCAAGCGCTTGGCCATCGCCTCGACGAAGGTGCCCTTGTTGAAGCCGGGCGGGGTGATGTCGAGATAATAGGTCTGCGAACGCACGGCGGTGGCTTCGCTGCCGAGCGCCTTCTGCATCGCCTTCTCGCAAGCCTCGAGGCCGGCGGCATCGGCGCTGGCGCCGACGATCTTGCACGCACTGGCAAGGTAAGGCGAGAAATCCGTCACGATGGTGGGATCGGAGCGGATCGTATGCTGCTCATGCGCGACGTATTTGCCGCTCGGATTGTCGATTAGCCATTTGTCATAAGTGAACAGCCAGATGTCGGCGCCGAATTCGCGGAGGATTTTCAGGGACCGCTCGGCCGCGCTTGCCGGGATGAGATGCTGCTCCACCGGCCGCATCTCGGGATCGACGATCGAGGAGCCGTTGAACGGGCCGACGGGTAGCCAGAGCGCCAGCGGCTCGATCAGGAAGCGCATGCCGATGGCGGGACGACTGGACGTGATGGTGAAGCCGATGCCGGCCTTGTGCAGCCGCTGCACCGCACTCCTCGCACGTTCCGTCAGCGTCTTGTCCTTGGTCAGCAGCGTGCCGTCGACGTCGGACACCACGAGGGAGATTTGCGTCATGACAGAACCTTCAGGTTTCCAGGTCTCAGCGCTTCGCCCCGCCCAGCTTCAGCTGCCGCACGATGCCGTCCACGATCGCTTCGACGGTTTCGTCGATCGAGACGGTGATGACGTGCTCGCCCGCCTCCGGCGGCTCCAGCGTGTCGAACTGGCTCGTCAGCAGCCCCGGCGGCATGAAATGGCCCTTGCGTTGCGCGAGCCGCTCGGCGATCAGCTCCTTGGTGCCCTTCAGGAACACGAAGCGGACGTCGTCGCGTCCACGCAGCAGCACGTCGCGATAGGTGTGCTTCAGTGCCGAGCAGGCGATGATGACATGCCCGCCCTCGTCGCAAACCCGGGCGATCTCGTCGGCGATGGCGTTGAGCCAGGGCCAGCGGTCCTCGTCGGTGAGGGGATGGCCGGCCCGCATCTTCTCGACATTGCCGGCGGGATGAAAGCTGTCGCCGTCCTCGAAGCGCCAGCCGAGCCGCTCGCCGAGCGCTTCCGCGACCGTGCTCTTGCCCGAACCCGACACGCCCATCACGATCAATGCACAAGGTGCTTCAACGCCCGCCACGAATTCCCTCCGGAAGCGCGGCCTGGTCGACCAGCCAGACGGTCTCACCATTCGAGCGCGCGCGTAACGCCGGCAGAGTCTCGCCATTGACGAGGCGCGTCAAGATCGGCTGCTTGTCGTGCCCGGCAATCTCGAACAGCATTTCGCGGCAGGACGCCAGAGCGGGCAAAGTGAGCGACACCCGCGGCACGAAAGGCGCGACATTGGCTTTGGGCACCCCGACGACCCAGCGTTCGGTCTCCTCGATTTCGGGGAAGCCCGGGAAGAGCGAGGCGGTGTGGCCGTCGGGGCCGGCGCCCATCAGCACCAGATCGAACAGCGGCCGCGCCGGATCGAGACTTTCAGAACCGTAGAAGGCCTGCAGCTCGCGCGCATAGGCCTCGGCGCTTCGGTCCGGATTGTCGGCCGTGGTCGGGATCGGGTGGATATGGCCGGACGGCGCATTGCGGTCGAGAAACGTCGCGCGCGCGACCACCATGTTGTTGAGGGGATCGCTGTCGGGCACGAACCGCTCGTCTCCGATGAACCAGTGCACGCGGTCCCACGGGATCTTGCCACGCCAGGGGGCGCTGCCGAGCAATTGATAGAGCTTCTTCGGGCTGGAGCCGCCGGTGAGGCAGATCGCGATGCGCGAGGGGTTGGCGGCGATCCGCGCCATCACCCGCTCGGCCGCGGCCTGCGCCAGCGCCCCGGCGTCGGCCACGGCGATCAGCTTCGGCAGTCCGGCCGCCGCCATCACGAAAATTTCCGCCAGCTTCGTCCGTCGCGCCGGAGCAGCTCGTCGGCGCAGGCCGGGCCGTCGCTGCCGGCTTCGTAGGTCTCGATGCCGTTGGTGCCCGCGCTTTTCCAGGCGTCCAGGAACGGCTGCACCGCCTGCCATCCGGCCTCGATGCCGTCGGCGCGCTGGAACAGGATGTTGTCGCCGATCATGCAGTCGTAGATCAGCGTCTCGTAGCCGGTCGAGGGGTCGGCTCGGAAATAATCGCCATAGCGGAACTTCATCTCGACGCCGTCGATGGTGACGCTCGGTCCCGGGATCTTGGCATTGAACTGAAGCTCGATGGTCTCGGTCGGCGCAATGCCGATGGTGAGAAAGTTCTGCGACAGGCGATCGACTGTCGTGCCTGAGAACATCGACAGCGGTGCCTGCTTGAACTTGATCGCGACCTCGGTGCGCTTGTGGCCCAGCGCCTTGCCGGTGCGCAAATAGAAGGGCACGCCGGCCCAGCGCCAATTGTCGATCATCAGCTTCAGCGCAACGAAAGTCTCGGTGCTGCTGCCGGGCTTGACGTCCTCGGTCTTGCGATAGTCCGGGATATCGTCGTCGCCGACGCGGCCTGCGAGATATTGCGCGCGGACCGAGTTTCTCAGCGCATCCTCCCGGCTCGGCTGCTGGATCGACGTGAGCACCTCGGCCTTCTCGGAGCGCACGGAATGGGCGTCGAAGCGGGCCGGCGGCTCCATTGCGACCAGCGACATCAGCTGGAACAGATGGTTCGGCACCATGTCGCGCAGCGCGCCGGTGGCATCGTAGAAGCCGCCGCGATGGCCGACGCCGAGCTTCTCCTCCACCGTGATCTGGATGTGGTCGATGTGGTTGCGATTCCAGATCGGCTCGAACATGCCGTTGGCAAAGCGCAGCACCAGGATGTTCTGCACGGTCTCCTTGCCGAGATAATGATCGATCCGGTAGATCTGGTGCTCGTCCATGATCTTCAGCAACTCGGCGTTCAGCGCCTTGGCCGAGGCGAGGTCGGTCCCGAACGGCTTTTCGATCACCAGCCGCCGCCAGGCGCCGTTCTCCTTCATCATGCCGGTGCGGCCGAGCTCGCGCGCCGTCGGTGCGAACGCAGTGGGCGGCGTTGCCAGATAGAACAGCCGGTTGCCGCCGGTTTCCTGCGCGCATTCCAGCGAATCCAGGTGCTCGCGCAGGCGATCGAACGACGGCGGGTCCTTCGGATCGGCCTCGACGAAGGTCACGCATTCCAGCAGCTTCTTTGCGATGTCGTCGTCCACGGGACGGGTCGCGAACTGGCGCAGTCCCTTCAACAGGCTGTTGCGCAGTTCGTCATCCGACTGCCCCCTGCGGGCCACGCCGACGACGCAGAACTTTTCCGGCAACAGATGCTCGGCCGCCAGATTGTAGAGCGACGGCATCACCAGCCGATGAGTGAGGTCGCCGGTCACGCCAAAGATGACGAAGGCGCAATTTTCCGGCTTGCGCTTTACTTGCGGGTCTTTTGTCACGAATTGTCGGCCTTCGCTTGGGTACGCTTACTGAGCTCTTATTTGGACTTCGCGGCGCCCGGCTGCTTCGGCTCCTTGTGGCCGCCAAAACCCGCGCGCATCGCGGAGAGAATTTTTTCGGCGAAGGTGTGTTCCTGGCGGGAACGGAAACGTGTGTAGAGCGCCGCGGTCAAAACTTCGGCCGGCACGGCCTCGTCGATCGCCGCATTGACGGTCCAGCGTCCTTCGCCGGAATCCTCCACGAAGCCGGAATATTCCGCGAGCTGCGGACTGTCGGCGAGCGCCGTCGAGGTGAGGTCGAGCAGCCAGGACGGGATCACGCTGCCGCGCCGCCACACTTCGGCGATGTCGGCGAGATCGAAATCGTAGCGGTGATCCGCCGGGAGAGCCTCGATGTTGGCGTTCTTGAGGATGTCGAACCCTTCGGCATAGGCCTGCATCAGGCCGTATTCGATGCCGTTGTGGATCATCTTGACGAAATGGCCGGCGCCGACGGGGCCGGCATGGATGTAGCCCTGCTCGATGCGGGGATCGCGGCCGTCGCGTCCTTCCGTGCGCGGAATGTCGCCGGCGCCGGGCGCCAGCGCGGCGAAGATCGGATCGAGCCGGTCGACCACCTGCTTCTCGCCGCCGATCATCATGCAATAGCCGCGGTCGAGACCCCAGACGCCGCCGGATGTGCCGACGTCGACATAGTGGATGCCGCGTTCCTTCAGCGCCTTGCCGCGGCGGACATCGTCCTGCCAGAAGGTGTTGCCGCCATCGATGATGACGTCGCCCGCCTGCATCACGCCCGCGATGGTGTCGATCGTGGTCTGGGTGATGTGCCCCGCAGGCAGCATCACCCAGGCCGTGCGCGGCCGCTCGAGCTTCGCGATGAAGTCCTCGAGCGTCGCGGAGCCGACCGCGCCGTCGGCGGCGAGGCCCGCGACGGCCTTGGCGTCCTTGTCATAGACCACGGTCGAATGTCCGTGGCGCATCAGGCGGCGAACGATGTTGCCGCCCATTCGGCCGAGGCCGATCATGCCGAGTTGCATCTGCAATATTCCCTTAGTTCAGCGCGTCGTTAAGCGCCGCATTGAGTGCCGCAAGACCCTTCTTGAGCCCGCCCTTGAGGTGCACGCGCAGCGCACGCCGGCCGCGTTCGGTGAGCACGTCGAAATCGCCGCGTGCCTGCGCCGCCTTGATCACGCCAAAGCTGGCCTTCTGGCCCGGCACCGCCAGGTCCTTGGCATCATCAGCGGTGATCTGGAGGAACACGCCGCTGTCGGGTCCGCCCTTGTAGGCCTGCCCCGTGGAGTGCAGGAAGCGCGGTCCGAACTCGGCACAGGTCGCGACCTGCCGCTTCTCACGCACCTCTAGCCGCATGGCCTGGAGCGCGTCGATGGTCACCTTGTCCCGCGCGATATAGCCGAGCAGGGCGACGTAGTCGCCGTGGTTGGAGCGCGAAAGATGCGCCTTGAGCCACGAGGTGAGGTCGCCGTTGGCGCCGGCGGCGCGCAGCGCAGTCGCGTTGGCTTCGTCGGTGTAGAGATCGGCCTCATCGGTGCTGACCACCGGCTGCTCTTCCGGCAACGTGCCGGTCTTCTCGAACGATGCCGTGAGCTCGCGAGTCTTGATCTTGGCCGCTTCCACGTCCGGCTGGTCGAACGGGTTGATGCCGAGGATCGAGCCGGCCACGGCGGTTGCCATCTCGAAGCGGAAGAACTCCTGGCCGAGATGGTCGATCGACTTCATGACGATGCGCACGAGGGGGTGGCCGGCCGCTTCGATCGCGGCGAGCTGCGAGTCATGGGCGGCGTCCGCCTCGCCTTCGATGCGAATGTCGACGAAGAAGCGGTCATTGCCGTAAGAAGAGGGGTCGCCCAGCGGCTCGCCCTCGATCGGGATCAGGCCCTTGCCCTCTTTGCCGGTCGATTCCGCGATGAGCTGTTCGGCCCAGGCGCCGAAATCGGCGATCTTCTCCGACGCCAGGATCGTCACCTTGTCGCGGCCTTCGAGCCCCGCGAGCCCCATGGCGAGGCCGAGCTGCACGCCCGGGTTTTCGCTCGGCGGCACGTCCGGCCCGCAGGATCGGGCCATCGCGATCGCATGCTTGACGAAGGTCTTGACGTCGATGCCGGCGGTTGCCGCCGGCACGAGGCCGAACGGCGACAGCACCGAATAGCGGCCGCCGATCGACGGCTCGCCATGGAAGATGCGGGCGTAATTCAGCTTCTTGGCCGCCTTCTCCAGCGACGAGCCGGGATCGGTCACCGCGATGAAGCGGTGGCCGGTCTTCACCTTGGGCCCGACCGCCTTGGCAACCTGCTGATGGAAATAGTCCTTCATCGCGTTCGGCTCGGTGGTGCCGCCGGACTTGCTGGAAACGATGAACACGGTGTTGGCGATGTCGATCCGGGCCTCCATCGCCCGCACCTGCGCCGGATCGGTGGAGTCGAGCACATGCAGCTTCGGGAAGCCGGGCCTTTTCCCAAAAGTCTCGGCCAGCACCTCCGGCCCGAGGCTCGATCCGCCCATGCCGAGCACGACGGCGTCGGAGAATTTCTGGCCCTTCACGCGGCCGGCATAGTCCTCGTAATCGGCGACGTCGGCCCTGGCGGCGCTGTCGAGCCAGCCGAGCCATTTGTCCTCGTCCGAGCCGGTCCAGACCGACTTGTCACGCTGCCACAGCCTGCGGATCTTGGCGGATGCACGCCATTCCTCCGTGCTCTTGGCCACGGCCTTGCCGAGCCCGTCGCCGAGCGAGAGAAGCTGGCGGTCCAGCGCGGGCCCAAGCACGGTGGCGCGCTTGTGGGCGACGGCGCCGTAGAGCTTGTCGGCGGCGTCTGCGAACAGCTTGACGCCGTCCTTGACCAGCTCCTCGGTGATGGCATCGAGCAAGACGCCGGAGCGCTCCAGCTCTTCCAGCACGCGGTAGGCGTCCTCGACGTTCTCTTCCAGGCTGTCGCGCGGCTTGCCGTGGTCACGGAACGCATCCAGCGTTGCCGGCGGCACGGTGTTGATGGTGTCGGGACCGATCAGCTCCTCGACATAGAGGACGTCGCTGTAATCCTTGTTCTTGGTCCCGGTCGAGGCCCACAGCATGCGCTGCGGCTTGGCACCCTTGGCGGCGAGCTTTTCCCAGCGCGGGCCCGAGAACAGGCGCTTGTAGTCCTGGTAGGCGACCTTGGCGTTGGCGATCGCGACCTTGCCCTTGAGCGCGGCGAGCCGCTCCTTCTCGGACGGGTCGTTGGCGCGGGCGATCTTGTCGTCGAGCTGCTTGTCGACCACGGAGTCGATGCGGCTGACGAAGAAGCTCGCCACGCTCGCGACATGCGAGGGATCGCCGCCGCCTGCGACGTATGTTTCGAGGCCGGCGATGTAGGCTTCGGCGACCTCCAGGTAGACTGCCTTGGAGAACAGCAGCGTGATGTTGATGCTGATGCCGTCGCCGATCAGCTGCTCGATCGCCGGCAGGCCCTCGGGCGTCGCCGGCACCTTCACCATCAGGTTCTTGCGGCCAACGTCCTTCCAGAGCCGCCGTGCTTCGGCCACCGTGCCTGACGTGTCCATGGCGAGATAGGGCGAGACCTCCAGGCTGACATAGCCGTCGCCGCCCTTGAGGCGGTCATAGACCGGGCGCAGCACGTCGGCCGCATTCTGGATGTCCTCGACCGCGACGGCCTCGAACAAATCGGCCACGGTCCGGTCGGCGCGCTTCAGCGCCTTGCCGATCGGGGCGTCATATTCGTCCGAGCTGCCGATCGCCTTCTCGAAGATCGAGGGGTTGGAGGTGACGCCCTTGACGCCGTCGGTCTCGATTAGCCGCTTCAGGTCGCCCTTGGCGATGAAGCCGCGGGCCAGGAAGTCCAGCCAGACGGCTTGTCCGTGCTTTTCCAGTTCTTTGACGGGATTCATGATGCTTATTTATCTCCAAGCCTGCGGGCGAGGGGTTTCCGCGCCGGTCCTGACGCGCTATCCTCTAGCTTACATGCTCCCGGGAGGGAACCAATCAAGGGCACAGGCGTCATACCCTCCAGTGTAACTCCGTCGCGATCATGGCGATCCGGGCGGCAGCAGCGGTTGTTGCGTAAAAAGTCGTTGGCCGAAGGTTCGGCCGGGTCTCGTTGCGTAACATTGGCCGCTTCGTCGTCAGCCATTGGCTGCGTGGAGTGCCATCAGCGGATTGCGATCCGTCTGGTGCATCGTGGCTCGGCCGCGAATGGCCATGCTGGGGAAATGCATGCACGCCCATCCTGAAGGTCTGGCGTTCGCTGTCGCCGACAGCCAGCAGTCGGCTGCGACCGTCGACGCTTCCCACGATCTCGAAATCAGTCGATGCGCGACGCAGTTGCGGCTGCTGGTCGCGGCGGGCTTTGCGATGACCCTGCTCAGCGCGAGCCTCGCCTTCGACTGGTGGGACGGTTTGGGCGACTACGACACGACGCTCGGCTATGCCGGCGTCGCACTGTTCGGCCTGGTGACCTGCCGGCTGATCTGGATGCTGCCCGCCGAACGGGGAGCGGTGGTGGTCGTCACCCCCTACGGCATCCGCGATCTCCGCATCGGCAATGAATTTCTGCCGTGGGATTCGATTGCGGAGATTTCGGCTGAGAAAAGCCGCGGCCACAAGATGATCGTGCTGACGCCGACGCCGGCCTTGCAGCAGCAGCTCTGCGGCATCCGCGATCTGGCCCGTTGCGCGCGAAACGATCGCATCGTCATCCTGTCGGAGGGCCTGGCGACCGATTTTGATACATTGCTGCGTGCTTGCCGCGACTGCCACGCTGCCAGCACTCCGCGCGCCGCATTGCAGCAGGAAGATGAACGCGGCAACCCAGGCGGCGCTCAAGGCTTCGCCGTACAAGCGTCATAAGATCGCCGCTCGCCGATCGCTATGCTGCAGCGCCGGATGGTCTCATCCCCGGTAACGCCCGGATGTTGCGACCAAGTGACATTTTCTGGAAATGAGCCAATATAGACAGAGATTCGCACAAATTACGGGCAGGTGCCTGTTCGTAACTCAACGAGTGCCTACGTTGTGCGTTGCGTCGTGTCGGCACCCGGGTGTCCAATGATCGTCATGTGCTCACGCTGATTCGAAATGGCCTGAGGAACGGTCCGGTAACTGCTTTCGTTTCAGCTTGTAGCGGAACTCACGCGGAGAGGGATCATGTACAACGATTCTTTATTCAACGCTTTCGCTCGGTCGTTCGAGGCGAGAAGCCAGCACGACATGTCGATGGCGGAATATCTGGAATCGTGTCGAAGCGATCCCATGAAATACGCGAACGCGGCCGAACGACTACTAGCAGCGATCGGTGACCCCCAGACGATTGACACGGCCAAGGATACCCGCCTTGGCCGTATTTTTTTGAACCGTACGATCCGTACCTATCCGGCCTTCGCCGGGTTCTACGGCATGGAAGAAACCATCGAGCGCATCGTTGGTTTCTTCCGCCATGCGGCGCAAGGTCTCGAAGAGCGCAAGCAGATCCTCTATCTGCTCGGCCCGGTCGGCGGTGGCAAATCCTCGCTCGCCGAGCGGCTGAAGTCGCTGATGGAAGTGCATCCGATCTACGTGCTCAAGGCCGGCGATGAACTCTCGCCTGTGTTCGAGAGCCCGCTCAGCCTGTTCGATCCCGATCATCTCGGGCCGATGCTGGAAGAGAAGTACGGCATTCCGCGCCGTCGTCTCACCGGCCTGATGAGCCCGTGGTGCTACAAGCGGCTGGAAGCCTTCGGCGGCGATATCTCCCAGTTTCGTGTCGCAAAAATCCAGCCGTCGCGGCTGCGCCAGATTGCGATCTCCAAGACCGAGCCCGGTGACGAGAACAACCAGGACATCTCCTCGCTGGTCGGCAAGGTCGATATCCGCAAGCTCGAGACCTACGCGCAGAACGACCCCGACGCCTACAGCTATTCCGGCGGCCTCAACCGCGCCAACCAGGGCGTGCTCGAATTCGTCGAGATGTTCAAGGCGCCGATCAAGATGCTGCACCCGCTGCTGACCGCGACGCAGGAAGGCAACTATATCGGCACCGAAAACATCGGCGCGATCCCGTTCACCGGTGTCATCCTCGCGCACTCCAACGAGGCTGAGTGGTCGAGCTTCAAGGCCAACAAGAACAACGAGGCCTTCATCGACCGCATCTGCGTGATCAAGGTGCCCTATTGCCTGCGGATCACCGAGGAGCAGAAGATCTACGAGAAACTGATTCAGGGATCCGAACTCGCGGCGGCGCCTTGCGCGCCTTCGACGCTGGAGACGCTGGCGCGGTTCTCGGTGATGTCTCGCCTGCGCAAGCACGAGAATTCCACGGTGTTCGCCAAGATGCGGGTCTACGACGGCGAAAGCCTGAAGGAATCCGATCCGAAGGCGCGCAGCGTCCAGGAATACCGCGATGCCGCCGGTGTCGACGAGGGCATGGACGGCGTCTCCACCCGCTTTGCCTTCAAGATCCTGGCCGCGACCTTCAACCACGATCCGCAGGAAGTCGCCGCCGACGCCGTCCATCTGATGTACGCGCTGGAGCAGTCGATCAAGCGCGAGCAGCTGCCCGAGGAAGTCGAGAAGCGCTACCTCGAATTCATCAAGGCGGATCTGGCGCCGCGCTACGCCGAGTTCATCGGCAACGAGATCCAGAAGGCTTATCTGGAATCCTACTCGGATTACGGCCAGAATCTGTTCGACCGCTACGTCGATTATGCCGATGCCTGGATCGAGGACCAGGACTTCAAGGATCCCGACACCGGCCAGCTGCTCGATCGCGAGCTTTTGAACCAGGAGCTGACCAAAATCGAGAAGCCGGCGGGCATCGCCAACCCCAAGGACTTCCGCAACGAGGTCGTCAAATTCTCGTTACGGTCGCGGGCCCAGAACGGTGGCAAAAATCCGACCTGGACCTCCTACGAGAAGATTCGCGACGTGATCGAAAAGAGGATATTCTCGCAAGTCGAGGACCTGCTTCCGGTCATTTCTTTCGGATCGAAGAAGGACGGCGAGACGGAGAAGAAGCACGGCGAGTTCGTCTCACGCATGGTGGAGCGTGGCTACACCGAGCGTCAGGTTCGCCGGCTCGTCGAATGGTACATGCGTGTGAAGCAGGCCGGTTGAGGCGGATGGTAAAGTGCCCATTCACATTATTGACAGGCGCCTGAATCCAGGCGGCAAGAGTCTTGAGAACCGCCAGCGGTTCTTGCGTCGGGCCAAATCCCTGGTGCAGGGCGCCGTCAAGAAGACCTCGCAGGAACGCGACATCAAGGACGTCCTGGAGGGGGGTGAGGTCACGATCCCGCTCGACGGCATGCACGAGCCGCGCTTCCGCCGCGAAGGCGGAACGCGCGACATGGTGCTGCCCGGGAACAAGAAGTTCATCGAGGGGGACTATCTCCAGCGCTCCGGCCAGGGCAGCGCCAAGAACTCCGGTCCGGGCGAAGGCGACAGCGAGGACGCCTTCCGCTTCGTGCTCTCCCGCGACGAGTTCGTCGATCTCTTCCTCGACGATCTCGAGCTGCCGGATCTTGCCAAGCGCAAGATCGCGCAGACCGAGAGCGAGGGCATTCAGCGCGCCGGCTACACCACGTCGGGCTCGCCCGCCAACATCTCGGTGAGCCGGACGGTGAAGCTGGCGCTCGCCCGCCGCATCGCGCTCAAGCGTCCCCGCAAGGAGGAGATCGAGGAGCTGGAAGCCGCGATCGCCGCCTGCACCGACGAGGACGAGCGTGAGGTGCTTCTCGCCCAGCTCGAAAAGCTGAAGGCGAAGTCCAAGCGCATTCCCTTCATCGATCCGCTCGACATCCGCTACCGCCGCTTCGAGACGGTGCCGAAGCCGGTGGCGCAGGCGGTGATGTTCTGCCTGATGGACGTGTCGGGCTCGATGTCCGAGCACATGAAGGATCTCGCCAAGCGCTTCTACATGCTGCTCTACGTGTTCCTGAAGCGGCGCTACAAGCACGTCGAGATCGTCTTCATCCGCCACACCGACCGCGCCGAGGAGGTGGACGAGCAGACCTTCTTCTATGGCCCGGCCTCTGGCGGCACGCTGGTCTCGAGCGCGCTGCAGGCGATGCACGAGATCGTGCGTGAGCGCTTCAATCCGTCGGACTGGAATATCTATGCCGCGCAGGCTTCCGACGGTGACAATTCCTATTCCGACGGCGAGCTCACCGGCCTCCTGCTGACCGACAAGATCCTGCCGGTCTGTCAGTTCTTTGCCTATCTCGAGGTCGGTGAATCAGGCGGCAGCGCCTTCGATCTCTCCGACTCCTCGCTCTGGACCCTTTACGAGCGCCTGCGCAACAGCGGCGCGCCGCTCTCGATGCGCAAGGTCTCGGAGCGCAGCGAGATCTTTCCGGTGTTCCACGATCTGTTCCAGCGCCGCGAAACTGCCCAGGAGAAAGCCGCTCCATGACGGAACGATTGTTCGAAGGCGCGGATTGGGATTTCCACACCTTGCAGCGCATCACCGATGCCTGCGAGATGGTGGCGACGAAAGATCTCGGGCTCGACGTCTATCCGAACCAGATCGAGGTCATCACCGCCGAGCAGATGCTGGATGCCTACTCCTCCGTCGGCATGCCGCTGTTCTACAAGCACTGGTCGTTCGGCAAGCAGTTCGCGTTTCACGAGGCGTCCTATCGCAAGGGCCTGATGGGGCTCGCCTATGAGATCGTGATCAACTCCTCGCCGTGCATCTCCTATCTGATGGAGGAGAACACGGCGACGATGCAGACGCTGGTGATCGCGCACGCCGCTTTCGGCCATAATCACTTCTTCAAGAACAACTATCTGTTCAAGCAGTGGACCGACGCCGACGGCATCCTGGATTATCTCGACTTCGCCAAGACGTATGTCATGCAATGCGAGGAGCGCTACGGCCGCGTCGAGGTCGAGCGCACGCTCGATGCCGCGCATGCGCTGATGTCGCACGGCATCGACCGCTATCCCGGCAAGAAGAAGCTGGACCTGCGCGCCGAAGAGAAGCGGGCAGGGCGGCGTCGCCAGCACGAGGAGGAGGTCTTCAACGACCTCTGGCGCACCGTTCCCAAGGGCGCGGCCAAGAGCCGGTCCGCGCTCAGCATCGAGCGCCGCCGCAAGCTGCTCGGCCTGCCGCAGGAAAATCTGCTCTACTTCCTGGAGAAGAGTGCGCCGCGGCTGGCGCCGTGGCAACGCGAGCTGCTGCGCATCGTCCGCCACATCGCGCAGTATTTCTACCCGCAGAGCCAGACCAAGGTGATGAACGAGGGGACGGCCACCTACGTCCACTATCGCATCATGACCAAGCTGCACGAGCAGGGCCGCATCACCGACGGCAATTTCCTGGAATTCCTGGGATCCCACACCAACGTGGTGTTCCAGCCCGAATTCGACGACCCGCGCTTCTCCGGATTCAACCCCTATGCGCTCGGCTTTGCCGTGATGCAGGACATCGAGCGCATCGTCACCAAACCGGAGGACGAGGACCGCGAATGGTTCCCCGACATCGCCGGCAAGGGCGATGTGATGGGCGTGCTGCGCGACGTCTGGGCCAACTACCGCGATGAAAGCTTCATCGCGCAGTTCCTGAGCCCGAAGCTGATGCGGCACTTCCGCATGTTCCATCTGCACGACGATCCCGAGGAGCGCGCCGGCATCCGGGTCGATGCCATCCACGACGAGCGCGGCTTCCGCCGCGTGCGGCGCGAGCTGGCGCGGCAGCACGATGTCGGTTACATCGATGCCAATATCGAGGTGGTCGACGTCGATCTCTCCGGCGACCGCCGCCTGATCCTGCACCATCACGTCATCAAGGGCTCGCAGCTCAACGAGACCGATGCGAAGCGGGTGCTGCAGCACCTGGCCGATCTCTGGACCTACGACGTCGCGCTGATCGAGGTCGATGCAAACGACAAGGTCATGCGCGAATACGTCGTCAGCCCGCGCCCGATCCCGGCGGCGGTGGCTTGAGGCAGTCCGGCTCTGCTTGACGCCTGATGAGTGAGACTCGACGAGCGCTCCAACAGAGGTGCGCTCCCTCCCTCGCTTGCGGGGGAGGGTTGGGGAGAGGGTCTCTCCTCAGTGGGACTCCCCAGAGGAGAGAGCCCCCACCCGGCGCTTCGCGCCGACCTCCCCCGCAAGCGGGAGAGGTTGCAGCGAGTTCGCGGCTGCTTGGGCGATCAAAATGAATTCATGGTGTTTCAGCCCGATCGCTTCTTCGCCGCCTTTTTCTTCTTGCTTGCATTCAGCTCCACCGCCGCGCGGATCAGCGCCTTCAACGCCTTTTCGTTGATCTTGTCGCCTTCGCGAATGTCGATCGCGCGCCGGACATTGCCGTCGAGGCTGGAATTGAACAGGCCGGCCGGGTCGTCCAGCGCCGCACCCCTGGCAAAGGTCATCTTCACCACTTCCTTGTAGGTCTCGCCGGTGCAGATGATGCCGTCGTGCTCCCACACGGGAACGCCGCGCCATTTCCACTCTTCGACGACCTCGGGATCGGCCTGCTTGATCAGGCCGCGGACCCGCGCCAGCATTTCGCCGCGCCAGTCGCCGAGCTCCTTGATCCTGCCGTCGATCAGCTTGGCGGGCGGGGCTCCGTCCGCCACCTTCTCCGCGTTCTTCTTCGTCACCGCCTTCTTCATGACCTCGCCTCACCATGCGCGCCGCGCCGGCCGAGATAAGGCAGCGCGAACAGATAGAGCCCGGTCGCCAGCAGCGGGATCAGCGGGACGAGCGCCAGGAAGCCGATCCAGACGGCCTGGAGCTGCATGGTCATGGCGACGATGTTGGCGATGACGGCGAGCGTGAAAGCCACCGACAGCCAACGATGGATCTGACGAATCCACATGTCTGTGCTCAACGGGATCTCCTTCTAGAAATGATTGGAATGGATATGGCCGGCCGGAGCTATTCCCCCCGCGCCAGCACCTCGTCCAGCTTGGCAAGGAACTGCTTCCAGCCGGCATGCGCGCCGCCGTAGGCCTGCTTCTGCGTCGGGCTGAAGCCCGCCTGCTCGACGCGCAGATGCGTGCCCGCGCCGGTCGGCGTCAGCGTGAAGGTGACGACGCTCTTGAGGTCGAACGCGGCGTCCTCATGCGAGAAATTCCAGGTGTAGGCGAGCGTCTTCTGCGGCTCGATCGTGAGCACCTCGCAATCCAGCACGCCGCCCCATTCACCGCGGAGATTGAAGCGGTGACCGACCGATGGCTTGAAGTCATTCTTCATCAGCCATTCCTCGATCAGATGCGGCTGCGTCAGTGCGCGCCAGAGCCGTTCGGCCGTAAAGGCAAATTCGCGCTCGACGACGACGGAGCGGGTCTGGCTTGTGGCGTCAGTCATTGGTCCATCCTCTTCAGGAGATCGTCGAGTGCGTCGAGCCGCCTCTGCCAGAATCCGGTCATCTGGCTGGTCCAGTCGAGCAGCGGATCGAGTGCGCCGGGCTGCGCGCTGTAATGGGTCTGCCGTCCCTCATGGCGGTCGCGCACCAGGCCGGCCAGCTTCAACGCGCCGAGATGTTTCGAGACCGCCGGCTGGGAGACGCCGGATTTCACGGTCAGGGCCCCGACCGTCTGCTCCCCCTCGCGGCACAGCCGCTCGAAGATCGCCCGCCTTGTGGGGTCGGCGAGCGTCCTGAACAGGAGATCGGGGGCGAGGGACATGGAAATCCATAACCAGGAAGTTATGGGTTAACTCATAACCGGGAAGTTATGGATAAGTCAAGCATGATGGCGGCGGCGGGAGCTTTGAAGCGGTAGGCACCCGCGGGCGCGACTTACCTCTCCCGCTTGCGGGAGAGGTCGACGCGAAGCGTCGGGTGAGGGTTCTCTCCTCTGGGGGTCTTCATTGCGGAGGCACCCTCTCCCCAACCCCTCCCCGCAAACGGGGGAGGGGCGCACCTTTCTCGTGGCAACCGCAATGCCCTACGGGCGCAAGTACAAATACCCCTGCGACTGCAGCTCGGCCAACCTGACCACGCCACCTTTCTCCGCACTGACGAAGCCCGGCAACAGCTCGGTGAGCGACACGTTCTGCGCCTTCATCGTGTTGCCGCAGGCGGCGAGCTCGACGCCGTCCTTGGAGAATTCGCCGACGCGCTTGCTGATGTCGGGGTTGGCCTGCGCCGAGTGGAATGCCTTCAGCGCCGGCCCGTGGATCACCAGCGCGATCGTGACGTGATCAGGACCGCCGACGCCTTCGATGTGGTTCTGGATGTTGCCGAGCACGAAGTTGACCTTCTCGGCATCGCTGAGATGGTAGACCACTTTCAGCTTGTTGCCCGTGCCCGCTTCCGTCCCGGCTTTCGCGCTGGAGGCACCGAATGCCGCGCCCAGGGCCGAGATTGAGCTCCACAAGATGTTCCGGCGGTTCATGGCGATCTCCCTCGACTGACTTTGCCGGAGGCATATCATCATTTGTGGCGCAGCGCGGCGAGTTCCTTGCGGTCGGTCACCAGCGAAGCGCACTCGCTATTGTCGGTGCGGTCCAGGCGGAAAATCCTGTCGTCGGCACCGCCGACCAGCGACTGCTCGGCCTCCTCATCCGGCTTGTTGTTCTGCCAGACGCGGACCCGTTCGAGCCGCACGATCGTCGATTTGTCGTCTTTGGACAGCGCAACGCCGATGCCACCGCCCTCGCAATCGACACCGCAACCGAGGCGAACCTCGTTGCCGTCCTTGGTGAATACGGCGTGGTTACAAGAACCGCTGGAGTCGAAATCGCCGGAGCGATGGCGATACCTGAAGCCGAGGCGGAAGGAGTTGTGGAGCTCCTTGTCTTCCTTGTCCAATTCGGCCGAGATCAGCAGCTTCATCGAAGCGACCTTCTGCTTCGGATGCCGCGCCAGATGCTCCGCATCGTAGCGGCGGACGAAACAGGCGTAGGCCTTGTTGCCGGGAGGCCCCGCATACATGCGCGTGTTGAAGGTCTCGGCCTCGGCCTTGCTGGCCTCGCGGATGTCGTCTGCCTCCTCCGCGTGGGCCGCGCTGATGAGTGCGGCAACGGCGAGGGCAGCCAGGAGAGAAAGCTTCATGATGCCTCGAGCGCAGTAGTTGAGCTGTAGGCTGTAGACGCGGCCCAAGTGCGACGCGTTCAATCTTCGCAAGTCGCACATGATCATCGCAGCGCGGAGCGGGATGGATAGTTCCAGGCAGTGCGTTAGTCACCGGCAGGGCGAGGAAGGTTCAATCGACGTGACGCCTTCGACCTCCGGAACTCGATGCTCGCGAGTCCTTCGACATTGCCCCATTTCATCAATGTGATAGCCTTCACAGACGATCGCCTTGAGCGGTCGTAAGCTGGGGTGCCTTTGTAGGTTTGTGGAGTCCCCCGCAATGGGCGAAATTCGCAACTTCAGACCCGGAAGTCAGGATGAGCCGCCTCCACACGGCCCAATGCCTCGTCGTCTCGCAGCCATCATCGTCGGTGACATCGCTTCCTACAGCCGCATGATGCAGGCCGACGAGGAGGGCACGCATGTCCGCGTCAAGCGGATCGAGCGTGATCTCATCCAGCCCAGCATCGTCGAACATCATGGGGCGCTGGTGAAGACAACGGGCGATGGCTTCATCGCGATCTTCGACAGTCCTGTCGAGGCCGTTCGCTGCAGCATTGTCATCCAGCAGAACCTCATCGGCCGCAATGCCTCGCTTCCGAAGCATTCCCGGCTCGAATACCGGATCGGCGTCAATCTCGGTGACGTGATCGTGGAGCCGGACGATGTCTACGGCGACGGAGTCAACATCGCCACACGTATCGAGGGTATCGCCGAGCCCGGTCAGGTCTATATCTCAGGCGCGATCTACGAGCAGATCAAGCACAAGGTGGTGTGCGGCTACGAGTCGCTCGGGGATCGCAAGGTCAAGAACATCACGGATCCGGTGCGCGTCTATCGCGTGCTACCGGACGCAGATGCCGTCGGAAGTACGCGAGGACGGCGCGAGAATACTCTGATCTTCCTCCTTGGCATCACGCTGCTGGTGATTGCGACCGGCGTGCTGTGGTATCTGCTGGCGCAGCCGCAGGGTAGAGTGGGCGAGCAGGCCGCTGCGCCGGCTGCGTCCCCGAGCCCACAGGCCCCGCCGCGCGAAGCGGCGACGCAAACGCCGCAACCATCTCCGTCATTGGCATCGTCGCCGGCACCGGCGCCCAGCCCGTCGGCCGCGCCGCCCAGCCTGTCGGTCGCACCGCCCAGCCCATCGGCCCCGCCGCTCCGCGAACCAGAGATGATCGCCATTCGCGGTGGCAGTTTTGCGATGGGGAGCAATGACGATCCGACCGAACGTCCTGTCCACCAGGTCACCGTCAAACCGTTCTCGATCGGCAAATATCCGGTGACCGTGCAGGAATGGAACGAATGCGCGGCCGCAAAGGCGTGCAGCTTCACCGCTACCGGCAAAGACGATGCGCCGATCAGCAATGTGAGCTGGACCGACGCGCAGCAATATGCGGGGTATCTCGCGCAGGCGACGAAGAAGCCCTACCGGCTTCCGAGCGAAGCCGAATGGGAATACGCGGCGCGCGGCGGCACGCAGAGCAAATATTGGTGGGGCGACAAGCTCCAGCCAGGCATGGCCGGATGCAAGGATTGCGGTGACCTTGCGGCCGAGCAGCCCGCGAAGGTCGGCAGCTTCAAGCCGAATCCGTTCGGCCTCCACGACATGGGTGGCGGTATCGATCAGTGGGTCGAGGACTGCTGGCACAAGACCTATCAGGGCGCGCCCACTGACGGCTCGGCATGGAGTGGCGGGGACTGCAGCTCGCACGTTCTGCGCTCGGGCTCGTGGAAGAACGATGCGAGATATGTGAGGCCATCCAATCGCGATGGCTACGATACCAATGTTCGATATCCGACGCATGGATTCCGCGTCGCGCTCGGTCCTTAAGCCCAGGAGCAGGTTTGATGCAAATCCTTCGCTGCATCGCGCTGTCAGCGGCGATCGCATTGCTTCCGGGCGCAGCCTTGTCGCAAGGCAAGGCCGCCCCGAAGGATGCGAAGCTCTATTTCATCACGCCGCATGACGGACAGAAGGTTCGTGGTGGCTTCTGGGTCAGGTTCGGCTTGCGCAATATGGGAGTCACTCATGCCGGCGACGACTACCAGAACGCCGGTCATCACCATCTGTTCGTCGACGTCAACGACCCCATCGATTCCAAGGAGCCGATCCCGCAGGACAAGTCGCACCTGCATTTCGGCGCAGGGCAGACCGAAACCTTGCTCGACCTTCCGCCGGGGACGCACACGTTGCAACTGGTGCTCGGCGACGCCAGGCACTATCCGTTCGAGCCGCCTGTCGTGTCGGAGAAGATCACCATACGCGTCAGATCGCCTGCTTTAGAGCGGCGGAGATGATCACCGCAGGCTGGCGTTGATCTTGTCCAGCGCCGCCGAACCCGGGCACAGCGTGTCCGCCTCCAGCGTGTTGAGCGGCGTGGCGACCGTGTTGAGGTGCTCGTGCAGGTCTTCGGCGTCGGGGTCGACGTAGAGAAGCCCGGTGACGATCTGGCCCTTGGCGGCGTGCCGCGCGAGGAAGGTCTGGGCCCCGAGCCGATCATGCGGATCGTAGTCGGCGTCGATCTTGCGCAGTGCGATCTTGCTGCCGTCGTGCTGCTCGACCATTTGCACCGTGCCGGGCGCGTAGTCGACGGCAATGGGATCGCGGCCGACCAGCACGTCGAGCCGGTTCACGGCGTCGTTGTGCTCGCGGACATAGTCGAAGCTCTTGGTCGAGCCGGCATGGTTGTTGAAGGCGATGCAGGGGCTGATGACGTCGATGAAGGAGGCGCCCTTGTGGCGGATCGCGGCCGCGATCAGCGGCACCAGCTGGGTCTTGTCGCCGGAGAAGCTGCGCGCCACGAAGGTGGCGCCCAGCTGCAGCGCGATCGCGACGAGGTCGATGGCGTTGTCGGTGTTGGTGACGCCCTTCTTGGACTTCGAGCCGCGGTCGGCGGTGGCCGAGAACTGGCCCTTGGTCAGCCCGTAGACGCCGTTGTTCTCGACGATATAGGTCATGTTGACGCCGCGCCGGATCGAATGCGCGAACTGGCCGAAGCCGATCGAGGCGCTGTCGCCGTCGCCGGACACGCCGAGATAGATCAGATCGCGGTTGGCCAGGTTGGCGCCGGTGAGCACGGATGGCATGCGGCCGTGCACGGAGTTGAAGCCGTGCGAATTGCCGAGGAAATAGTCCGGCGTCTTCGACGAGCAGCCGATGCCGGAGATCTTCGCCACCCGGTGCGGCTCGATCGAGAGCTCGTAGCAGGCCTCGATGATCGAGGCCGTGATCGAATCATGGCCGCAGCCGGCGCACAGCGTCGAGATCTTGCCCTCGTAGTCGCGATGGGTGTAGCCGAGCTCGTTCTTCTTGAGGCCGGGATGATGGAATTTCGGCTTTGCGATGTAGGTCATGACACGGCCTTGCGGAGCGGGGTCACCTTGAGGTGATCCTGGTGGTCGCCAATGGCTTTCGCGATGAAACGGGCGGTGATCGGCGAGCCGTCATAGTGCACGATCGGCACGAGGCGCACCGGGTCGATGCCGTTCTCGTTGACGATCAGCTGGCGGAGCTGGCTGTCGCGGTTCTGCTCGACGACGTAGACGAAATCGTGCTCGGCGAGGAAGCTCGCCACGCTCGAATGGAATGGGAAGGCGCGGATGCGCAGGCGGTCGAGCTGATGCCCGCGCGCTTCCAAGAGACCGATCGCCTCGTCCATCGCCGGCGAGGTCGAGCCGAAATAGATCACGCCGTATTTGGTCGGCCGCTCCGCATTGGCCTGCAGCGGCCGCGGTACCAGGTCCTGCGCGGTCTCGAACTTGCGCATCAGGCGCTGCATGTTGTCGGCGTAGACCGAGCCTTCCTCGGAGTAGCGCGCATAGCGATCACGCGAGGTGCCGCGGGTGAAATAGGAGCCTTTGGTCGGGTGCGTGCCGGGATAGGTGCGGTAGGGGATACCGTCGCCGTCGACGTCGAGATAGCGGCCGAAGTCGCGCCCCTCTTCCAGCATCTCCTCGGTCATCACCTTGCCGCGGTCGTATTGCCTTGCGTCGTCCCACTTCAGCGGGCGGCAGAGCCGGTGGTTCATGCCGATGTCGAGGTCGAGCATCAGGAAGATCGTGGTCTGCAGCCGCTCGGCGAGATCGAAGGCGGCGGCCGCGAACTCGAAGGCCTCGGCGGGATCTTCGGGGAACAGCAGCACGTGCTTGGTGTCGCCATGCGAAGCATAGGCGCAGGCGATGATGTCGCATTGCTGGGTGCGGGTCGGCATGCCCGTCGAGGGACCGGCGCGCTGGATGTTCATGATCACGGCCGGAATCTCGGCGAAGTATGAGAGGCCGATGAATTCCGTCATCAAGGAGATGCCGGGGCCGGAGGTTGCGGTGAACGCGCGGGCGCCGTTCCAGGACGCGCCGATGACGATGCCGATCGAAGCCAGCTCGTCCTCGCCCTGCACGATCGCATACTTCGCCTTGCCGGTCTCAGGGTCGTGGCGGTACTTCTTGCAATGGCTGGTGAAGGCTTCCGCCACCGACGAGGACGGAGTGATCGGATACCACGCGCACACCGTCGCGCCGCCATAGACGGCGCCGAGCGCGGCAGCGCTGTTGCCCTCGATGAAGATGCGGTCGCCGACCTTGTCGGATTTCTTCACCCGCAGCCCGAGCGGGCATTTCAAATTCTGCAGCGCCCAGTCGCGCCCCAAATGCAGTGCGTGGACGTTGGAGGAGAGCAGTTTCTCCTTGCCCTTGTACTGCTCGCCGATCAGCTGTTCGATCAGCTTCGGGTCCATGTCGAGCAGCGCCGAGAGCGCGCCGAGATAGATGATGTTCTTGAACAGCTGGCGCTGGCGCGGATCGGTGTAGGTCGAGTTGGTGATGGCGGTGAGCGGCACGCCGATCACGGTGATGTCGTCGCGGAATTTGGTCGACGGCATCGGCTTGGTGGAATCGTAGAACAGATAGCCGCCGGGCTCGATGCCGGCGACGTCCTTGTCCCAGGTCTGCGGGTTCATCGCGACCATCATGTCGACGCCGCCGCGGGCGCCGAGATGGCCGTCCTCGGTCACCCGCACCTCGTACCAGGTCGGCAGGCCCTGGATGTTGGAGGGGAAGATGTTGCGCGGGGAGACCGGGACGCCGTGGCGCAGGATCGCGCGTGCGAACATTTCGTTGGCGCTGGCCGAGCCCGAGCCGTTGACGTTGGCGAAGCGGACGACGAAGTCGTTTACGCTGCTGATCGGCTTTTTGTCGGGCATGTCGAACCTGCGTGGGTCATCTCGATGAAATATTTCTGCATGTCCCAGGCGCCGGTGGGACAGCGCTCGGCGCACAGCCCGCAATGCAGGCAGACGTCCTCATCCTTCACCATTACGCGCCCGGTTTTGAGATCCGAGGAGACGTAGAGGTCCTGGTCCGGATGCGGCGAGGGCGCCTTCAGGCGCTGGCGCAGGTCGCTTTCCTCGCCGTTGCCGGTGAAGGTGATGCAATCCATCGGGCAGATGTCCGCGCAGGCATCGCATTCGATGCAGAGCGAGGTCGAGAACACGGTTTGGACGTCGCAGTTCAGGCAGCGCTCGGCTTCGCCCAGCGCCAGCTTGACGTCGTAGCCGAGCTCGACCTCGGCGCGGATGTCCTTCAGCGCGATCACCTTGTCGCGATGCGGCACCTTGTAGCGCTTGTCGATCGAGATGTCGTTGTCATAGCTCCATTCGTGGATGCCCATCTTCTGCGATGAGACATGCACGTCGGGCAGCGGACGCTCGGTAATGTCCTCACCCGAGAGCATCTTGTGGATCGACAGCGCGGCGTCATGGCCGTGCGCCACCGCCCAGATGATGTTCTTCGGGCCGAATGCAGCATCGCCGCCGAAGAACACCTTTGGATTGGTCGAGGCGAATGTCTTGGGATCGACCTTGGGCATGTGCCATTTGTCGAACTCGATGCCGCAATCCTGCTCGATCCAGGGGAAGGCGTTCTCCTGGCCGACTGCGACCAGCACGTCGTCGCAGGGAATGGTCTGATCGGGGTCGCCCGAAGGCACGAGGTTACGGCGGCCCTTGGCGTCAAATTCGGCTTTGACGTGCTGGAAGGTGACGCCGATGAGCTTGCCGGCGACGTGCTTGAATGCAACCGGCACCATGTAATTGAGGATCGGAATATCCTCGTGGATTGCGTCCTCCTTCTCCCACGGCGAGGCCTTCATCTCCTCGAAGCCGGAGCGCACGATCACCGTGACTTTCTCGCCGCCGAGGCGGCGCGCGGTGCGGCAGCAATCCATCGCGGTGTTGCCGCCGCCGAGCACGATCACGCGCTTGCCGATCTTGTCGACATGGCCGAACGAGACCGAGGCCAGCCACTCGATGCCGATATGGATGTTGCCAGCCGCTTCCTTGCGGCCGGGAATGTCGAGCTCGCGGCCGCGCGGCGCGCCGGAGCCGACGAAGATCGCGTCGTATTTCTCCGCGAGCAGCGCCTTCATGCTCTCGATGCGGTGGCCGCCCTTGAAGTCGACGCCGAGACCCAGGATGTAGCCGGTCTCCTCGTCGATCACCGAATTGGGCAGGCGGAATTTCGGGATCTGCGTGCGCATCATGCCGCCGGCTTCCGGATCGGCATCGAACACGGTGCAGTGGTAGCCGAGCGGCGCCAGATCGCGCGCCACCGTCAGCGAGGCCGGACCACCGCCGACGAAGGCAACGCGTTTGCCGTTCTTCGGTGAGGGGCGCGGCAGGCGCTGCTTGATGTCGTCCTTGAAATCGGCGGCGACGCGCTTGAGCCGGCAGATCGCGACCGGCGTCTCCTCGACACGTCCGCGGCGGCACGCCGGCTCGCATGGACGATCGCAGGTGCGTCCCAGAATTCCGGGAAACACGTTCGATTTCCAATTGATCATGTAGGCGTCGCTGTAGCGGCCTTGTGCGATCAGTCGGATATATTCGGGAACCGGGGTGTGCGCAGGACAGGCCCATTGGCAATCGACTACCTTGTGAAAGTAGTCGGGGGCCGCGATATCGGTCGGTTTCATTCCTACCCTGTCCGCGCAGGCCCAAAGACCCGGCGGCCTCTTCTGAGCTTGGCGAACGCTTAACGCGCGTCGATCTGGTTTCTGAATGACGTCATTGGGTTAGCTTATTAGAACCTCTCCGAAGTACAACGGCAAAGTTTTGCGCGTCCCCTCTTTCATAGGAGCCACGCGCGCATAGCATTAGCGGCCGCGCGCGGTGCGCGTGCGGTGCAATATGTTGCGATGCAGATATGTTCAGTCGCGTGCGATATCGCTCTTCGCGAGGTCCCACATCAGGCTGTAAGTCCCGACCGAGACGGGCAGCGGGAAGGGTGATGCAGCAGGGCCGGTGAAGCGCTCGGCGATCACGGCCGAGACTGCGCCGACATGCGTGCCGTCGATCAGCACGAACCAGTCGCGTGCGCCTTCGTTGCGCACCGCCGGAATGTCCGCCGTCGCGCCGGACAATTCCGGCTCGCTCTCGAGCAGATGCATGGAGATGATGCCGTCGCGCTTCTCCGGCGCCAGCTTTTCTTGCAGTGCATCACGCCAGGGCGTCGCATTGTCGGGCGTCGGCCGCAGCCGCACCACGCCGAGCGCAGCGCCGCGGCCGGTGCCGTTGCTGATGGTAATGCGAGCGACGACACGGAGCATGTCCTTGAAATGCGCCATGCTCCGCCGCGACCATTCGGTCTGATTGGCAAGCCGCGCCCGATAGGGCGGACTGTCGAGCACGTCGAGCGTCGCAGTCGAGTACAGCGAGAGATATTTGGGATTGGCGGCATGCGCGACATAGCGCCGCGCTTCCAGAAAGCCCTCGATCGCAACGCGCTCTTCCAGATGCTCGCGATCATACCAGCGGTTGAAATCGGCCTCATCGGCTGTGTCGATATTCATCGACGTCAGCAGCATGCCCTTTCCGGCGAGCGGCATTCTTCTTGTCCTCTCATCGCCCGATCTTCGAAGCAAGGTCCGCGATCGACTTCATCACCGCATCCCTCACGCCGGTATCATAGAGCGAATGTCCGGCTTCTTCCACGATGCGAAGCTCGGAACCCGGCCAAACTTTCGCGAGCGCGTGTGATGTCTCAGGGGGGCACAACAGGTCGTAGCGGCCCTGCACGATAATGCCGGGAATGCCGGCGAGCCGGTCCGTGTTCCGCAGCAGCTGGTCTTGGTTCATGAAGCTGTCGTTGCTGAAGTAATGCGCCTCCATGAACGGCGTCGCCGGCAGCGTGCGCCAGACGTTCAGCGACGCCAGGTCCAGCCGCGTCTTGGCCGCCTTGTGCTCCGACAATGCGCGCTCGGTGTCGTGCCAGGCGCGGGCCGCGGGTCCGTGAACGGCCGGATCGGCATCGAGGATGCGGCGATAATAGGCTTCCACCGGATGCGCGCGTTCCCCGGGCGGCAGCACGTTCAGAAAATCCTCGTAGAGTGCGGGATAGAATTGCGGCAGGCGTACCGTGAAGGCCGTCTCGACCTCCGCCCGCGTGCCCAGAAAGGTTGCACGCAGCGCGATGCCGCAGACGCGCTCGGGATGGGCCTGCGCGTACGCCAGCGCCAGCGTCGCGCCCCAGGAGCCGCCGACCACCATCCAGCGTTCGAAGCCGAACTTGTCGCGGATTTTCTCCATGTCGGCGATCAGATGGGCCGTGGTGTTGTGCTCGCGCGATCCCTTGGGACGGCTGCGGCCGCAGCCGCGCTGGTCGAACAGCACGGCGCAGAAGCGGTCGGGATCGAACAGCCGGCGATGATCGGGCTGGCAGCCGCTGCCGGGTCCGCCATGCAGATAGATCGCGGGAATGCCGTCGCTGCGGCCGACGCTCTCGACATAGAGCTCATGGCCGTCGCCGACGTCGAGCATGTCGGAGGTCAGCGGCGCAAAGGGATCGGCGCGCCTCGCCGCTGTGCCTGCGTCGGCGTCAGGCCCCATTCTCGGATTCCAGAGTACCGCCGGCGAAGTTGCGATAGAGGAAGCGGCTGGTCTCGCCCTCGGCCTCACGCTCGGCCTGCTTGAAGATGGTTTCGTGCAGCGGCGACAGCGCGCAGGCCGGATCGGTGTTGGCGGCGTCCCCGGTCAGCGCAAAGGCCTGGCAGCGGCAGCCGCCGAAATCGATCTCGCGGAATTCGCAAGACTTGCACGGCTCCTTCATCCAGCCGGTGCCGCGATAGCGGTTGAAGGCCTCCGAGTTCTGCCAGATCCAGGCGATCGAATGATTGGAGCGGACGGATTCGAAGTCGAGCCCGGTGATGCTCTCGGCGGCGTGGCAGGGCAGCACCTTGCCGGCAGGCGAGATGTTGAAGAATTGCCGGCCCCAGCCGCCCATGCATTTCTTCGGCCGCAGCGCGTAATAATCCGGCACGACGTAGTCGATCGCAAGCGTGCCCTTCAGCCGCTCGCGCGCCTCCTCGACGATGCGCGTACACTCGTCCAGCTGCGCCACGGTCGGCATCAGCGCGGCGCGGTTCTTCAACGCCCAGCCGTAATACTGCACATTGGCGACCTCGAGCCGGTCGGCGTCGAGATCGATGGACATCTGGATGATATCAGGCAGCTGATGCAGGTTCTGCCGGTGCATCACCGCGTTCACGGTGAGCGGCAGGTCCAGCTCGCGCGTCCACTTTGCGACCTCGAGCTTCTTGCGGTGCCCGCCCTTGTAGCCGGCGACGCGATCGGCGAGGCCTTCTTCGATGCCCTGGAACGAGATCTGCACATGGCAGAGCCCGGCATCGGCAAGCTCGCCGAGCTTCTCGCGCGTCAGCAGCACTGCCGAGGTGATGAGATTGGTGTAGAGGCCGACGTCGCTGGCATGCTTGACGAGGTCGACGAGGTCCTTCCGCGCCGTCGGCTCGCCGCCGGAGAAATGCACCTGCAGCACGCCGATCTCGGCGAGCTCGCTGAGCACCTTCTTCCATTCCTCCGTGGTCAGCTCCTTGCCGGAGCGATCGAGCTCGACCGGGTTGGAGCAATAGGGGCATTGCAGCGGGCAGCGGTGCGTGATCTCCAGCAGCACCGCGAGCGGAATGCCGAATGTCTCCGCCGTCGAGCGCTGCTTCTCCAGCACCGCGAGGCTGTCGCTGGCGTCAGGGGGGATGATGGGATTGCCGAGCACATCGCTCATGACGTCTTCTCCCGGGCCTCCGTGAGAAAGCCCTTGTCGGCGAGATCCTGCAGCATGACGATGACGTCGGCCAGGATCGCCTCGCGCGGCGCGGCGTATTTCGCCGCCAATTGGTCGGCGATATCGCCGACATTGCGCTCGCCGTTGCAGAGCCGCAAGACCTCGACCGCGATCTCGTCCGGGGCCAGCACCCGTTCCGGTGCCAGGATCACCCAGACCTTCCGCGTCTCGTCATATTTCAGCTTGGCATGCCGCGGCAGCACGGGGCGGCTCGCCTCGCTGACGCTGATGTTCCGCGGCCCGGCCATTCCAGTTCCTCTTCAGCTCGCTTTGGGCACGAACGCGCCCGGCGGAATATTGCCCTCGACATAGGCGTGCTGGAGCGCGTCGAGCTGCACCCATAGCACGTTGGTCTTGAAGATCAGCGCGTTGCAGACGGAGGCGCGCTCCTCCGGCGTCCGCGCATGCGTCCGGACATAGTCGAGCGCGAAATTGGCATCGCGCGGCGCCTGCGTCAGGCGACGCTTGAAGTAGCTCATGATGTCGGGGTTCACGAAGTCGTAGTGCTGCAACATGCCCGCGATGCGCTCTTCATGGATGCTCGGCGCGAACAGCTCGGTGAGCGAGGAGGCGATCGCCTCCAGCGGGCTCTTCTCGCGGCAGTAGTGGACGTAGGCTTCGACCGCGAAGCGCGTCGCCGGCAAGATGCCTTCGGTCGATTCCACGTAAGCCGTGTCGAGGCCGAGGCCTTCGGTCAGCTTGATCCAGCGCTCGATGCCGCCCTCGGAGCCGACATCGCCGTCATGGTCCTCGATGCGGTGGCGCCATTCCAGGCGCGTGGCGCGGTCGCGGAAGCGCGAGATCACCACCGCGTCCTTGATCGGGATCGTGCTCTGGTAATAGTAGCGGTTCAGCGCCCAGGCCTGCACCTGGCCCTTGTTCAGCTTGCCGCCGTGCAAGAGCTTATGGAACGGGTGCAGGCTGTGATAGCGCGTCGCGCCGATGTAGCGCAGCGCTACCTCGAGCTCTTCGGCCGAGTTGAGCCTCAAATCCTTGCCGATCGAGAGCGCAGTCATTCCAGTCATTGACGCCGCATTCACAGCACGATCTCCGTTCCATCCGCCGGTATCTGCCAGCCCGCCGCCTCAGCGGCCTTGCGCTCGGATGAGGCGGGCAGCAGCGCCGGGTTCGAGTTATTGATATGCAGAAATATCTTCCTGTCGATAGCGAGGTCGGCCAGCCGTGCGATGGCGCCGTCCTCGCCGGACATGGCGACATGTCCCATGCTCTTGCCGGTCTTGTGGCCGAGGCCGCATTTGATCATCTCGTCGTCCTGCCAGACCGTGCCGTCGAAGAACACGAGCGAAGCGCCGTCGATCTCGGCCTTCAGCGCGTCGGTTACCTCGGCGCAGGCGGCGATGAAGTAGAAACACTTGCCGGTCGCCTTGTCGGTGATCTTCAGGCCCAGCGTGTCGCCGGCGCCGCTCTCCCCGCCCGGATGCGCCTTGCCTTCCAGATACCAGGCCGACTTGCCGGGGACTGCGAAGGCCAGCACTTCCAGCCCCGATCGCGCGCCATCCGGTAGCCGCGGTTCGAACGGCTCGCTGATGGCGATCGGCTGGCGCCGCACGTGCTTCTCGTTCAGCACGTTGAAGATGCTATTGCTGGCCAGGATCGCCAGCACCTTCTCATGCGCATAGATCGTGAACGGCGAACTTTCGCGCATCGAGAGCAGGCCTGCCACCGCATCCACTTCGCTGTTGGTCAGGATCACGCCCGCAATCGGCGTATGGCGCAGCGCCCCGGCCTTGGGGTGCAGTTGCGGCGTGGCATTCAATTGCTGGCGCAGGTCCGGGGAGGCGTTGATTAGGAACCAGTGCTCGCCATCGCCGCTGAAGGCGACCGAGGCCTGGGTTCGATAAAGCTCATGGCCGTTCGCACGGGCCGCCCGGCAGCCCTCGCAGCCGCAATTCCATTGCGGCACTCCGCCGCCGGCTGCGGCGCCCAGGACGACGACGCGAAGCATGATCCGTCTCCTGGAAG
Source organism: Bradyrhizobium sp. TM239 (assembly GCF_036247985.1). Lineage (NCBI taxonomy): Bacteria > Pseudomonadati > Pseudomonadota > Alphaproteobacteria > Hyphomicrobiales > Nitrobacteraceae > Bradyrhizobium > Bradyrhizobium sp. TM239. The sequence continues at coordinate 67,656 of NZ_BTIR01000018.1, read as the reverse complement.
CAACGTCACGGAGGTGGATCTCAGGCCGACACGATTTCCCTCATTCGGAAACCGGTCGTGACCGAAAGACCCACCTGCGCTGAACGCAGATCACCAACCGCCTACTTGCGGGTGGCGCTCACATACATGTTGATTTCCATGCCACAGGGCACTTCGACGATCTTCGGGGCTTTCCAGGCCATTTTGGCACTCCATTTTCGCGAATTCGGACGTATCCGCCCACCCGTTAAATTAGTGCGCGCGGAGAAGTTCGCCAGTGAAATTTTCCCGAGAAGGCCATGTTGCGCCGCGAAAAAAATGCCATTGGGAACACCACTTCTGAGGTGCTGCCTTGCGTCCGGCGCATTCGGTCGCGAAGCCTGTCCTGATAAAGCAGTTGTGAGTGCAGTGCAGCTTTCAATCCGGTACAGGCGACTCTAGCTGGATCTCGATGATGCCCAGATATTTCTTCAACACCCGTATCGGCGACGAACTGATCGTGGATCCCGAAGGCGAGGACCTGCGCAACCCCGACCGCGCCTGGGAGGTCGCCCGCCAGATGATCCTGGAGGTGGTGAAATCCGAGGGCACCCAGCGCGCCCTGCTGGACGCCGTGATCGAGGTGACCGACGCCGAAGGCGAGATCGTGCTGGAGTTCCCCTTCACCGAAGCGCTGCTGGACATCCCGGACGCGTCCGCGACGCGGCATTGAGGCCGACATTGTACTGAAACGCAGCCGCGGCGGCGGTGTGCTCCCTCTCCCGCTTGCGGGGGAGGGCTGGGGAGAGGGTGTCTCGACAACGAAGACTCCCCAAGCGGAGAGAACCCTCACCCGCGCCTTCGGCGCGACCTCACCCGCAAGCGGGAGAGGTTATCGAGCCCGCTCCTCGATCCAGCAATCAATTGAGAGCTCACCTCCCGCCCTTCGCCTCTGCGAAATCCGCATGGCTTTGCCGCGTTCCCGGCGCTAAAAGACGCCGGTTACACGGAGCAAGCCATGCAAGATCTCTGGCGCCTGTCGGCTGCCGACCTCGCCACCCTCGTCAAGTCCAAAAAGGTGTCCGCCAGGGAGGCGGCCAAGGCCGGTCTCGCCCGCCTGGATGCGGTCAATCCCCAGCTCAACGCCGTGATCGACCACCGGCCGGACGACGTGCTCAAGCAGGCCGACGCCGTCGATGCCGCCATCGCGCGGGGCGAGGACCCCGGCGTGCTCGCCGGCGTGCCCGTCACCATCAAGGCCAATGTCGACCAGGAGGGCTTTGCTACCACCAACGGCCTGAAGCTCCAGCGCGATTTGATCGCGCGGGAGGACAATCCGGTGGTCGCCAATTTCCGCAAGGCCGGCGCCGTCCTGCTAGGCCGCACCAATTGCCCGGCCTTCTCCTATCGCTGGTTCACCACCAACCTCGTCCATGGCGACACCAAGAACCCGCGCGATGCTTCGCTGACCCCGGGCGGCTCGTCCGGCGGCGCCGGTTCGGCGGTTGCGGCCGGCATCGGCCACATCGCTCATGGCACCGACATTGCCGGCTCGATCCGCTATCCCGCCTATGCCTGCGGCGTGCACGGCCTTCGCCCGACGCTCGGCCGCATCCCCGCCTTCAATCCGGCGCTGCCGGAGCGTCCGATCGGGCCGCAGATCATGGCGGTGTCGGGTCCGCTGGCGCGCACCGTCAACGACATCAGGATTTCGCTGGCTGCGATGTCGGCCCGCGACATCCGCGACCCCTGGTTCGCACCGGTGCCGCTCGAAGGCCCAGCGCGGGAAAAGCGCGCCGCGCTCTGCCTCAATCCCGGCGGGCTTGCCACCACGCCGGAGGTGAAGGCGGCGGTGAGCGATGCCGGCAAGCGGCTGGAGCGCGCCGGCTGGACCGTCGACATCATCGAGGATACGCCGCCGATGCGCGAGGCGGTCGAATGGCAGATCAAGCTCTGGCTCGGCGACGGCTATGAGGCCCAGCTGGAGATGGCCGAGCGCGAGGGCGATCCCGGCGCGCTGGCGTGCCTGCGCGGCAACCGCGCCAGGGTCACGCCGATGGACCAGGCCAACTATGCCAAGGCTCTGACCCGAAGAGCCACGCTGACCCGCGACTGGATGCTGTTCTTCGAAAAATACGCGGTGCTGCTGACGCCGGTGTCCGGCGAACTGCCGTTCCCCGATCATCTCGACCGCAAGGACGAGGAGTCCTTCAAGCGGGTCTGGGAAGCACAGCTGCCGCAGATCGCCATTCCCTTCATGGGTCTGCCGGGCCTCGTGGTCTCCACGGGTCTGGTCGGCAAGGCTCCCGTCGGCGTGCACATCGTCTCGGGCCGCTATCGCGAGGATCTCTGCCTGCTCGCAGGCGAGGCGATCGAGGCGGGCGGCGTGCCGCCGTCGCCGATCGATCCCGTGGGTTAGCGATGTCCGCGATCTACGATTTCAAGGCCAACTCGCTTGCGGGTGAGGAGGTTGCGCTCCGCCGCTTCGAAGGGCAGGTGCTCCTGATCGTCAACACCGCGAGCAAATGCGGCTTCACGCCGCAATATCGTGGCCTTGAGGATCTGCATCGCGATCTCTCGCCGCGCGGCTTCTCCGTGCTCGGCTTTCCCTGCAACCAGTTCGGCGCGCAGGAGCCGGGGCCGGCAGCTGAGATCCAGGCGTTCTGCTCGACCAATTACGACGTCACCTTTCCCCTGTTCGAGAAGATCGACGTCAACGGTGCCCATGCGCACCCTCTGTATGAGTACCTGAAACACCAGCAATCGGGCCTGTTAGGGGCCTCCATCAAATGGAATTTCACCAAATTCCTGGTGGACCGTCAGGGCCGCGTAATCGCGCGCTACGCGCCGACCGCACGGCCCGAAGGATTGCGGAATCAAATCGAGACCCTGTTATGAGCGAGACAATCATGAGCGACGAATTTCCGGACCGCCTGTCGGTCGATCCGAACAGCCCCTTCTACAACGCGGACATCCTGTCGCGCGACGTCGGCATCCGCTTCAAAGGCGTCGAGAAGACCAATGTCGAGGAGTACTGCATCAGCGAAGGCTGGGTCCGCGTCACCGCAGGGAACGCCAAGGACCGCCACGGCAACCCGCTGACCATCAAGGTGCACGGGCCCGTGGAGCCGTATTTCAGGGATAAGAAGTGACGGCGAAGCCGTCATTCCGGGGCTCGCGTAGCGAGAATCCGGAATCTCGAGATTCCGGGTTCGATGCTGCGCATCGCCCCGGAATGACGAAAAGAGAAAGTTGATACCCCATGTCCGTCCGCATCGTCGACGTCCGCGAGATCACCAAGCCGATCTCCTCGCCGATCCGCAACGCCTATATCGACTTCACCAAGATGACGACGAGCCTCGTCGCCGTCGTCACCGATGTCGTGCGCGACGGCAAGCGCGTGATCGGCTACGGCTTCAACTCCAACGGCCGTTACGGGCAGGGCGGGTTGATCCGCGAGCGTTTTGCCTCGCGCATCACCGAGGCCGATCCGAACTCGCTGCTGAATGCGGCCGGCGACAATCTCGACCCCGACAAGGTCTGGGGCGCGATGATGACCAACGAGAAGCCCGGCGGCCACGGCGAGCGTTCGGTCGCAGTCGGCACCATCGACATGGCGGTGTGGGATGCGGTGGCCAAGATTGCCGGCAAGCCGCTGTTTCGCCTGCTCGCCGAACGTCATGGCGTCAAGGCCAATCCGCGCGTGTTCGTCTATGCCGCCGGCGGCTATTACTATCCCGGCAAGGACCTCTCGATGCTGCGGGCTGAGATGCGCGGCTATCTCGATCGCGGCTACAACGTCGTGAAGATGAAGATCGGCGGCGCGGCAATCGAGGACGACCGCACCCGCATCGAGGCGGTGCTGAAGGAGATCGGCAAGGACGCGCAGCTTGCCGTCGACGCCAACGGCCGCTTCAACCTCGAGACCGGCATCGCCTATGCCAAGATGCTGCGCGACTATCCCTTGTTCTGGTACGAGGAAGTCGGCGATCCCCTCGACTACGCGCTGCAGGCCGCGCTCGCCGAGTTCTATCCGGGCCCGATGGCGACGGGCGAGAATCTCTTCAGCCACCAGGACGCCCGCAACCTGATCCGCTACGGCGGCATGCGCCCCGACCGCGACTGGCTGCAATTCGACTGCGCGCTGTCCTACGGCCTGTGCGAATACCAGCGCACGCTGGAGGTGTTGAAGACCTACGGCTGGTCCCCCAGCCGCTGCATCCCGCACGGCGGCCACCAGATGTCGCTCAACATCGCCGCCGGCTTGGGCTTGGGCGGTAACGAGAGCTATCCCGACCTGTTCCAGCCCTACGGCGGCTTCCCGGATGGTGTACGCGTCGAGAACGGCCACATCACCATGCCGGATCTTCCTGGCATCGGTTTTGAAGGCAAGTCGGATCTCTACAAGGAGATGAAGGCGCTGGCGGAGTAGGGTCGACGGCGTCTCCAATAACTCGGTGTCGTCCCCGCGAACGCGGGGACCCATAACCCCAGGGAGAGGTTATGGAGCGGGCCGGCAACTCCGAATCTTCGCCAAACCCACCCCTGTGGCTATGGGTCCCGGATCAGCGCTTCGCTTGTCCGGGACGACGACTGAGTTTGCCGCTCACGACAACCGCATATCCAGCAGCCGTCGCCCTTCGCCCTTCAGCAGCTTCTTCACCGCACTCGACGCCACCACCTCGCCGTCATTCGCGTAGGCCTCGTGGTTCTTCTCGATGTCGTCGAGGCGGTAGAGATAGTTGACCATGACGCCGGCGGACTCGCGCAGGCCCTTCGGCGAGAGATCGCCGAGCCAGTTGATGCGCTCCAGCCTGGCGCCGTTGCCGAGATGGAAGCGGGCGACGGAATCGATCAGCTTGCCCTTCGGCGTGCGTGCCTTCAGGAAATAGTGCGCCGCGAGCGGCTCGATCACGGCGCGGAGCTGTGCCGTCGTCTCGGGGCTCTCGAACCATTTGGGGTCGTCGAGGCGCTTCAGCACCTCGCGGTCCTCGTCCGACAGCGGCAGGTCCTTGTCCTGCTTCACCCATGGCATGAAGCCGGGCACCGGCGACAGCGTCACGAAGTTGTCGAGCTTGGGCGTTTCGCGGCGCAGCTCCTCCACCACCTGCTTGATCAGGAAGCTGCCGAAGGAGATGCCGCCGAGACCGCGCTGGGTATTGGAGATCGAATAGAACACGGCAGTGCGCGCGCGCTCGATCGGCAGATACTGGCGGTCGACCGCAAGCAGCGGCGCGATCGCGCCGGGGATCGTCTCGGTCAGCGCCACCTCGACGAAAATCAAGGGCTCGTCGACCATCGCCGGATGGAAGAAGGCGTAGCAGCGGCGGTCGACCGGATCGATGCGGCGGCGCAGATCGTCCCAGTCGGAGATCTCGTGCACGGCTTCATAGCGGATGATCTTTTCGAGGATGTTGGCCGGGGTCGACCAGTCAATCCGGCGCAGCACGAGAAACCCCCTGTTGAACCACGAAGAGAGAAGATGCGAGACGTCGCGATCGAGCGCGGCCAGATCGGTGTGCCCGTTCATCATGCCGAGCAGATCGGCGCGCATGTTGACGAGATCGCCGGTGCCGCCCGGCGCGCGGTTGAGGCGGCGGATCAGCTCCTGCCGCCGCGGCTCCGAGGCGAAATGCAGCGAGCTTGCGTCCTCGTCGCTGGGCGCGGCGCGCCATTTCTCGATCGCCTTGGACAGGCGCTCCCGGTCCGGGCCGAAATCGCGCACCAGTCCGTCGAAGAAGGCGCGGCGTCCCGCCGCATCCAGCTCCCGGTAGATGTCGAGCACCTCACGCGCAATGGCGATGCCCGATGCCTCGCCCCGGCCCGACAGCAACGCATCGCAGAGATCGATCAGCCCGTCGGCGTCCCGTCTGGTTTCGGCGGACTCGCCGCGACGAAGCAGCGTGCGGCCGCGCTCGGAGATGGTGGCGAGCAGATCGGAGAAGAAGGCGTTGGCCATCGGGACTTTCGTGTCGGGTTTGTGCGTTGCGGAAGCTTACATGGGATTTGGGCGGAATCCGATCACAATCAAGCGGAGGAATGCGGCAACTTTAGTTGGGCCGTGCGCTTGGAGAATGCCGGTATGCCTGCCTTCGCGGCAATGCCACCGAGGGCACCGCTACCGTGGGGTGGGCAAAGGCGCACTTGCGCCGTGCCCACGATCTCTCTCGATTGCGAAAAATGCGTGGGCACGCTCCGCTTTGCCCACCCTACGAGTTCTGCGTTCGTATCGACGAGCTACACTTTCCCCGCAAACTCAGTCGGCGTGCGCCCCGTCACCTGCCGGAACGCGGCCGAGAAGGCCGGCACGCTGGCATAGCCGAGCTGCGTCGCGAGCTGCTTCACCGAGACATTCGCATCCGTGGAGAGCCGCTGGATCGCCGCCGCGATCCTCGCGCGCTGGCACCAGCTCTTGAAGCTCAGTTGCGTCTCCGTCGAAAATAGCCGCGACAGCGTCCGCGCGGAAGTTCCAACCTCGCGCGCCAGGGTGTCGATGTCGTGCAGCCCCGTGGGGTCGTCGAGCACGATCAGCGCGGCGCGGCGGCAGCGCACTTCGTGCGGCAGCGGCACGAAGGTCGCGGAATCCTCGGCCTGGTGCAATTCCAGCATCACGAGGCGCACCAGCAGCTCGGTGCGCTCTTCCGTGTTGCGCGCGTCGAACAGCGCCAGGATCGCCTGGTTGAGCAGCGGCGACACCCGCACCACGAATTCCCGGGTCAGGCCGTCATAGCGCTGCTCGCGCTTGAGCCAGGACAGGTCGAAATACAGCGTGCGCATCTCGATGTCGGCGAGCAGGTCGATGGCGTGCTCGAGCCCGGCCGGGACCCACACCGCCCGGTCCGGCGGCACCAGCCACCGCCCTCCGGGCGTCGTCACCTGCATCGTGCCCCTCGCCGCATAGATCAGCTGCGCCTCGCGGTGCAGGTGCGGATCGATCCGCATGCCCTTGGGATAGTCGCGCGCAACCAGGTGCACGCCCGCGGGCGAGCGGTGGTTGCTCCGGACCTCCCGCAGGATTGGCGTTTCCAAGACAGTCATTGGCAGCATCCCGTCATGGGGAGGACATATAACTCATATTGGAGCAGGAGAGGATTCGTATGAACAGCCCCAGCCGGGTGATCAGTTTCGTCAACGCAGGCCATTTCATCGACCATTATGCGATGCTGATCTTCGCCGCCGCCGTCATCATCATGGGGCCGGCGCTCGGCATGGCCTATTCGGAACTCTTGCCCTACGCGACACCGGGGTTCGTGGCCTTCGGCGCCGGCTCGCTGCTGACCGGCTGGCTCGGCGACCGCTGGAGCCGCCGCCACATGATGCTGATCTTCTTCGTCGGCATCGGGGCGTCCATGATTTCGGTCGGGCTCGTGCAGACCCCGGCGCAGCTCGGTGCCGCCTTGCTTTCGATCGGCATCTTTGCCTCGATCTATCATCCCGTCGGCACCGCCATGATCGTGTCCTATGCCGACCGGCTCGGCCGCGAGATGGGCATCAACGGCGTCTGGGGCAATCTCGGCGTCGCTTCGTCGGCGCTGGTGACCGGCGTGATCGGCCAGTATCTCGGCTGGCGCTTTGCCTTCATCGTTCCCGGCGTGGTCACCATCCTGATCGGCATCGCCTTTGCGATGATGGTCGTGCACGAGGACCGCAAGGGCTCGAAGCAGGCGGCGGCGCAGGCACGGGTGGCAAAACAGGACATGTGGCGCGTGGTGCTGTCGCTGCTGATCGTGGTGATCGCGATCTCCACGACGTTCAACGCCGTCACCGTGGCGCTGCCAAAACTGTTCGCGGAGCGGTTGGCGGATTTGACGAAAAGCCCGGCGCTGCTCGGCGTGATCGCGGCCTGCGTCTACGTGTTCGGCGCGATGACGCAATACACGATCGGACGGCTGCTCGACCGCTATTCGCTGAAGACGGTGGCGCTGCCGCTGTCCTTCATGCTGGCGCCATTCCTGTATCTGGCAGCGAGCCTGAACAATCTGCCGCTGATCCTGGTCTCGATCGGCATCGTCATGGGTGCGTTCGGGCAGGTCACGGTGAACGACGCCATGGTCGGCAAGTACACCAGCGAGGAATGGCGCTCGCGCGCCTACGCCGTGCGCTATTTCATCGGGTTCACCGCGGCGGGCGCCTCGGTCGGCCTGGTCGCCTGGCTCTACGAGCAGGGCGGCTTCGTCACCATGCTGCACGCCTTCGCCGCGCTCTGCCTGCTGGCGGTCGCGGCGGCCATCATCCTGCCCCGCGAGATCAGGACGCCGGCTGCAGTGTGAGGGCCCGTGTCCCGGGCAAGCTGCAAGGCGTAAGCGTTGCGGCGCAGAGCCGGGACCCAGAAAATTGCGGGCAAGTTTCTCGGCGGCATAGGCCCCGGCTCTGCAGCGCACCGCCGAAGAGGCGCTGCGCTGCGGCCGGGGCACCAGCGGGGTGGAACCCGCCCCACCCCCCGCGGGTTCTATCCCCGCGGCCCCGACACCGGGGGTGAAGGGGGAAAGACACCTGCATGCCATGGCGCCTGCTCCGACCGGTCGGCCTTGTCCCCGCGGCGCTTGTCCTCACCACCATTGCGGCCGGTGCTGAGGGCGGCAAATCGGCTGGCCCGTCGGAATTCCTGCTGGTGACGCAGATCGTGCTGCTGATCGCTGTGGGGCGCGGTCTCGGCGAGATCATGCAGCGGGTCGGCCAGCCCTCGGTGATCGGCGAGTTGCTCGCCGGCATTATCCTCGGACCGTCGCTGTTCGGCTGGATCTGGCCCGAAGCGCAGCACGCGATCTTCCCGAAGGCACCCGAGCAGAAGGCGATGCTCGACGGCATCGCGCAAGTGGGCATCCTGCTCCTGCTGCTGCTCACCGGCATGGAGACCGACCTCAAGCTGGTCAGGAAAGTCGGCAAGGCCGCGATCGCGATCTCGATCGCCGGCATCCTCGTGCCCTTCGCCTGCGGCTTTGCGCTCGGCGAGTTCCTGCCCGATGCGCTGCTGCCTAATCCGCAACAGCGCCTGGTCGCTTCGCTGTTCATGGGCACGGCGCTGTCGATTTCGTCCGTGAAGATCGTCGCGGTGGTGGTGCGCGAGATGAATTTCATGCGCCGCAATGTCGGTCAGATCATCGTCGCGACCGCCGTGATCGACGACACCATCGGTTGGATCATCATCGCCGTCATCTTCAGCCTGGCCTCGCACGGCACGCTGGATATCGCCTCGGTCGCGAAGGCCGTGCTGGGCACGCTCGCCTTCCTCGCCGTCAGCTTCACCATCGGGCGCCGCCTGGTGTTCCAGCTGATCCGCTGGGCCAACGACAATCTCGTCAGCGCGGCCGCGGTCATCACGGTGATCCTGCTGTTGATGAGCGTGATGGCGCTGATCACGCATCTGATCGGCGTGCACACCGTGCTCGGCGCCTTCGTCGCCGGCATCCTGGTCGGGGAATCCCCGATCCTGACGCGGCAGATCGACGAGCGCCTGCGCGGGCTGATCTCCAGCTTCTTCATGCCGGTGTTCTTCGGCCTCGCCGGCCTTGCCGCCGATCTCTCGGTGCTGCGTGATCCCAATCTGCTGATGCTCACCGGCCTCCTGGTGGTGATCGCCAGCGTCGGCAAGTTCGGCGGCGCCTTCGTCGGCGGCACGTTGGGCGGCCTGAGCACGCGGGAGTCGCTGGCGCTGGCGAGCGGCATGAATGCCCGCGGCTCGACCGAGGTGATCATCGCGACCATTGGACTCTCCATCGGCGTGCTGAGCCAGAACCTGTTCACGATGATCGTGACCATGGCGATCGTGACCACGATGGCGATGCCGCCGATGCTGCGCGCCGCGCTGGCGAGGCTCCCGATGAACAAGGAGGAGAAGGAACGGCTGGAGCGGGAGGAATTCGAGAAGCGCGGCTTTCTCGCCAATCTCGAGCGCCCTCTGCTGACGGTGGACGAAAGCGTCAACGCCACCTTTGCCGCCCACATCGCCGGCCTGATCGCCGGCATGAGGGGCCTGCCGATCACCGTGCTGCATATCGGCAAAAGCGCCAAGGAACAGGAGAAGGGCCGCGACCAGGAGGAGAGCCACGAAGCCGTGGTGAAGAAGGCGGCCGAAGTCGTGTCCGCCCATGGCGACGGCGGGGCCGGCAACGTCGATGTCGTCACCCGTGCGAGGCAGGCGGAACTCGGCGAGACCATCGCCGACGAGGCGCGCAAGGGTTTTGATCTCCTGGTCGTTGGCATCGACAAGGTCGTGACGGCCAAGGACCGTTTCGATCGGAGGATCGACGACATCGCCGCGAAATTCGAAGGACCGCTTGCGATCGTCGCGGCCAAGGGCAAGCACCTGAAGCAGCCGGCGCCCGAGGCGCTCAACATCCTCGTTCCCGTCTCCGGCAGCGGCATCTCCAAGCGCGGCGCCGAGGTGGCGGTCGCGCTGGCGCAGGCCGGGTCAGGCTCGCTCCGGGTGATCTATGTCGCGACGACGCGCGACAAGGGCGCGCAGCGCGGCGCCTCCCGTGGCCTCGGCCAGGAGGCGGGCATCCTCAAGGACGCCAGCGATCTGGCCGCCCGTTACGACGTCGACATCACCACTACGCTGCGGGTGAACCGGGCGCCGGAGGCCGCGATCCTGCGCGAGATCGACACCACCGACGTCGACCTCGTCGTCATGGGCGTCGACCGCATCCAGGCTGACCATCTCTCCTTCGGCGGCGTCGCCGACGCGGTGCTCAGGCAGTCGAAAGTCTCGGTGCTGCTGGTGTCGAGCGGCGAGGCGCGGCCGGCGGTGGTGGAGAAGGCTTAGTATGTGGCTGTAGCGGCGTGGACGGTGCGCTCCCTCTCCCGCTTGCGGGAGAGGGTTGGGGAGAGGGTGTTTCCGCATTGGGACACTCCCCAAGAGGAGAAAGCCCTCACCCGCCCCGCTCTGCGCGCCGACCTCTCCCGCAAGCGGGAAAGGTTACACCGAGCACGCGACTCGGCCGATCCGACTCAACGGCTCTTAGGGCTTCACCTCCGCCGCCGTCTCCACCTTCGCCACCTTCGCCACCTTCTTGCTCGCCCGCCAGTTCTCGAACCGCTGCACCACCACGAAGAAGGCCGGCACGAACAGCACGGCGAGGCAGGTCGAGGCCAGCATGCCCGAGAACACCGTGATGCCGATCGACTTGCGCGCGCTGGCGCCGGCGCCGGTCGCGAGCACCAAGGGCACCACGCCGAGGATGAAGGCGAATGACGTCATCAGGATCGGGCGGAAGCGGGCGCGCGCCGCCTCGATCGCGGCCTCCAGCACCGGCTTGCCGTCGCGGCCGTGCAGCTCGAGCCCGACCTCGACGATCAGGATCGCGTTCTTGGCCGACAGCGCGATCAGGAGGATCAGCCCGATCTGGCAATACAGGTTATTGTCGATCTTGAGCCCGGACAGGATCAGCATCGGCCCGAGCAGCGACAGCGGCACCGCGAGGATCACCGAGATCGGCGCGTACCAGCTCTCATACTGACCGGCGAGCACGAGATAGACCAGCAGCATGGCGAGGCCGAACACCCAGTAGATCTGGTTGGAGACCGCCTTCTCCTGATAGGACATCGCCGTCCATTCATAGCCGGTGCCGGGCGGCAGCGTCTTGTCGGCGATCTCCTCCATCAGCTTCAGCGACTGGCCCGATGAGTAGCCCTGCGCCGGCAGGCCGATCACGGTCGAGGATGGATAGAGGTTGTAGAGGCTGATCAGCGACGGTCCCGTGGCCGGCGTGATCTTGGCGACAGTGCCGATCGGGATCATGTCGCCGTTCGAGTTGCGCACCTGCATGTTGGCGATGTCGCTCTCGGTGACGCGGAAGGCGGGATCGGCCTGGGTGTAGACCTGGAACACACGGCCGAACTTGTTGAACTGGTTGACATAGGACGAGCCGAGATAGGTCGACAGCGCCGAGAACACCTGGTCCGTCGTGACGTGCAGCGTCTGGGTCTTGACCCGGTCGATCTCGATGTTGAATTGCGGCACCGACGAGCGGAACGAGGACTGCACGCGCTGCAGTGCGCTCTGGCTCTGGCCATTGCTGACCATCGCGCCGGTGATCGCCTGCAGCTTGGCGAAATCGCTGTTGCCGTCGCGCAGCTCGACCTGCATCGAGAAGCCCGCGGCGTTGCCGATGCCCTGGATTGGCGGCGGCGGCAGCACCAGCGTGCGCGCCTCCATGATGGTCGCGAGCTTGTCATTGAGCCCGTACACCAGCGAGCGCAGATCCTCGCCGGGTCCTTTGCGTGCGTCCCAATCCTTCAGGATGATGTAGGCGACGCCGGCATTGGCAAGGCTGGCGCTGTTGTCGAGCGCGGAGATGCCGGCGATGGTGATGACCTGCGCCACGCCCGGCGTCTCCTTGATCAGCCCGCTCGCTTTGTCGAGCACGGCTTGGGTCCGCTCCAGCGCGGCGCCGTCGGGCAGCTGCACGGCGGCGATCAGATAGCCCTGGTCCTCGATCGGCAGGAAGCCGGTCGGCACCCGCGACAGGCCGTAGCCGCTGGCTGCGATGACCAGCAGCGCGAACGCAACCGAGACGGTGGCGTGCCGGCACAGGAAGGTGATCAGCCTTGTATAGCCGCGCTCGACCCGGTCATAGACCGCGTTGAAACCGCGATAGAAGAGGTTTCGCTGCTCCGGCGGCACCGTCGGTCGCAGCCACAGCGCGCATTGCGTCGGCTTCAACGTCGCCGCGTTGATGGCGGATAGCAGCGCGGTCGCGGCGATCACCAGGGCGAACTGCGAATAGATGCGCCCCGTCAGCCCCGCGAGGAACGAGGCCGGCAAGAACACCGAGATCAGCACCAGCGTGATGCCGACGATCGGCGCGAACAGCTGGTCCATCGCCTTGATCGCGGCGTCGTGGCCGTTCATGCCCTGCTCGATGTTGTGCGCGGCGCCTTCGACCACGACGATGGCGTCGTCGACCACGATGCCGATCGCGAGCACGATCGCGAACAGCGTCGACATGTTGATGGTGAAGCCGAGCGCCGCCATCGCGGCAAAGGCGCCGATGATGGTGACAGGCACGGTCGTCGCCGGCACCAGCATCGCGCGCCAGTCCTGCAGGAACACCAGGATCACGACCAGCACCAAAAGGCCGGCCTCGATCAGGGTCATGTAGACCTCGTGCACCGAGGCCTCGACGAATTTGGTGGTGTCGAACGGCGTGTCGTATTTGATGCCTTCGGGAAACCGCTTGGCGAGGTCCGCCATCTTCTTCTCGACGGCCTGCTCGACCTGGAGCGCGTTGGCGCCGGGCGACTGGAACACGCCGATGCCGACGGCCGGCTGCTTGTTGAGCGAGAAGATCTGGCTGTAGGTCTGCGCGCCCAATTCGACCCAGCCGACATCGCGCACCCGCGTGACGTCGCCGCTGGTGCCTGACTTGACGATGATGTTCTCGAACTGGCTGGTGTCGTCGAGCCGTCCGTTGACGTTGAGCGTGTACTGGAACGCCTGGCCCGGCGGCGTCGGCGGCGCGCCGACCTGGCCGGCGGAGACCTGCTGGCTCTGTTGCTGGATCGCGTTGATGACGTCCTGCGGCACGAGACCACGGACCTGCAGCTTGTTGGGATCGAGCCAGACCCGCATCGAATACTGGCCGGCGCCGAACACGGTGACGTTGCCGACGCCGGGCAGGCGGGAGAGCTCGTCGCGGATGTTGATGGTGGCGTAGTTGCTCAGGTAAAGGCTGTCGTATCTGGAGTCCGGCGAGGTCAGCGTCACGAACAAGAGGATCGAGGTCGACCGCTTCTGCACGGTGACGCCCTGGTTCTGCACCGCGCTCGGCAATTGCGACAATGCGCTGGAGACGCGGTTCTGCACCAGCACCTGTGCGAAGTTGAGGTCGGTGCCGATCTTGAAGGTCACGGTCAGGGTATAGGTGCCGTCGGAGCCGCTGTAGGACTGCATGTAGAGCATGTCCTCGACGCCGTTGACCTGCTGCTCGATCGGCAAGGCAACGGTGTCGATCACGGTCTTGGCGCTGGCGCCGGGATAGCGCGTGGTGACCTGCACGGTCGGCGGCACCACATCAGGGTATTGCGCGATGGCGAGATTGAACAGTGCGACGCCGCCGATCAGGATCATCAACAGCGCGATGACGTTCGACAGGACCGGCCGCTCGATGAAGAACTTTGAGATCATGGCGGCGGCTCCTACTTGGCAGACGCCTGCGGCTGCTCGATCTTCGTTGTTTGCGGATCGATCTTCTGGCCCGGGATCACCCGCAGCAGCCCCGCGATGACGACGCGGTCGTCCGGCTTCAAGCCGCTTTCGATGACGCGCAGCCCATTGTCGACGGGGCCGATCTGCACCTTGCGCTGCTCGACGACGTTGTCGCCGTTGACCACCAGCAGATAGCGGCCGCCCTGGTCGCTGCCGAGCGCGGTGTCGGGGACGAGGAGGGCGCTCTTCTCCTGGTCGAAGGGCACGCGCACCCGGACGAAATATCCGGGCAGCAGCACCCGCTTGTCGTTGGGCACGACGCCGCGCACCGCGAGCGTGCCGGTTGATGTATTGAGGGTCGGCGAGACGTAGTCGAGCTTGCCCTCATGCGGATAGCCGGTCTCGGTCTGCAGTCCCACCTGAATCGGGAATTGCTTCATGTCGGCGGGGGTCAGTCCGCGGCGGGCCGCTTCGGCGCGGATGCGCAGCACGTCCTGCTCGTTGACCGTGAAGTTCACCCAGATCGGATCCATCGCGACGATGGTCGCGAGCTGGGTCGGCGAGGAGACGCCGACGAGCTCGCCGATCGAGACCAGGTGGGCGCTGACGATGCCGTCGAACGGCGCTGTCACCCTGGTGTAGCCGTAATTGACCTCGGCCAGCCTCGTATTGACCTGGGCCTGCTGGAGGTTGGCCTGGGCGTTGTCGCGGGTCGATGTCGAGGTGTCCAGGGTGGACTGCGAGACCGCCTGGCGCTGCACGAGCTCGACCTGCCGCTTGAAATCGGCTTCGGCCTGCTTGACCGTGGCTTGCGCACCAACCTCGGCCGCCTTTGCCTGCTCGACCTTGAGCTTGTAGGTCTCGGGCTCGATCGTGAACAGCTGGGTGCCCTGCTTGACGAAGGTGCCGTCCTGATAGTCGATCGACTGCAGGAAACCCTGCACCCGCGCCACGAGATCGACGCTCTTGATCGGCGCGGTGTTGCCGGTGGCCTCGATGTAGCGCGTCACCGGACGCTGCACCGGCGTTGCCACGTCCACCTTGGGCGGCGGCGGTGCGACGAACGTGTTCTTGTCCTCGCAACCCGCCAGTGCGACCACGGCCGCAGCGGCGGCCAGTGCCCGCCCGGCCTGTCTCCACGCTTCATTGCGCCGTGAACGAGATGCGGGATTCGATGAGGTCATTCGGTAGCCCCCGAGTATCGTCTGTCGGTGCGGCAGGCTACCAACAAATGTCCGGCCGTGGAACACCATAGCCATGGCAGTCGCCGGCCTTGCGCTGCACAGGGCGGTGTGGCCTTTGACAGATTTGTCACGACAAACCGCTTTTCACCGAGCGCACGATCGACCAGAATTGTGCCAAAGACCGTGTGACGGTGCGCGAGCCAGCCGGGAAGAAGCCAAGAGAAGAAGCCAAGAAGAAAAGGTGAGGAGAACATGACATGCCCACATCCCTCCGCTCGGGCCTTGCCGGCCTCGTTCTCGCAGCGATGGTCGCCATGCCGGCGCTAGCAGACGGTCTGAAGGACGAGATCGCGCCGACCGGCAAGCTGCGCGTCGCGATCGCAATCAGCCCCGCAGGCGGCGCATTCTGGTCGACCAAGATCGAAGCCGGCTATGCCGGCGTTCCCGTCGATCTCGGCAAGGCGATGGCCGCCAAGCTCGACGTCCCCGTCGAATATGTCGTCCACCAGAACTCCGGACAGATCACCGACGCGGCGTCAAAAGGAACGTGGGATGTCACCTGGCTCCCCAGGGATCCCGAGCGCGAGACCAAGATGATGTTCGGCCCGATCTACGAAGTCGCCGACGCCACCTACATCGTCAAGCCCGGCTCCGCCGTCACCAATTTTGCGACGCTCGACCAACCCGGAATCAAGGTCGCCGCCGTCAACGCCACTACCACCATGCGCGGCGCGATCGCGCATCTGAAGCATGCAAAGGTCACCGGCTATCAGACCTATGACGAGATCTTCGGCTTGCTGAAGAGCGGCGAGATCGACGCCTTCGCACTGTCGCGCGACCAGCTCAACAAGATGGCGCAGAAGATCCCGGGCACCAAGGTGCTGGACGAGACGTTCAAGAAGACAGTGACCGCCGTCGCCGTGCCGCTCGGCCACCAGCAGGCGCTGGCGTTCGTCACCACATTCATGACGGAGGCGACAACCAACGGCACGCTACGCAAGGCCTATGACGATAATGGTTTGAAGGATTCGCCGATCCGGACGGAGTAGGTCTGCCAGCCTGGTTTGGCCACGATCCGGCTAGATCCCGGTCGCAGTTGACTCGCGCGCGTGCCACGCTGAAAGCACCGCGCGTTCTTCATCGCCAGTGAGCCCGATGACCGGGCCGCCGCTGACGCGAAGCCAATGCATCGTGTCGCGCGCGGTGTCTCCCGCTGGTCGCGAGATCAGTCCGGCCTCGCGTGCCGGCGAGGTGTCGCGCGTCAGGAAGCCCGCGAAGTCGGGCAGGGGCAGCCACATCGGCAATGACCGCGGACCCGCCCAGCGCTGCACGCCATGTGCCTCGAGGAAGGCGCGGTCGATCCAGGTGAACGTGCAGGACGCGTTCAGCGCCGATGCGCATTCGGCCAGGAATTCGCCGCGCGTGCGTATTGGTCCAATCCCGTCATAGATGCCGGTGAGACGAATCTCCGCCGCATGCACGATCCATTGCGCGAGGTCGCGGACATCGATGAACTGGACGGCATCATCCGGCGATCCCGGCGCCAGCACCTCGCCGCCGCGTGCAAGCCGTGTCGGCCAATAGGCGAAGCGCCCGGTCGGGTCCTCCGGCCCGGCGATCAGGCCGGCACGGCAGATGAAGGCATCGTTGCCGACCGCCTGCTCGCAGGCGACCTTGGCCGCGCCGTAAATGGCGTCGGTGCTGTGCTCCAAATCCTCAGCCGCGGGCTCGCGCAATGGCGCCGTGTCGGCGCGTTGTCCCGGTATCCGATGGTCCGCATACACGCTGATGGTCGAGACAAAGGTCCAATGCACATTTGGTCGCTTCAGCGCCGTGACGGCGCGGTGGACCTGGCCGGGATGACGCGAGACGTCGACGACAGCGTCGAACGTTTCGCCGGTCAGTGGCGCAAGACCATCAGCAACGTCGCGATCGATCCGCACAAAGTGAACGCCCGGCGCAATCGGCCCCGCAAGACCGCGGGCGGCGCAGGTTACATCGTGGCCGGCGGCACAGGCATGGGCCGCAATCGCTCGCCCGAGAAACTGGCTCCCGCCGAGAATTAGAATGCGCATGCGATCGCCCTTCTGCCGATCCGGCGCCGGCAGCCTACGACGTCCGGTAGCATTTGCAACCGATCGTCAGCGCGGCTTGATCTCCGCGTACTTCGCCATCGCTTTCTCGAACTTCCGGTTGAACAGCCACATTGCCGCGAGGATCTCGCGGAAGCTGGCCGAGCTGCGCGCCCGGTCGGCCTGTCCGAACGCGAAGATGCTATTGTTGCGCAGGTGCTTCATGATCGTGGGGCTGGAGACCCTGTAGTTAAGGAGGTCGCCCGACTTGAGCGCCGATCTCGTCGGCGTGGGAACGATCTGGATCAGCTCGAACAGCTTCATCTGGTCGATCGGGTCGGGCAGCGTCTTCACGATTCCAGGGATTTCCCGGAACACATCGGCATGCGCGTTCATCAGGCCGTCGCGCACATTGGTCCAGTGATTGAAGCGGAGATCGGTGCCGCGGGCCCGCGCCTCCTCCTTGTCGTCGCGCGCGCTCAGCCCGGGATCGATCGCGGCGATCTCGCCCTTGATGGCCTCCCACTTCCTGCGGCCGTTGCGGTCCTCGGACGGGCCGGTCTGGAAGCTGCCCATATAGGTGTTCGAGCGTCCGTTGCGGACGTTCTGCTTGCCGTTGGTCTCGGCAAAGAACAGCCCGAGGCTGATGCGCCCCGCAGCGGCTGCGTGGTCAGGCGCAAGCCCCTTGGCGCGCGCGATCACTGTCGCGAGATCGACGACGTCCTTGAACGGCGTCGGCGAGTTCTGCGCATTGGCCGGCGGCGCCTCCATCACGTCGAACAGCTTTGAATATTCGTCGATGAAGGGCTCGATCTCGGCGTCGAAATAGGCCGGAGGAATCTCGAACTTGTTGGGCCTGCCGATCCGCGACGGCATGGCATCGGTGAGATCCTTGTAAGAGCTGATGACGGCGACGCGGGCGAGGTAGAGCGCCTGTCCCGGCAGGTTCGGCAGCGGCTGCTTCGCCTCGATCTGGCGCCGCCGCTCGGCGAGGATCGATTTGAACTCGGCGAGCGCCTTGTCATAGGCGGCGAGCGCTTCAGATTGCCTCGGCGTGAGCGTGCGCTGTCCGACGGCGGGCGCCGCGACGAAGAAGGCAACAGCCGCAAGGGCGGCAAGACGTTTGAATCCCATGGCCGGTTCCCGTCGATTCGAGGCCAGGAGATCGTAAGCATCAGATGCAAGGGCTGGCGAGACGCAAATCCCGCTCAGCCGCAATTCGTCCGCTCAAGCCGCCCGGTAGTCCGGCGCCGTCGCCAGGAATTTCGCATAGGCATCCGCGTCCGGTGGCTGGAAGCGCCCTTTGAGCCCGCCGCGCTTCTGCTCCTTCGCGCCGATGTCGGCCATCAGCTCGTCGAAATGGCGGTAGTGATAGGGCGCAACGCAGAGACCGCCATAGACGCCGGCGGCCGGCCGCTCGACGCGCTTGAAGTGCAGCATCATCTCGATGTTGTCGTGCATCGCCTGCGCCGTCGGCTGGTTGGCGAGCTGGCCGTCGGCATAGCGCACCAGCCAGTTCGCGGCGAGGTCGGCGCAGAGCACGGTGCAGAACGAGGAGTTGAAGCCGACGAAGCCGAGCTCGGGCAGATCAGGGTTGGCGATCAGGCGGTAGAGCCGGTACTGCCCGTCGGCATCGACCAGCTTCTGCTTGTAGGCCTCGGGCAGGAACGGCACGCCGAGCTTGTAGCCGATCGCGAGCACCGCGACGTCTGCATTGATGCGCTCGCCGCCGCTCATCACGATGCTGTCGCCGTCATAACGATCGAACGTGCCGAACACGGCCTTGATGCGGCCGTCGGCGACCATCGGGTAGAAGCCGGGCGTTGCGATCGGCACCGAGCAATTGACGCCGTCCTCGATCCGCTCCTTCGGCACCATCTTGCACCGGCCAAGCTTGAGCTGCGCTTTCAACAGGCTCTCCAGCCCACGCCAGTTCGCCCACACCAGCGGCGCGGCGAGGCGGTGCGCGAGCCGCGCCATGGAGCTCGCGCCCCAGCCCGGAAACATCTCCTCCTGCGCGCGGATGTAGAGGATACGCTTGAAGTTCACGAGTCCGCCGATGAAATAGGGGATGCGCCAGACCGGCTCACGCATCACGATGGTGACCTCGCGCGCGCCCGATTTCACCGCGTTCACCGCGATGTCGGTCGCCGATTTCGAGCCACCGAGCACGACGATTCGGCGTCCCTTCGCCAGCGTGGGATCGCCGTATTTCGACGAATGCAGGATCTGGCCGCCCTGTGCCAGAAAGCCGTCCTCGCCCTTGCAATGCAGCTCGCGCGGCTCGTTGAACTGCCCGGTGCAGACGGCGACGAAATCGAAATCCTCGCTCGTGCTCGCGCCGTCCTTGTCTTTCAGCGCGAGCGTCCAGCCCGGCCTGCCGTCGGCACGCCGCGCCATGCCGGCGACCTCGGTGCCGAGCCGCAGCATGCGGTCGAGACCGAAACTCCTGGCGTAGTCGGCGAGATAGGCGTGGACCTGCGGCCCGGTTGGCCATTCCGGATAGGCCTCCGGCATGGCACGGTCGGTGTAGCGGTAGAGCTCCTTCGGGCTCTGCGTCTGCACCTCGGGGTAGGAGCGCGCCGGCTCCCAGACGCCGCCAAGATCGGCGCTACGCTCGACGATGGTGACGCGGTGGCCGCGGCTGGAGAACGCCTTGGAGGCGGCAAGGCCGGAGACGCCGGCGCCGATCACGCAGACATGCTTGGGGCTGACCATGGGATTGCTCGCAATCGATGTGTTTCGCGCGCAAGCGGTCTCGTTCGGCCGCAAGGCGCGGCCGGCGGACCTGCAAGCAGATGAAAGTGGACGAGGGGGCCGCGCCTAGTCGTTGGCCTCGGGCGGCAGGAAGTCGACCTCATGCAGCGCCGAGATCCGCACGACCTCGGCAGGGTCGGTCAGATTGTGCAGCTGGTTGAACAGCGCCTCCAGCTTCTGCATCGGCGAGACCCAGAACAGAGCGCGGCACGGCTTGTCGGATTTGTTGAAATAACCGTGCGGGATGCCGCGCGGCATGCGCACGAGGTCGCCGGCGTGAGCCTTGACCCATTTGCCATCGAGCTTGAGGTCGAGCGTGCCCTCCTGCACCAGGATGAACTCGTCCTGGGTCGGATGGATGTGCACCGGCACGAACTGGCCGGGATCGCTGTTGGTCTCGAACGCGAAGGTGGAGTCGGTGACGGCCTTGGGGAAATAGACCTGGCCCAGGATGTTCCAGCTCTTGCCGCCGTAGCCTGTGCCAGCGGTGGTAATGCCTTTTTCGAGTGCAGTCATGTCGCGCTCCCATGGATTCCGGCGAGGATGGAGCTTCTGTCAGCAATGGGGCGGCTGTCTATCCGCTAAACGAATCCGCGAAGCCCCTGTTGCCCTGCAGCATGACGATTTTGCCGACGCCGCCCTTTCCGCGTCCGCGGAACTATTATAGGCTTAAAGCAATTCCGTGACGCGAAGCGTGGTCGACCATGTCCGCAGCCGTGCTGGAAACGAGCGCAAGGGTGCCCGCAGCCGAACGGCTCGCGGACTTCGCCCGCGTCACCACCGACGATGTCGACGAAGCGGCCGAACAGATCGGGCGCATCTTCTGCCCGCACGACCTCAAGCCGGCACGGCTGCGCGCCTCCGGCTTCTCCGCCCGGCACAATTGCGCCGGCTTCGACGGCTTTTCCATCAATTACGTCGCCTATGGCGGATCGGTCGGCATCGACCCCGGCTGCCTCGAGCGCTTCTTCCTGGTGCAGGTCCCGCTCACGGGCACGGCCTACATTCGCGCCGGCACGAGCGAGCTCGACGCCGCGCCGGGGCGGACGGCGTCGCTGCTGTCGCCGACGATCCCGACCCGGATGATGTGGCGCGACTGCGCGCAGGCGATCCTGCTGTTTGACCGCCGCATGGTCGAGCAGCGCGCCGCGGCGCTGTCGGGCAGGGTCTCCGGCACGGTCGAGTTCGATCCCGTGATCGATTTGGACGCGCCGTCCGGGCGGGCGTTGCGGACCAGCCTGGCCGAGCTGATGACGCTTGCCGAACGTCTCGGTCCCTGCGGCCGGCTGTCGCCGGTCGCGATCGCCGATTGGCGCGAGCTGCTGCTCGATCACCTGCTCAACGGCCAGCGCCACGGCCTGTCGGATGCGATTCAAACGTTCTCGGGACAGGCCGAGCGGCTGCCGCGCGCGCTGCGCACGGCGCGCGACCATCTGGCGGACAATGCCGGCGAGCCGCTCGACCTCGCACAGCTCGCCTGCGCGTCCGGCATCGGCATCCGCGCGCTCCAGCTCGGCTTCCGCCGTCACTTCGGCCTGTCGATCTCGCAGATGCTGCTCGACATGCGCCTCGCCGGTCTGCACGCCCGCCTCGCGCAGGCCGCGCCCGATGCCTCCATCACCGACATCGCCTTCGATCTCGGCTTCACCCATCTCAGCCGCATGGCCGGCGCCTATCGCGATAAATTCGGCGAGACGCCCTCGGCGACGCTGCGGCGAAGGATGAGCTAGCGCGAGAGAGCTATTTCCATGGCCGCGTTCTGCCGTTGTCTTCCGCCGCTTGTTTGCGCAGGAACGCCTCGACATCCGCCTGCACCGAATAGGGCGTCGGGATCGCGTCACCGGCGGAATCGACGGCGGTGTCGAGGCAGCGGCGCAGCATACGGGCGAGCTCGGCCTTGCGGTACGGCTTTCTCAAGAGCGGTGCGCCCATCGTCGCGCGTCCCTGCGCATGCAGCGAATCGTAGGCATAGCCCGACGTGAACAGAACCCGCAGGGAAGGGCGCGCCGCCACCATCTGCTCGGCGAGCTCGCGTCCATTCATGCCGCCGGCCATCACGATATCGGTGAAGAGCAGGTCGAATGGCCTGCCTTCGGCCGCAATCGCAAGCGCCTCGGTCGCATTGGCGGCCGGGATGACCTTGTAGCCGAGGCTTTCGAGCTGGACCGTGACGTAGTGGCGGACGTCGCGGTCGTCTTCGACGCAGAGCACGGTTTCCTTGCCCCCCACGATCTTGCGGTCGTCATAGCCGGTCGGGCGCAGCGCGCTCGCCTCCGCCTTCGGCAGGTAAATCGTGAAGATCGTGCCGCGGCCTTCTTCGGAGGCGACCTTGATCCCGCCGCCGGACTGCTTGACGAAACCGAACACCATGCTGAGCCCGAGCCCCGTGCCCTTGCCGACCTCCTTGGTGGAGAAGAACGGATCGAAAATCCGCTCGAGAATGGCCTGCGGAATGCCGGTGCCGCTGTCGGCGATCTCGATCTCGACATAGTCGCCGGCATAGCCGGCACCGACCGCGACCGCCTCGCGCACGCCGAACACGACGTTGCGCGTCGTCAGCGTCAGCCTGCCGCCATCCAGCATGGCGTCGCGGGCGTTGATCGCGAGGTTGAGCAGTGCCGAGCTCAGCTGGCCGCGATCGGCGTAAGCGAGCCAGACGTTGGCGTCGAGCCTGGTGACGATCTCGATCTTCTTGTCGAAGGTCGCCAGCAGCAGCTTGGCCAGCTCTTCGAGCAGCCCGTTGACGTCGATCTCGGCCGGCTGCAGCGCCTGCTTGCGGGCAAAGGACAACAGGCTCGACGTCAGCGCGGCGCCGCGGTCGGCGGCCTCGCTGATCAGCTTGGTGATGGTCGCAAGCGGCGGATTGTCCCTGACGGCGTCGGCGAGGATCTCGATCGTGCCTGTGATCACCGTGAGCATGTTGTTGAATTCGTGCGCGATGCCGCCGGTGAGCTGCCCGACTGCCTCCATCTTCTGGGACTGGACCAGCTGCTCCTCGGCCGCGCGCTTCTGGGTGATGTCCCTGACGAAGGTGTTGACGATGGTGCGCTCGCCCAGCCGCAGCACCGTGCTGGACGCCTCGGCCAGGATCTGGTCGCCGTTCCTGTGAATCAGGGTGAGCTCGAAGCGCAGGCCGGCCGGTGCATCCGACAATTCCGGAACGAGCCGCGCCATGCGCTGCCTGAAGGCGGCGCGCAGCGGCTCGGCGACGATGAGATCGACGACGTCGGCGCCGAGCGCCTCCTTGCGCGTCCATCCGGTCAGGGCCTCCGCCTGAAAGCTCCACTCCAGAACGGCACCGCTGCCGTCAATCTGAATGAAGGCATCGAGCGCGGTCTTGATGACGGCTTGCATCATCTGCGCAGCGTCGCTGCGGGCCCGCGCGTCTTCCGCCGATCGTCCGGCGGCGCGCTTGTCCTCCAAGGTCTCGATCGCGCGCGTGCAGAGGCGTACCATCAGCGCCGCAACGGCAGCGCTTGCCATTAGGGCAACAAGCTGGGGAATGCCGAAGCCGGCTCCGGCCATGGCATAGGAGGCGAGGAGGGCCACCGCGGTCACCACGACCTGTGCGGCCATCGCGAGTGTCAGACGCCCCCTGAGTTTCATGGTCTCCCACCAAAGGACTACCGCATCGGCCGCCCGGTCCCGGGTGCCGCTTTGATGTGAGCTACAGACTCCGCGCGGCGGCGTCGAGGGGCAATTTGCGGTGGTGTCGGCCACCAGCCTTTCCTCGGCCTCAACCTGCGGGCGAATCGCGTGGCAAGGAGGCGCGCATACAAGCAATGCGATTGACAGCTGTATTGAGTCATGTTCGGTCGAACTGAACTCCAGGAGTGCCCAATGTCCCCGCCACTCACCCGTATCAACAGCGACGAGCGCCTGCCTCAGCAGGTCGATGTCGTCGTCATCGGCGGCGGCGTCATCGGCGTCTCCGCGGCCTATCATCTGGCGAAGAAGGGCCTCTCGGTCGCTCTGGTCGAGAAGGGCCATGTCGGCGGCGAGCAGTCGAGCCGCAATTGGGGCTGGTGCCGCCAGCAGGGGCGCGCGCGCGAAGAAATACCGCTCGCCCGCGAGGCACTGCGGCTGTGGGAGGACATGCAGAACGACGCCGGCGTCGATGCCGGTTTCCGCCGCACCGGCGTGCTGTTCCTGACCAAGAGCAAGGACGAGCTTGCGAGCTGGGAGCGCTGGGCCGCGGTCGCGCGCGAGATGCAGGTCCACTCCACCGTCCTGACGCCGGCGGAGGTCGCCGAGCGCATGCCCGGGAATACCGACACATGGGTCGGCGGCCTGCACACGCCGAGCGATGGCCGCGCCGAACCGTCGATGGCGGTGCCCGCGCTCGCCACCGCCGCGCGAAAGCATGGCGTCACCATCCATCAGGGCTGCGCCGCGCGCGGACTTGAGACGACCGGTGGGCGGGTCAACGCCGTCGTCACCGAGAAGGGGACCATTCGCACGCAAGCGGTGCTGCTGTCGGGCGGCGCGTGGTCGTCGCTGTTCTGCCGCCGTCACGGCATCGAGTTGCCGATCGGTCTCGTCAACGCGACGGCCTGCCGGACCACGCCGGGACCGGAGATCACCTCGGGCGCGCTGGGCACCGATCTCTACTGCATCCGCCGCCGCCTCGACGGCGGTTTCACGCTGGCGCTGCGCAACCGCGGCACGGTCGAGCTGTCGCCCGATTTGTTCCGTTACGCGCGCACCTTCTGGCCGACCTATCTGCATCGCAAGAACGGGCTGAAGCTGTCGTTCGGCAAGTCGTTCTTCGACCAGCTCATGCGCGGCACCAGCTGGAGCTTCGACAAGCCGTCGCCATTCGAGACCGAGCGCGTGCGCGATCCCGAGCCCGACATGTCGCTGGTCAATGCTGCGCTGGCGTCGCTGATCAAGGCCAATCCTGAACTCAAGGACATCGAGATTGCGGAAGCCTGGGGCGGCACCATCGACTGCACGCCTGATACGATCCCGGTGATCTCGCCGGTCGACGCGCTGCCGGGCTTCTTCCTCGCGACCGGTTTCTCCGGCCACGGCTTTGGCATCGGACCCGCCGCCGGCAAGCTCGCCGCCGACATCGTGACCGGTGCCACGCCGCTGGTCGATCCCGCCGCCTACAGCCACAAGCGCATGATCGACGGCCGCCGGCTCGCGCCGGTCAGCCCGTTCTGAGAGCTCGCATGACGGTTCTCTACAAGGCCAACATGGTTCGCGGCGCCGAGTGGGCGCGCTTCTTCGCGGAGCGCGCGCCCAACGTCCCGTTCCGGCTCTGGCCTGACATCGGCGATCCCGCCGAAATCCGCTACCTCGTGGCGTGGGTGCCGCCTGACGATATCGCGACGACGTTTCCCAATCTCGAGCTGGTCTTCTCGGTCGGGGCCGGCGTCGATCAGTTCGATGCCACCAAGGTTCCGGCCCACATTCCGCTGGTCCGCATGTTGGAGCCCGGCATCGCCGAGACCATGGTCGAATATGTCACCATGGCCGTGCTCGGTCTGCATCGCGACCTCCTGCACTTCATCAATCAGCAGAAGCAGCAGGTCTGGCGCGAGATCCGCATCACGCCGGCCAAGCGGCGGCGTGTCGGCGTGATGGGGCTTGGCCAGCTCGGCCAGGCCGTGCTCGAACGCCTCAAGGTGTTCGGCTTTCCGCTGTCGGGGTGGAATCGTTCGGCGCGGGAGATCGAGGGCGTGACCTGCTATGCGGGTGCGGATGCGCTGCCAGATTTCCTCGCACAGAGCGACATCCTCATTTGCCTGCTGCCATTGACCGACGAGACGCGCGGCATCCTCAACGCCGATTTGTTCGCGCGCCTGCCGCGCGGTGCGTCCCTCGTCAACGTCGGACGTGGCCCGCATCTCGTCGAAGCCGATGTCCTTGCGGCCCTCGACAGCGGTGCGTTGTCAGGCGCGGTGCTCGATGTCACCGAACCCGAACCGCTGCCTGAGGGACATCCGTTCTGGCGCCATCCCCGCATCCTGCTGACGCCGCACAATGCCGGCATGACGACGCCGGACACGGCCGTCGATTTCGTGCTCGATGTCATTGACCGTCACCGTCGCGGTGAGGAGTTGCCGGGACGGGTCGATCGTGCGCGCGGTTACTGAGGTGAATGGGAACACCAGCAGCCCCGGGCTCCTCTTACCTCTCATGCTCGAGGGATGATGGATTCCCGTCGTCTCCTTCGACGTCGCTTGAGGCGCGACGATGAGGACCTGTCCTCCTGAAATTGTGACTGGATGGAGCGACAGGGAACTGCGGTATGTGAACCGCCTCATATTCCATCACTCTCTTTTCGAGCTATCACTCCCGCAAGAAATTGTCGCACCCGGAGCCAACTGACAGACACGGGTGAGAGGCAATGCCTGCGAAGCCGCGTGCTCGCAGCTTTGGATTGGCTCTCGTCTTGGTCACGAGCAAGCCAACCCCATCACTCAGCAAAGATCTTTCAGAAATTGGAAGCAAGGACATCGCGAAACGCGTCCACGCAGCTCCTATTCGGGGTCGGCCGGTAGGCTGCTACTTAGTAAGGAGTACCCAATGAAGACGAGCAACGCAGCACCCAGCGCATTTTCCCTGACAAGGTACGCCGGCAATCTTCGGATCGCCCGTTCCAGTCTGATCAGGTCGGCCCATCTTCTTGAAAGAATTGGGCTTGCAGCCGTCGGGGCCTCCTGCGGCCTCTATGTGGGTGCGGCCCTATTGCGTCAGAAGGGCGGACTTTTTGAAAGCGGCTGGATCGTGCTGCTGACGGTGCTCTACGGCGCTCTCAGCTATTATGTCGGAATTGATTTGTCCCGGACGATCGCTCGGAGGTCGATTTCGAGTACCTCCGAAGCATACGATGGCTCCGAGATGGTTGAGATCATGAGTGCGGCCGGAACGTTCGGCGCAGCGATTGCAGCAGCCCTGTCCGTCAGCATCCTTGTCCTTGATCAAAACCTCCCCAACGGCCTGGTAGCCTTCGTCGCCGGCTGCTGGGTGGTTGGCTCTTCGCTTCAAGTTGCGGCGGGAGCGATGGCGCGTAACTGCGAAGTGCCCGACAACAACAAGGACTAAAGATAATTGTGCTCACGGAAAAACGTCTGCTTGGCGTCGTGACGTGGGCACAAGCCCGGTACCGGGATTAGGCTTAAGGCCTGAAAGCGAGTGACTGACGACTCATCGCAACTTCTGTCGTCCAATGCGGCGTGCGGACGATTTTTGGTAGCGCAGCCGCTCGCATCAAACAATGTCCCAGCGTGGAAGCGGTATCGGTACCGAGCAACCTAAATTATCGCGCAACAAACAAGACGTGCCATCATGGTGGGGTTGGGATATTGTCCCTGCGCACCGTGGTCCAAAATTCTGCTCACCGCCAACCACACATCGGTGGAGCCAATGCAGATTGCGGAGTGGCTCGAGAAGCTGGGGCTTGGGCAATACGCAGAGCGTTTTGTCCAAAATGGGATCGACATGGGCGTCCTTCCCGAGTTGATGGTCGAGGACTTCGACAAGCTCGGAGTCCTGCTCGGGCATCGCCGTAAAATGCTGCGTGCGATTGCCGACCTTGATCCAGCCGCGTTGATCGCATCGCCGGCGCCTCCTCACGACGCTGAGCGGCGCCACCTCACTGTCATGTTTTGCGATCTGGTCGGCTCGACTGCGCTCTCGGCGCGTCTCGATCCCGAGGATATGTGGGAAGTGATCCGGGCCTATCGCGCCGCCTGCGCGAACGTCGTTGCTGCTTATGACGGCAGGATAGCCAGGTTCGTCGGTGACGGAATACTCGTCTATTTCGGCTATCCGCGCGCCCACGAAGATGATGCGGAGCGCGCAGTGCGGGCAGGCCTTGACACTATCTCCGCGGTTCGCCAGCTCAAGATGGGCGCCGACGAACGGGTTGAACTGCGGATCGCAATTGCGACCGGGCTTGTGGTGGTCGGCGACCTCATCAGCGGAGATGCGTCGGAGGAGCGCGCAACCGTCGGCGATACACCAAACCTCGCTGCCCGGCTCCAGAGCCTGGCGGAGCCGGGAGCGGTCGTCGTTGCCTCGTCGACGCGCCGGCTGCTCGGTGATCTCTTCACGTTTCGCAACCTCGGCCGCCGCGAGGTCAAGGGGATATCCGAACCCGTCGCGGTCTGGGCGGTCGAGGGAGCGCCCGCATCGGAAAGTCGCTTCGAGGCGGTCCACGCGGCGCGCTCGATCGGCTTTGTCGGCCGCAAGGAGGAAATCGAACTCACGCTCTCGCGCCAGCGGTTGGCATGGCAGGGGCACGGGCAGATGGTGCTGATTTCCGGCGAAGCCGGCATCGGCAAGTCGCGCATGGTCGCAATGCTGTCCGAAAGCCCCGTGTTGGGGGCGCACCGCCGGGTGCGATATCAGTGCTCGCCGTACCACACCAACAGCGCGCTTCATCCCTTTGTCGCGCAACTCGAGCGCGCTGCTGGCATTTGCTCGCACGACACGCCCGGGCAGAAGCTCGACAAGCTCGAGGCGATGCTGGCGCTTGGAACGCAGCAGGTTGCCCGGGCGACAGCGCTCATTGCGGCACTGCTTTCGATCCCAACCGGCGACCGTTATCCGCCGCTCGGTCTGAGCCCGGCGCAGCTGCGGCGACAGACCTTTGCCACCCTTCTCGATCAGCTCGAGGGATTGGCGCGAGAGCAGCCCCTGCTGATTGTCTGCGAGGATATGCACTGGGCCGATGCCACGACACTTGAACTGTTCGATCTCGGGGTCGACCGGATCAGGGGGCTGCCGATACTCGTGCTCATGACATCGCGGCCGGAATTCGAGCCGTCCTGGTCGGGCCTTGCCAACGTCAGTCTGTTGCGGCTCGACCGGCTCGACCGGCAGGACACGCGGGCGCTGGTCGAGCAGGTGACTGTCGGTCGCCAGCTGCCACGCGAGATGCTGAAGCAAATCATCGACAGGACGGATGGCGTCCCGCTCTTCGTCGAGGAATTGACCAAGATGGTGCTGGAGTCCGGATGGCTCGTCGAAGGTGCCGGGCGCTATCGCCTCGAAAGTCCGCTCCCGCCGCTGGCTATTCCCGCGACGCTGCAGGATTCGCTGATGGCGCGGCTCGACCGGCTGGCTCCGGTCAAGGAGGTGGCGCAGATAGGCGCCGCCATCGGCCGCGATTTCTCGTACGCGCTGCTGAGATATGTGGCGGGACGCGATGATCTGACGCTGAGCGCTGCGCTGGGGCAACTCGAAGAGGCCGAACTGCTGGTGTGTCGCGGGGCTCCGCCCGAAGCAAACTATAGTTTCAAGCACGCCCTCGTTCAGGAGGCGGCCTACGAGAGCCTGCTCAAGAGCAAACGGCAGGTGCTTCACACGCGCATCGGTGATGTCCTGCGCGAAAAGTTTCCAGCCGTGGCCGAGACTGAGCCGGAAGTTCTGGCGCACCACTTCACCGAAGCTGGGCTGAACGAGGTCGCCCTCGAGTGGTGGCGCAAGGCGGGCGAGCAGGCGCTGAAACGCTCGGCCTATTCCGAGGCGATTGCGCATCTCGGCAAGGCGATTGCCATTGCCGATGAGTTGCCTGACGAGCCTCGCCGGATGATGAGCAGGCTGCATCTTCAAATCGCCTATGGCCGCGCATTACGGGGCAGCCTCGGCCACAGTGCTCCGGAAACGGTCGCGGCATGGACGCGTGCGCGCCAGTTCGCAGCCGACATCAATGATCCCGTTGAACTTGCGCCGATCCATTCGGGCCTCTTCAATGCCTGCCTGACACACGGCGAACTCGCTCCGATGCGGGAGCTGGCGGATGCCATCAAGAGCGCGGCTGACCGACGACCGGACTCGCCGGTGGCCGCCGTCGTTGCACATTGGACCGGCGGGGTGACCTGTTGGTTCGGGGGCGACTATTTGAACGCGAGGGTGCATCTCGAGCAGGCACTGGACATCTATGGTGCCGAGCCGGATCCAGCGACGTTCAGAGCCTCGGCGCTGGATCTTCCGTTCGTGATCATGAGGTTTCTCGCCTTGGTGCTTTGGCCGCTTGGCAGGATCGCCCGGGCACGCCGCCTCGCCGCCGAAGCGGTGAGTGCTTCCGGAGAAAAACGGGCGCTCTCCCAGGCCAATGCGCTTGTGCATCGAGCCGTGTTCGACGGAGTATGCGGCGGCATGTTGCAGCAAACAGAGACGATCCTGGCGCTCGGTCTCGCGCGCGACCACACGATGCCGCTGTATGTGGCCGCCGGCACCTACCTGAACGGCCTGGCCAAGTGGCGCGACGGCGACCGAGCCACTGGACTTACGGAAATGCGCCGCGGCTGGACCTTGCTACACGAAAATGACTGCTACCTCTGTGAACCGTTTTGGGGGATGCATGTCGCCATGGCGGACGCAGAGTCGGGCCAAGTTGAAACCGGGCTGGAAATCCTGAGCGAATCGATCGCATGGGCGGGGCAATCCGGCCAGCATTGGCTCGATGCCGAGCTGCACCGCGTCCATGGCGAGCTGTTGTTGCGTCAGGACCCTCCAGACGAATCCGGGGCCGAAGATGCCTTCGAGCGAGCGCTGCAAATCGCGCGACACCAGCAGACGAAGACGTTCGAGTTGCGCAGCGCCCTTGGACTTGCTCGCCTGCACAAGACAAGGGACCGAGCGGGCGCGGTCTCGGAAGTGCTTGCTCCCTTGCTCGCCGAGTTCGATGCGGAGCGAAACCTTCCCGAAGTCGTAGAAGCGAAAGAGTTGCTCGGGAATGGGCGTTAGCCGCGCCGCCATTCGATCGGCGCAAACGCCGCGCCGACTTCAAGCCGGAATGGGTCGATATCTTGATCCTCGGCTCGGCAGCCGTAGTTATCCGGTTTTGACACAGCTTAACCTGTTGTGGTGAATGCTAGATATGCTTCTCGTGGTTGCGAAGGCGAGTCTGCCGCGGCGGCGAATCTTGATTTCGGCTGGCGGCAATGTTGTCGGATTGCTCCTTGCCTCAAGGCGCAGACTTCATCCCAACGCCGGGCCATGCGGCGATTGGCTTGCCTTCGCTGCGGCAGGCGCAGCGCCCAAAGCCCATTGGAGGTCCAGTCGTGGTTCGTTTGCACGTCGAACGTTTCATTCGTAGCCGGGTTGTTCGTCGAGCCCTGGCGCTCGGGATCATCGCGCTGAGCGGATGGGCCCTGTTGCCGTATGTGACCTACCGAATCGCTCCCTCCGCATTCGTCAATGCCGAGCTCATGCGGGTGACTGCACCCTTCGCGGGTCAGCTCTCGCCTGATCTTCCACGCAAGGGTGAATATTTCCAGCAGAGCCGGGTGGTGCCGATGGTCGGGGCGCGGTCGCCGGATCGCCGGCACCTCATGGACCTCGATCAGCAGCTTGCCATGTCCACCAAACGCGCCGAGCTCGCACGTCGGCAACTCGAGGAAATCGCCGGGCTCGATCGCAAGCTCGGCGAGCGCAGCGAGGACTATCGTTTGGGGATGGTCGCGCGCCTGAGCCACGAGATCGGCGAGACGGAAGTTGAAAAAGGCGGCTGTCTCGCCGAGGCGCGGCAGCGGAACGATGTCGCGGGCCGGATGGAGAGGCTCGTGAAGCTCGGCATCAGTTCGCAAATCCGCTCCGGTGAGGCCCAGGCCTCGCAGGAGGCAACCGCAACGCGGTGCCAGATGGCCGATGAACGCCTGCAGCGCCTCAAGACCGAGGTGGGGGCGGCCGAGAAGGGCATTTACCTTCGTGGCGACGCCAATGACGTGCCGTATTCTCAGCAGCAGCGCGAGCGGCTTGTCCTCCGCCGCCAGGAGCTCGAGACAGACCTGTTGCAGAACAGCTCACGTGCCACGCAGCTGGCCGCGGAAATCGCAGAGGAACGCACTCGGCTCGATCGTCTCGATCACTACGATCTGTCCTTGCCCGCAGCCCATGTGGTCTGGTCGGTCGCGGCCAGCCCGGGCTCGATGGTCACGGAAGGGCAATCGGTCTTCGATTTTGCGGATTGCGAACGCCGATTTATCGTTGTTGAACTCCCCGAACGCGATTTCGAGAAGATCAAGGCCGGAGATGCGGCTACCGTGCGCCTGATTGGGAGCCGCGAATGGAAGACCGGCCAGATCCGGCAAGTCCGCGGATCGGCAGCGTACGGCGATGATCGGCTGCTTGCGGCTCGGGTGCCGCGGCCTGATCCGGGCAACATTACCGTTGAGATATCGCTTCCGCCCAATGAGACGTCGGCCGACCATAACGGCTCCTGCGATATCGGACGGTTGGCTGAGGTGCGCTTCGAGCGTAGCGCCGACGGCCTGCTGCGATTGGTCAGCTCGAAGTTGAAATGGCTGACCGCGCGCCTGGAGCTCGATCATTCGTCCCTGTGAGCGAGATGTTCCATGCAGGCCATGACTCTGCCTCTCTCTCAGCTGTTCGCGCCGATGCTGGGCATCTTTGCGGCGATGTACCTGTTGGCGCCGACCTTTCCAGTCGCGCGCCTTTGGGCGCGTGTCGCGGTCTTTATCGTGGTTTGGCTTGTGGTCGCCCGCTATCTCGAATGGCGTATTTTCACAACCGTGCTGCCGGCAAGCGGGACTTGGTATCAGGTCGGCTGGATCTGGTTCTGTCTCTTCGTCGAGCTTCTGACCTTCACAGATCAGTTCATTCTCTATCTGACTTTCCTTCGCAGGACCGATCGCAGCAGCGAAGCAGATCAGCACGAGCATCGGCTTCGCAGCCTGCCGGATGACGAACTGCCCTCGGTCGACGTCTTTATTCCGACCTATGACGAGCCATTCGAGGTGCTGGAAAAGACGATCACTGGCGCGCTGTGTCTGGACTATCCAAACTTCCACGTCTGGGTCCTGGATGATGGTCGCAGACCCTGGCTCAAGGAACTCTGCGAACACAAGGGCGCCGGGTATCTCACGCGCGCCGACAATTTGAATGCCAAGGCCGGCAATATCAATCATGCGCTGACGAAGACGAGCGGCGAGTTCTTCGCGATCTTTGACGCGGACTTCGTGCCGCAGCGCAATTTCCTGATGCGGTCGATGGGCTTCTTCGCTGATCCAAAGATCGGAATCGTTCAGATCCCGCACACCTTCTACAATGAGGACCCGATGCAGGCGAATCTTGGCCTGCACAAGGGGCTGCCGGACGAGCAACGGTTCTTCTTCGATTCCATCATGCCAGCGCGCGACGGCTGGGATGGTGCCTTTTGTTGTGGTTCCAACTCCGTCACGCGTCGCGCAGCACTCCGCGCGGTGGGCGATGCCTTGCCGACCCAGTCCATTACGGAAGACATCCTGCTGACGCTGGTCCTGCTGCGCAAGGGGTACATCACTCGCTATCTACGCGAGCCGCTGGCGATTGGACTGGCGCCGGAGAGCCTTGACGCCTTTTTCGTGCAGCGGCAACGCTGGGCGCGTGGCGCGATCCAGACGCTGTATCTCGCCGACGGCCCGCTCGGCCCCGGACTGGGCTTGATGCATCGGCTCCTGTTCTTTCCGACCCATTGGCTCTCATTGGGCCTGCGGGCGCTCATGGTCGTGGCGGTTCCGATCGTGTTCATGTGGACCGGTCTAGCGCCTGTCGTCGACGTCACCCCCGAGTCGGTCTTCTTTTACTTGTTCCCCGCGATCCTGGCGCTCAACGGCGGCATCTCGTGGTTTGCGCCGCACGCGCATTTTCCGCTCGCCGCTCAGGTGTCGGCGACGATCCAGAGCTTCAAGATTCTGCCGACGGTGCTTGGGACTCTCGTCAAGCCGACGGGACATGCGTTCAGGGTGACGCCCAAGGGAGCTGCCGCGCGGTGCGCAAGCTACGCCGCGGAGATATTCTGGCCGTCAGCGGCCTTGATGGCGTTGACGGTTGTTGGCCTGGTTCTGAACACCATCCCGGAATGGCGGATGATCGATCATCCGGCCGCTTTACCGATGGTCGCCTTCTGGTCGGTGGTGAACATCGTCGTGCTCTTCTTCGTCTGCATGACCTCGCTGCAGGCGCGGATGGGACGCGCCGAGGAGCGTTTCGACTTCGATGAATCAGTCTTGATCGAGACTGGCACCGGCGAGGTGCTCTCCGGGCGCGTGAGCAACATCTCCCTCTCTGGCGCCGGCGTTCTGCTCGGCGCCGGCATTGACTGTCCTCGCGCCGGAGAACCGCTGCGCGTACACATCATGCAGGTGGGCTGGATCGACGCGATGATCGTGCAACAAAGAAGCCGGCTCGTCGGGATGCAGTTCCATTTGCCGCAATCGCTTGAACGAGACCTGCTGATCCGCAAGCTCTTTACCGTCGCCCGTCTGAAAGGGAACGGTGTCATCGCATGCTCCGTGAACAGGGCTATGCTCAAGAACATCTGGTCAATGGCCGCGCCGTTGCCTCACATTGTTACAACTGGCGCGAAGCCCGCATCGCTCTCGCCGACGGTGCGTCTGCCGGCAGAGAGCCTGGTCATTCGGCCTCAACCGCGGATCGACGATTTGGCACATCTTGCCGGAGTTCGAAGCCTGCATCCGACGAGTTTTACTGAACCTGGCTGCGTCTCTTGATCGATCACCGTAGTGATGTTCGCCAGGGGCGTCTGACGCTCTGGGCCTCGGCATTCGTGGCGGTCGCCTGCTTGGCGATCGTCGCACTCAGCGGTTGGCGGGAGTGGTCTTCGCGACAGACGGTGCTGAAGGGCTCCGAAACAGACATGGCCAATCTGGCCCGGTCGGTGACGCAGCACGCGGACGATACGTTCGAACTCGCGGACACCGTTCTCAATGTGTTGGTTGGCCAACTCGAACTCGAGGGAACCAGCCCGGCGGCAATCGCCAAGATTCAGACCTTTCTTTCCCGGCGCAAAGCCGCGAACCGGATCCGCGCCGTGTTCGTCTATGACGAGACCGGCCGCTGGCTCGCGACCAGCGAGCCTGTGGATTTCGCCGGCCTCAACAACAGCGACCGAGGGTATTTCCAGCATCATCGTGCCGTGGCTGACCGGGGCACCTTCATTGGGTCTCCAGTGAGGAGCAGGTCGGGCGGGCAATGGATCATCACCGCGTCGAGGCGCTTCAATCATCCTGACGGCAGTTTTGCCGGAGTTGCCCTTACCACGATCGACGTCGACTATTTTCTGCAGTTTTATCGTGGTTTCGACGTCGGCCACAGCGGTTCAATTGCATTGGCGACCGCGAACGGCATTATCCTCGCGCGTAGCCCGGACAACGGATATACGGGCCGCGATCTGTCGAGTGCTACGCTCTTCAGGATTATCCGTGAGCGGCCGGCCGCGGACGTCTACTACTTCACGTCGCCTCTCGACGGCGTCCGGCGTCTGAGCTTTTATCAACTCAGCAGTCGCTACCCCGTTCTCGTGGTTGCGACAGAATCGGAAGATGACGTCTTGGCCCCCTGGCGCCGAGCCGCGCTGACACGCATGGCTGCGGTGCTCGGGCTGATAGGAGGACTCGCTGTTGCGGGGCTCTTGCTGGTGCACCAGCTGCACCAGCGGCAAAAGATGGCCGCTGCTCTGGTCGCCAAGGAGGCGGATTTTCGCCTCCTTGCAGAGCAGTCGGGAGACATGGTCATGCGCATAGCGGTCGATGGACGGATCCTCTATGCGTCGCCATCCAGCGCTCGGATTCTTGGCTGGGCTCCAAACCAGTTGGTGGATACGTCAGCCCTCGCCGGCATAAATCCCGCGGACCTGGCCCGGGTTGGGCAGACGATCTCCGCGTTGGGGAACGGCGAAGCCGAAGAGGCTAGAATCACGTATCGCACCCGGCATCGCGAGAAAGGCGAGGTCTGGATCGAAACCGCACTGCGCGTCGCCAGGAGTGCGCAGAGTGGAGACATCAACGGCGTGGTGGCGATCTCGCGCGACATGTCCGAACGTAAGGATCTGGAGGATAGACTGGCGGCTCTCGCCAGTTCGGATGGCCTGACGGCCTTGGCAAACCGCAGACACTTCGACGAACGGCTAGAGGCGGAATGGGACCGAGCCAGGCGCGAAGGAACGCCCCTGTCATTGTTGATGATGGACGTCGATCATTTCAAGAGTTTCAACGATCAGTACGGGCATCAGGCTGGCGATGCATGTCTTCGCTCGGTCGCCGGGGTCCTGGCGGAGCAGGCCAGACGGCCGGCAGACGTAGCCGCTCGGTATGGTGGTGAGGAATTCATCTTGCTGCTACCAAATACCGGCATGGAAGGGTGCGAGCAGGTCGGAGAGCGAATCCGGCAAGCGATTCAGGACCTCGGCATCCTCCACGCGCTCAACCCGCCATCCAGGCAGGTCACCCTCAGCATTGGTGGCGCCACACATATGTCGTTCGGCGACAAGGCGGATTGCACGTCGCTGATAGCGGCTGCGGATAAGGCGCTTTACGCCGCCAAGGAGGGCGGACGCAACCGCCTTGTAATGTCTGGGCAAGTCGTCGCGTGGCCCGGCTCGATACGGGCTTGAAGAGCAGCTCTCGCGCGTCGCGGCGTGCGCCTCACGAATTGACGTGCACGAAATCCCGTAACAGCGGATAGATCTCGTTATTCCAGCGCCGGCCTGAGAACACGCCGTAATGGCCGACGCCGGCCTGCATGTGGTGGACGCGCCGATAGGCACGCACGCCGGTGCAGAGGTCTTGGGCTGCAAGGGTCTGGCCGATCGAGCAGATGTCGTCCTTCTCGCCCTCGACCGTCATCAGCCCCATGCGGCTGACGGCCTTGGTGTTCACGGGGCGGCCGCGATGCATCAGTTTGCCTTGCGGCAACAGGTGTTCCTGGAAGACGTCGCGCACGGTCTCGATGTAGAACTCGGCCGGAAGATCCATCACCGCGAAATATTCGTCGTAGAAGGTCTTGATGGTCGCCGCCTTGTCCTTCTCGCCCTTGGCGATGTGGTTGGCGAGGTCCATGTGCTGCTTGATGTGGCGCTCGAGATTCATCGAGACGAAGGCGGTGAGCTGCACGAAGCCGGGATAGACTTTCCGCAGGGCGCCGCGGCACTGCATTGGTACGTAATTGATCAGGTTCTGCTCGAACCATTCGATCGGCTTGCTCTTGGCGAAGTCGTTGACCCTGGTCGGCTGGATGCGGGTGTCGATCGGCCCCGCCATCAGCGTCAGCGTCGCCGGGCGCGAGGGATGGTTGTCCTCGCACATGATCGCGGCGGCCGCGAGCGCCGACACCGACGGCTGGCAGATCGCCACCATGTGCGGGCGCGGACCGAGCTGTCCGAGGAAATCGATCAGATGTTCGGTGTAGTCGTCGAGCCCGAAGCGGCCCTCGCTGCGCGGAATGTCGCGCGGATTGTGCCAGTCGGTGATGTAGACGTCGTGGTCCTGTAGCAGCGTCTGCACGGTGCCGCGCAGCAGCGTTGCGAAATGGCCGGACATCGGCGCCACCAGCAGCATGCGCGGCTGCTCCGTCACGCCGTCCTTCCTGAAATGCAGCAGCGAGCCGAACGGCGTCGCGTAGGCGATCTCCTCGGTGACGGCGACTTCGCGATTGCCCACCCTGACGCTGTCGATGCCGTAGGCCGGGCGATGATAGGTGAGGGTCGAGCGCGAGATCAGCTCCAGCGCCGCCGACAGCCGTCCGACGACCTGATCCGACATGCCCTGCGGCACCAGATTGAGGAATCTGAGCGCGGACGAAGCCCCCGCGCGCCACGGCGCAGTCAGGTCCATCTGGTTCTGAAAGGCCTGATAATACATCGACATCATACTGAAGTGCCCACCTGTCCCCCGTCTTGATGCAATATCGAAGCCAGATGGGGGCCGGGCCGCCGGGAAAATTGGCACGTCGCTTGCTGCTCTTTGGGCGGGAAGGACGGGGCACGCACGCCCGGCAGTGCGCTCCCAGGCGTGAGGGAAGGGCCATATGGCGAAGGCGACACTGACCATCAGCAGCAAGAACTACTCGTCCTGGTCGCTGCGCGGCTGGCTGCTGACGAGATTCTCCGGGCTCGATTTCGAGGAAATCGTCACCGCGCCGGACGATCCGTCGGCGCGCGCCGAAATCCTCTTGCTGTCGTCGTCGATCCTGGTGCCGTGCCTGCGGCACGACGGTGCGGTGGTCTGGGATACGCTGGCGATCGCCGAATACCTCAACGAGGCGATGCCGTCAGCCGGCCTGCTGCCTGATGACCGCGTGCAGCGCGCCCATTGCCGCTCGATCTGCGGCGAAATCCATTCCGGCTTCACCACCTTGCGCGCCTCGCTGCCCGTCAATCTGAAAGGACATTTTCCCGGCTTCAAGATCTGGTCGCGCGCGCAGGCCGACATCGACCGGGTCTGGTCGATCTGGCGCGACTGCCTGGAGAAATCGGGCGGCCCGTTCCTGTTCGGCGAGCGGCGCACCATGGCGGATGCGATGTACGCGCCCGTGGTGACGCGCTTCGTCACCTACGACGTCAAGCTCGAACCGCAGCTGAAGGCCTACGCCGACACCATCATGGCGATGGATGAGATGAAGGAATGGATCGCGGCGGCGAGGGAAGAGCCGGCCGAGATCGAGGAGCTCGAGGTCGAATATTAGGCAGGCCTTGCCTGGTCCTGCCTGTTTCGGGGGCGGGTGCCGGCCCGGGTGGCCTTGCGCGCTATGCCCTTGTCGCGATTAACCTTTGGCGCCCGTGCCCGGCCTGGGCCATCCGCCGTGCTGCGCAGATATTGTACGCGCCGGTAGAGCCGCATCGACATCTAGCCGTGAACAGCTGCGTACACGGCCGTTCGGCTGATTCGGACGTGATTCGTTCGGGCCGCGTTCCGAAGGTTAAGGCGGAGCGCGGCGCCGTTGCATTTTGGAACAGATGCAGGCGTCAGGCGGCCCCGCGCTGCCTCACGCGCGGCAGGCGCCAGCCGATGACGGTCGCTTCCACCGCGATGCCGGCCTCGTTGTTCTGCCAGCGTCCCTCGACATAGCGGCAGGCGAACGGCAGCTGGTACGTTCCGCTGTGGTCCTCGCACAGCACCTCGAGCGCAAGCCCCGGCGGTGGTTCTCCGGCGCCGTCGAATTCCGCCAGTCGTCTATCGCGCGTTGCCATTCCAAAAATCTCCCCTAACCAAAGCCGCGGAACAGCGCCCACTTCTTCCGCGTGCGGATCATCGTTCCCCGTCCAAGGGAACGATGCAAGCTCAACGCGAGAATGCGGTACGAGTGTGGTAGCCTTGGGTGGCTGTGCGCAAAAAGCGCACATTGCCGTGATCGCGGACGAGGAACCTCTCATGCTGCTTCGAAGCGCCGGCATCTGTTTCGCAATATTGCTGCTCGCAACGCTGGCGAATGCGCAGGTGCACGCGCAGGACGTGCCCGGCATCGAGATCTGCACGGTCGAGAAGACCATGGAGCGGCGCACCAGCTGCCTGCAGAGCAATGTCGATTTCCTGCAGAAGACGATCACCAAGCTCACGCTCGACCACCAGCAGAAGCTGGATGCCGCGGGTCGCCAGATCGACGCGCTGAAGACGAACCTCGCCGGCCTGCAGAAGACGCTTCTCGATCTCCAGGCCGCCCAGGCGAAGACGGCCGAGGATCTGAAGAAGAAGCAGGACGCGCCGCCAGCGAAGGACGCTGCGAAATAGGCCTGCCGATCACGCCACGCGATAGCGCTCCATCACGCCCCGATCAGGCTCATAGCCGAGCCCGACGCCCGAGGGCACCGCGACATGGCCGGTGGCATCGCTGTCCGCTCGGCCGCCCCAGAGGCAGGCTTCGCGCTTGAGATAGAACATCTCGACCAGCCCGTCGTCGCGTGTCGCGAGGAGATGCAGCGTCGCGAGCAGGCCCGGACCGAAATACGGGGAGTGCGGAACGATCTTGACGCCGAGCCGGTCGGCGAGCGCCGCGATCTTCAGAAATTCCGTGATGCCGCCGACCTTGGTCACCGACGGCTGGGCGTGGCTCACCGCGCCCGCTTCCATCATCTGGCGGAATTGATATTCGGTGCAGGCATTCTCCCCGGCGGCAATCCCGAGCCCGCCTTTGCCGCGGACCTCCGCGAGCGCGGCGAAATCCTCGGGCGGCCAGACCGGCTCCTCCAGAAACATCGGCCGCGCATCGCGGCACGACGTCGCGAATGCGATCGCCTGCTCGGCCGTGAGCGGACAGTTCATGTCGACCATCAGCGGAATGGCCGGCCCGATCGCCTCGCGCGCGGCGAACACCGCGGGTGCCGTGGTCTCGTGCAGCTTGATCGCGCCATAGCCGAGCGCGAGCGCCTTCCGGCATTCGGCCGCGATGTTGTCGGGCGAGCCGATCCGCAGCAGGCTCGCATAAGCCGGAATGGCCGTGCGTCTGGTCTCGCCGAGCAGGCGATGCAGGGGCACGCCCTCGACCTTCGCCGCCAGATCCCACAGCGCGATGTCGAGCCCCGAGATCGCGAACATGGTGATGCCGTAGCGGCCGAACAGATGCAGATTGCGCTGGATCTGCTCCATCGCGGCGGGGATGCCGGCGGCATCGGGCACCTTCAGCCCGCGGGCCTGCGGCGCGATCATCTCCTCCACCGCGCTGCGCGTGGTGCGCGGGCAGACATAGGCGAAGGCATCGCCCCAACCGGTCAGCCCGGCATCAGTCGTGACCTCGACCAGCACCATGTCGAGCGCGGTGATCGCGGACGCGCCCTGGCGAAAGCTCGCAACGCCGGCGTCATAGGGGATGCGGATATGGTGCGCCCGCACATCGGTGATTTCCATGACGCGGGTTCCTCTTTCTCGTGAGCGGTTTCGAAACAGTCTAGCCGCGAACGCCGGGGCGTTGCCAGCGGCCATTCCCGGACTATCCTTGCGCGCGGACAGCAATGCCGATCAAGCGAAGCCGGCGCTGACGGCCCATCATCGCCACGCTTCGAACGAGGGTTGAGCCGCATGAACCCAGCGCAGCGCGCGCTCTGGTATATCGAGAGCCATCTGGCCGAGCCGATGACGCTCGACGAGATCGCTGTGGTTTCGGGCGTGTCACGGTTCCACATCGTGCGCGCGTTTGCCGCAGCCACCGGCCTTCCGGTGATGCGCTACGTCCGCGCGCGGCGGCTGACGGAGGCGGCGCGTCTTCTTGCGAAAGGCGCGCCTGATATCCTCAGCGTCGCGCTGGAGGCCGATTACGGCTCGCACGAAGCTTTCACCCGCGCGTTCCGCGACCAATTCGGCACCACGCCCGAAGCGGTCAGGGCGGTGATGTGCGCCAATGACCTCAAGCTTCAGGAGCCGATCCTCATGGACTCCACCATGCTCGACCATCTCGCGCCGCCGCGTTTCGAGACCGCGCGGGCTCTGCTCGTCGCCGGTCCCGGTGAGCGCATTTCTTGCGACAACGGCGCCGTCATCCCCGGCCTGTGGCACCGCTTTCATCAGGAGGTCGCCGATATTCCCTCGAGG
The DNA here is from genome assembly GCF_036247985.1 of Bradyrhizobium sp. TM239. NCBI lineage: Bacteria > Pseudomonadati > Pseudomonadota > Alphaproteobacteria > Hyphomicrobiales > Nitrobacteraceae > Bradyrhizobium > Bradyrhizobium sp. TM239. Next base: position 26,255 of record NZ_BTIR01000018.1, on the reverse strand, counting down.
GTCGGACAGGTCGCCTACGGCGTCTGCTGCAACGGCGACGATTCCGGCAATTTCGACTACATCGCTGGCGTCGAGGTCGCCGAGTTCTCGGACCTGCCGCGACGCTTCGCCCGCATCCGCATCCCCGAGCAGCGCTATGCGGTGTTCGCGCATACCGAGCACGTCGCCTCGATCCGCCGCACCGTCAACACGATCTGGAATCGATGGCTGCCCGGCTCGGGATTGACGGCTGCGGACGCGCCGAGTTTCGAGCGCTACGACGAAGCGTTCGATCCCTCAACCGGCAATGGCGGCTTCGAGATCTGGCTGCCGGTGAAGCAGTAGAGCTTCCGCAACGCTGGCATACCATCCCGCTTGCTTGGCAAGCCGGGGTGTCTTTGTCATAACCGCAGGCAAATCTTGCGTGTGGGGCCCGTGCCGGACATCCCGTGCAAGTCATAACAATCAGCCGGGAGGGGCCCCAATGTCCACTGCCACGTCCAATGTCCGCGTTCTCGCCACCGACCTCGAATTTCCCGAAGGGCCGGTCGTGATGCCGGATGGTTCGGTGGTGCTGGTGGAGATCCGCGGCCAGCGCCTGACCCGCATCTATCCCGACGGCCGCAAGGAGATCGTCGCGAAAATTCCGGGCGGGCCGAACGGCGCCGCGCTCGGCCCCGATGGCAAGATCTACATCTGCAACAATGGCGGCTTCTCCTGGATCCCGACCCGCAACATGATCATGCCGGGCCCTCAGCCCGACGATTATCTCGGCGGCTCGATCCAGCGCGTCGATTTGCAGACCGGCAAGGTCGAGACCGTCGTCACCAAATGCGGCGCGCACGATCTGCGCGGGCCGAACGATCTGGTGTTCGACAAGCAGGGCGGGCTCTGGTTCTCCGATCTCGGCAAGCGCCGCGCCCGCGAGATGGACGTCGGCGGCATGTACTACCTCAAGCCTGGGATGACCGAGCTCGTCGAGGTCGTGCACGGCATCTTGCCGGCGAACGGCATTGGGCTGTCGCCGGATGAGAATACCGTCTACATCGCGGAGACGCCGACCGGCCGGCTCTGGGCCTACGAGCTCTCCGCGCCCGGCACGCTGAAGCCGCGCGACGTGATCTATCGCGGCGAGCGCGGCAAGCCGATCTGCGGCCTCGGCGGCTACCAGATGTTCGACTCGCTCGCGGTGGAAGCAGGCGGCAATGTCTGCGTCGCCACCCTCGTTTCCGGCTGTATCTCGGTGATCGCGCCCGACGGCACGCTGGTCGAGCAGGTCCCGACCGGCGACCGCGTCACCACCAACATCGCCTTCGGCGGCCCCGAGCTGAAGACCGCCTACATCACGCTGTCGGGCAAGGGCGAACTGGTCGCCATGGACTGGCCGCGGGGCGGATTGCCGTTGAACTTTTTGAATAAGTGACGATGGCGTAGTACGCCATCGTCATCCCGGGGCGGCTCGGAGAGCCGAACCCGGGATCTCGAAATTGAGGGTCCGGTCCTGCGGACCGCCCGGAATGACATTCATGAGGAACGATACAATGCCCTGGCCCGATCCCGTCACCCTGCGTGGACAGCACGCCCGTCTCGAGCCGCTGTCACAGCAGCATCTCGACGGGCTGGTGACGGCCGTGAAGGATGGGGAGCTGTCAAAGCTCTGGTACACCGCGATCCCGCTGCCGGACAACATGGCCAAGGAGATCGACCGCCGCCTGGGGCTGCAGGCCGCGGGCTCGATGCTGCCGTTCACCGTGTTCGACGCTGGCGGCAACATCGTCGGCATGACCACCTACATGAACATCGATGCCGCCAACCGCCGCGTCGAGATCGGCTCGACCTGGTACGGCAAGAGCGCGCAGCGCGGCCCGCTCAACACGCAGTGCAAGCTCTTGCTGCTGCGCCACGCCTTCGAGACGCTGAACTGCATCGCGGTCGAATTCCGCACCCATTTCTTCAACCACCAGAGCCGCCGCGCCATCGAGCGCCTCGGCGCCAAGCAGGACGGCATTTTGCGCAGCCACCAGGTGGCGCCGAACGGCAGCTTGCGCGACACTGTGGTCTACAGCATCACCGCCGCCGAATGGCCGACGGTGCGGACCCATCTGGAATTTCAACTCAACGACAAGCCGCGCTAGGAGCGGCCGAGGCACCATGGACAGATTTGATTATGTGATCGTCGGCGCGGGCTCTGCGGGTTGCGTGCTCACCAGCCGGCTGAGCGAAGACCCCAGCACCAGCGTCTGCGTGCTGGAGGCGGGGCCAAGCGACTGGCATCCCTACATCCATCTGCCGGCGGGCTTCATCAAGACCTTCCACATGAAGAGCATCAACTGGGCCTACCAGCAGGAGCCGGGGCCCTGGACCGGCGGGCGCAGCATCTACGCGCCGCGTGGCAAGACGCTCGGCGGCTCGTCCTCGATCAACGGCCACATCTACAACCGCGGCCAGCGCATGGATTTCGACACCTGGGCGCAGATGGGCAATCGCGGCTGGGGCTATGCCGACGTGCTGCCTTACTTCAAGCGGCTGGAGAAGCGGGTCGGCGAGGGCGACAACAATTTTCGCGGGCGCGACGGCAAGCTCACCGTCACCACCATGGAGTGGCGCGATCCGCTCTGCGAAGCCTTCATGGAAGGCGCGGTCTCGCTCGGCATCCCGCGCAACCCCGACTACAACGGTGCGAAGCAGGAAGGCGTCTCCTACTGCCAGCGCACCATCGACAAGGGCCTGCGCGTCTCCGGCTCGACCGCCTTCCTCAAGCCGGCGATGAAGCGGCCGAACGTGCATGTGCACACCCATGCGCACGCGACCGAGATCATCTTCGAGGGCAAGCGCGCCGTCGGCGTGCGTTACATGAAAGGTGGCCGTGGCGGCACGCCGGTGGAGGTGCGCGCCAACAAGGAAGTGATCCTCTCCGGCGGCACCTATAATTCGCCGCAGCTCTTGCAGCTCTCCGGCATCGGCTCGCCCGGTCTGTTGCAGCAACACGGCATCGCCGTGCGTCACGCGCTGCCCGTCGGCGAGGGCCTCCAGGACCACTACGCGCCACGTACGGTGGCGCGCGTCAAGGACATCAAGACCATCAACGAACTCCGCCGCGGCGTCTCGCTGTGGATCGAGGCGTTGAAATGGGCGACCGCGCGCCGCGGCCTGCTCTCGCTGTCGCCGACCATGGTGTATTGCTTCTGGCATTCGGGCGAGAGCGCCGACTCTTCCGACCTCCAGCTCACCTTCACGCCGGCAAGCTACAAGGAGGGCGTGCAGGGCCAGCTCGAAGACGAGCCCGGCATGACGGTCGCTTCCTGGCAGCAGCGCCCGGAAAGCCGCGGCTATGTCCGCATTCGCTCCAATGATCCGTTCGCGCCGCCGATCATCCAGACCAACTATCTCGACGCCGAGCTCGATCGCCGCGTCATCGTCGGCGGCATGAAGCTCGCGCGGCGGCTTTTGAAGTCGGCGCCGCTCTCGCCCTATTACGCCTACGAGGATTTCCCCGGGCCGAACATCAACACCGACGACGAGTTTTTGGCGGCCGCCACCGAGCGCGGCACCACCACCTTCCACCCCGGCTGCACCTGCCGCATGGGCCCGGCGGATTCGACCTGGGCGGTGGTCGACGACCAGCTCCGCGTGCATGGGCTCGAAGGCCTCCGCGTCATCGACGCCTCGGTCATGCCGCGCATGATCTCGGCCAACCTCAACGCCTCCACCATGATGATCGCCGACCGCGCCTCCGACCTGATCCGCGGCAAGCAGCCGATGGAGGCCGCGCGCATCCCGGATGCGGCGGTGGCGTGAGGATCTGCGTAGGGTGGGTTAGCTAGCGGGCAGCGCGAAGCGCAGTCCGCTGGCGTAACCCACCACTTCTGCCGCTGCGGAAGCAAAAGAGGTGGGTTACGCTAACGCTAACCCACCCTACCAGATTTGCTGTGTCGCGGGCTGGTCAACCCCTTTCCGCAAAAATATTCCACTTTACCGAAATTCGGAATTGCGGCATACATCGACACAGCCCGGCCCGACGAAGAGGGGCGGTTCGCGAGTCGTTCGAAACGCGGGCCGGGTTGCGGTGGACGCGGCAGCGTCGTGCGCGAGAGGCGCGGGCAGGGCGGGTAGTCCCTGTGAGCCCGAGGCTTCGCGCGGACGAGCGGCGCCGAAGTCCGGCGAAGCCTCTTGGCGAAGCCGGATGAGCTGCGTACGGCAAAACCGTGTGGTCCTGGCCGTCGTTGCTACGGTCAAGCCTTTCGCGGAGATGTGCGCGAGCCCAACCGAGCAGACGGCATCATCCAATTCGCGGGGCGAGGGAGGCCAAAGGAAAGTTCGGCTCCCGGGAGAGCACGGCATAAGCCGTCCGACCATCGCGCAGGGAAGGCCGTGTGTTCGGCCGCACCTGTATGCCGCTGTGCAGTCCTTTTGCGCTATCTGCGCACAGCGGACCGCGGGTGCCAAGCCGGCACCCGGCCTTCCCTGCGCCCTCTTTCCTTGGGGGCGACGGAGAGAGCAAAGCTCGGGCGAAATGCGTCGCGAGGCTGCGAAGGTGTGTCTGCGATTCAAAATGCGAGTCTACTCTCGTGCCCCGGACGCAGCGCAGCGTCTCTTGATGGTGCGCTGCAGAGCCGGGGCCCATGTCGCCGCATTGTACCGTGTCGTCTACTGTCCCGGCTCTGCGCAGCAGCGTTGCACGCTGCAGCGCGTCCGGGACACGGGAAGGTCACACTTCCCGTCGGCTCAAGAACGCCAGCCGCTCGAACAGATGCACGTCCTGCTCGTTCTTCAGCAGCGCGCCGTGCAGCGGCGGGATCAGTTTTCGCGGGTCGCGCTCGCGCAGCTGCTCGACGCTCATGTCCTCGTTGAGCAGCAGCTTGAGCCAGTCCAAAAGCTCCGACGTCGACGGCTTCTTCTTCAGGCCGGGCACCTCGCGCACCTCGAAGAAGATGCGCAGCGCCTCTTCGACCAGGCGCTTCTTGATGCCGGGGAAGTGGACGTCGACGATGCGGCCCATCGTGTCGGCGTCGGGGAATTTGATGTAGTGGAAGAAGCAGCGGCGCAGGAACGCGTCGGGCAGCTCCTTCTCGTTGTTGGAGGTGATCATCATGATCGGGCGCTGCTTGGCCTTGATCGTCTCGCCGGTCTCGTAGACATGGAATTCCATGCGGTCGAGCTCGAGCAGCAAATCGTTCGGGAATTCGATGTCGGCCTTGTCGATCTCGTCGATCAAGAGCACCGGGCGCTGCTCGGCGGTGAAGGCGTCCCACAGCTTGCCGCGCTTGATGTAGTTCTTGATGTCGGACACCCTGCTATCACCGAGCTGGCTGTCGCGCAGGCGCGACACCGCGTCGTATTCGTAGAGACCCTGCTGCGCCTTGGTGGTGGACTTGATGTGCCAGGTCAGCAGCGGCGCGTTCAGAGCCTTCGCGACTTCCTCGGCCAGCACCGTCTTGCCGGTGCCGGGCTCGCCCTTGATGAGGAGCGGGCGCTCGAGCACGATCGAGGCATTGACGGCGACCTTGAGATCGTCGGTCGCAACATAGTCCTTGGTGCCGGTAAATTTCATCGCGTGTCCTTGGGTCATCGTCGGCGAGAGGCGTCAAGCCCCGTCGCGACAAGCGAACGGCCGCTCGCGGCGGCCGTTCCTGGTTCGGTCAGGCTTTCAGACCCGTTTTATCAGCGAAAGGATGACGAGCACAATCACCGCGCCGATCGTGGCGTCCACGATGGCGCCGACCGTGCCCGTTGCCAGCTGGATGTGCAGCTGGGGCAACACCCAGCTTGCGACCAGCGCGCCGATGATGCCGACGACGATGTTGCCGATCAGTCCAAATCCCGCCCCGTGGACAATCTTGCCCGCAAGCCAGCCCGCGATCGCACCGATGATGAGTGCTGCGACAATTCCCATTGCAAACGTCCCAAAAACAACCCCGTGAGGGCCCCAATTCTAGAGCAAAAAGCTTCCCGGTCCAGCACCCCGCGGCGGTCTCCGCCCCTTGACGTCAGCCACCCGACGGGCAATCTGTCACCCATGTTCCTGCAATTCTTCACTTCTCTGCGCGACGCGCAGGTCCCCGTGACGCTGCGCGAATACCTCACGCTGATGGAGGCGCTCGACGCTGACCTGTCGGATTATTCGGTCGAGAATTTCTATTACCTGTCGCGCACCTCGCTGGTGAAGGACGAGCGCAACCTCGACAAGTTCGACCGCGTCTTCGGCACGGTGTTCAAGGGGCTGGAAAACCTGCTCGACGCCATGGAGAAGGCGGAGATCCCCGAGGAGTGGCTGAAGAAGCTCGCCGAAAAGTATCTCAGCGAGGAAGAGAAGAAGCAGATCGAGGCCATGGGCTGGGACAAGCTCATGGAGACCCTGAAGAAGCGCCTCGAGGAGCAGAAAGGCCGGCACCAGGGTGGCTCGAAGTGGATCGGCACCGCCGGCACCTCGCCGTTCGGCGCCCACGGCTACAACCCCGAGGGCGTCCGCATCGGCCAGGAGAAGAACCGCAACAACCGCGCCGTGAAGGTGTGGGACAAGCGCGAGTTCAAGGACCTCGACGGCAATGTCGAGCTCGGCATCCGCAACATCAAGGTGGCGCTGCGCCGCCTGCGCAAGTTCGCGCGCACCGGCGCGCCCGACGAGCTCGATCTCGACACCACCATCCGCGAGACCGCCAATCACGGCTATCTCGACGTCCACATGCGTCCCGAGCGGCGCAACGCGGTGAAGCTTTTGGTGTTCTTCGACATCGGCGGCTCCATGGACGCGCATATCGAGCAGGTCGAGGAGCTGTTCTCGGCGGCGAAGAGCGAGTTCAAGCACATGGAGTATTTCTACTTCCACAACTGCCTCTATGAAGGCGTGTGGAAGCAGAACAAGCGCCGCTTCACCGACCGCACGCCGACCTGGGACGTGCTGCACAAATATCCGCACGACTACAAGATCGTGTTCGTCGGCGACGCCTCGATGTCGCCTTACGAGATCATGGTGCCCGGCGGCTCGGTCGAGCATGTCAACGAGGAGCCCGGCTCGGTCTGGCTCGACCGCATCATCCGCACCTATCCGCATTCGGTGTGGCTCAACCCGGTCGCTCAGAAGCACTGGGACTATTCGGAATCCACCACCATCATCAAACGCATCTTCGCCAACCGGATGTATCCGATCACGATCGAAGGGCTGGAAGGTGCGATGAAGGAATTGACGCACTAGCTTCTCGTCATTCCGGGGCGCGCGTAGCGTGAACCCGGAATCCATCGGGCCGCAATGTTCGTCGATGAATGGATTCCGGGTTCGATGCTGCGCATCGCCCCGGAATGACGAGAGAAGAGAAGGGAAGACCCATGCCCCAAAACATCACCCGCGGCATCAAGGCGCTGATCGACGAGGCCAATGCCGAGATCGAGACGCTGAACGCCAAGGACGCCATCGAGATCTCCAAGAACGGCGACGTCGTCATCGTCGACATCCGCGACCCTCGCGAGATCGAGCGCGACGGTCGCATCCCCGGCGCGTTCGCCTGCACCCGCGGCATGCTGGAATTCTGGATCGATCCGCAGAGCCCGTATGCCAAGCCGGTCTTCCAGGAAGACAAGAAGTTCGTCTTCCACTGCGCCGGCGGCCTGCGCTCCGCGCTCGCCGCCAAGACCGCGCAGGATATGGGCCTCAAGCCCGTCGCCCACATCGCCGGCGGCTACGCCGCCTGGCGCGATGCCGGCGGCCCGACGGAAGCGTGGGAGCCGAAGAAGAAGGGGTGAGGGCCTCGCTCTCTCATCCGTCATTCCCCGCGCAGGCGGGGAATCCAGTACGCCGCGGCCTATCGATTCAATAAAACCCGTCCCGGAGTACTGGATCGCCCGTTCCTGGTGCGCAATTGCGCACTGGCCGGGCGATGACAGCGGAGTTTGATGCGCACCGCTTCAACTTCGCGCGCGCAGGAATGACAAGGAAAAGCCAATGACCACCGCCATCGACCCTCTCGTCTCCACCGAATGGCTCGCCGCCCATATCAACGACGCCAACGTCAAAGTGATCGACGCCAGCTTCAAGCTGCCGGGCGTGCTGCCGCTGCCCAAGGACGACTATCTCGCGGCGCACCTGCCGGGCGCTGCGTTCTTCGACGTCGACGCGGTGTCGGACCATTCCAACCCGCTGCCGCACATGTATCCGAGCGCCGAGCAGTTCGGCCGCGACATCGGCAATCTCGGCATCTCCAACGCCGACACCGTCGTGCTCTACGATGCCGGCGGCTGGGTCGCAGCGCCGCGCGCGTGGTGGATGTTCCTGGCCTTCGGCCATAGCAACGTGCGCATCCTCAATGGCGGCCTGAAGAAGTGGCGCGCCGAAGGGCGGGCGGTCGAGAGCGGCGAGGTGAAGCCGAAGCCCGCAAGCTTCAAGGCGAGCTATGATTCAAAGCGCGTGCGCAGCATGCAGCAGCTGATCGCCAATGTCGAAAGCCGTGCCGAGCAGGTGATCGACGCGCGCGCCGCCGACCGCTTCGAGGGCCGCGCCCCCGAGCCGCGGGCGGGCATCCGCTCCGGCCACATCCCCGGCGCCCGCAACGTGCCCTACAATCAGCTGTTCGATGCCGCGACCGGAACGATGAAGCCGCTCGAGGATCTCCGCGCTGCCTTCACCAATGCCGGCGTCAAGCTCGATGCGCCGATCGTGACGAGCTGCGGCTCCGGCGTCTCAGCCGGGGTGCTGACGCTCGCGCTCTATCGCCTTGGGATCAGCGACACCGCGCTCTATGACGGCTCGTGGTCGGAATGGGGCCAGGAGGGCGGCCCGGCCATCGCGACCGGGCCGGCGTGAGCGTCACGATGACGGTGCGCGCCCTCGCCCCGCGCTTGCGGGGAGAGGTGAAGAAAACACGTCACCGCGTGCGCGTGGTGGTCGTCGCGAAGGTCTGCTGGCCGAACGGATCGAGCTGCTGCTGCAACTGCTGAGGCGGCGGACGACGCACCACGCGATGCCGCTTCTTGGCCTTCGCCTTGCGCTTGGTCGCCTTGTCGTCGGCCTTGCTCTCAGCCTTGGCCTTCGCCGGCGCATCCTTCACGGCCGTCGTCGCCGGCTCGTTCAGAGCCGCCACCTTGGCCGAGGCGGCGTCGAGTGCAGAGGAGGCGAGAGCGGCACTGTCCGCTGGTGCCGGCTCGCCGGCGGTCGCGGCAGGCTTGGCCGCGGGGATCGACGCCGTGGTGTCGGCAGGGGTGAGCGTATCGGCGGGTGCCGGCGCTGCGGCCTCTGTCGTCGTCTCGGCCTTCGTTGTCTCGGCCTTGGCCGGTTCGGCGCCCGGGACGTCAGCCGGAGGTGCCGTGACCTGGGACTGAGCCTCGGTCTCGGTCGTCAGCACGGCGATCTGGTCGGGCTCGCTTTCGGGCAGTCCAATGGTCGGCACCTTGTCGCGCAGCGACGGCTCGGGCTCGGCCGTTGGCTCCGGCTCGGCGCGGAGGACCGCGAGCACCGGCTGGGCCGGCTCGGGGGCCTGCGCAAACACCTGCTCCTGCGGGCCGTTCCGCCAGGAGGGGTTGCTGACATACTGCTCATGGCTCGCCCGCAGCAGTGCGGCGGCGCCCAGGCCGAACACCAGGATGGAGGTTGAGAGCAGGATCGCGGCAAACAGGAAGCGAAAGCCGGGAAGCATCGAGGGATTGCGAATTTCCGCCCCGGCGGCGAAGAGGCCAGGGCCCATGAGCCATCTGAACGCGGTGACGGTACTGTTTGCCGCGTTCGCCACGCGGGGATCGGGAGCTCAAATGGGCGGCGAATCAGGCTGATTCGAACATACCGCAACGATTCCGACCCGTTCCGCAAAAAACGGGGCCGAAGACTCCGGCGATTGAGGCCATGAGTTGATTTCCGCCCCGTGATGCAACGGGGCAACGGTAGTCTTGCGGATCACAAATCGGCAGGTCCGGCGCAAATAAGCCTGATATGTCTTGAATGTGCCGCTATCTTCGGCCATCTGGCCGTTAACGGTCCTGATGGGCCCGGGGACTATACAAGAGCGATGATGATCAAACATTTTCTGACGATATGCGCTGCCGCAACAGTCGCTGCGGCGGGAACCTCGCTCGCGCAGGCTCAGAGCTATCCGGTTCAGCAGGCGCCCGGCTACGGCGCCCCGGCCGAGTATCGGCCCGGCGACCGCACGCCGAATTTCGACGCGCTGGAAGATGACGACGACGCGATGCCGCAGGCTTCGCTGCCGCCGCCGGGCCCGGCCGACGATCCGCGCTATGGCCGCCCCGTGGGCGCGCCTCCGGTCTACTCGGCCGCGCCACCGCAAGGGCCGGTGATGTCGCCGGATGATCCGCGTTATGGCCGCCCCGCTGGCGCTCCGGTCTATTCGGCCGCGCCGCCGCAGGGCCCCGTGATGTCGCCCGACGATCCCCGCTACGGCCGCCCCGCCGGTCCGCCGCCGGTGATCTATGCCAATCGTCCGGGCCAGCAGGGACAGGCTCCCGCCGGTGACGGCATGCGTCCGCCGGAGGCCGTTGGTGGTCCCGCCGCGACCGGAACGGTCCAGGCCGGGCAGCCGCCGGTCGGCGCTGACGGAAGGCCGATGACGATGGCCGCGCTGCCGCCTGAGGAGCAGCCCGATGCTGCGCCGGTGCAGCTGCCGCAGAACCTGCGCCGCCAGGAGGTCTCGTTCCAGACCAAGGAGCCCGCGGGCACCCTCGTGGTCGATACACCCAACACCTACCTCTATTACGTGCTCGGTGGCGGCCGTGCGATCCGCTACGGCGTCCGCGTCGGCCGCGACGGCTTCACCTGGACCGGCGTGCAGAAGATCACCCGCAAGGCCGAGTGGCCGGATTGGCATCCGCCGACCGAGATGATCGAGCGCCAGCCTTATCTGCCGCGCTTCATGGCCGGCGGTCCCGGCAATCCGCTCGGCGCCCGCGCGATGTATCTCGGCTCGACCGTCTACCGCATCCACGGCACCAACCAGCCCTCGACCATCGGCAAGTTCGTCTCGTCCGGCTGCATCGGCATGCTGAACGAGGACGTCTCCGACCTGTTCGACCGCGTCAAGGTCGGCACCCGCGTGGTGGTGATGCCCGGTGGTCCGCCGCCGGGAACGGCGACTGCATCCGCAGCGCCCGCGCCCGTTGCTGCCGGTCCGGCTCCGATGGCCGCCCAGGCCGGTCCGGTCCCAGGCACGCAGCCGACCGTGGTGCCGCCGCTGCCCGCGCCGGTCACCGTGCGCTAAGCGCCGCCAGGCAATTCAGATTGCGAAGGGCGTGCCATCGGCACGCCCTTCATCGTTTCAGGTCAGCTTGCGCGGCAGTTCGCGGCCCCCAGTGAAGGCGTCGATCGCCTCGACCATCTGGCCGTAATGGATGCGCAGTCCGTCCGCGGTGGCGTAGCCGAGATGCGGCGTCAGCACGAGGTTGTCGAGCTTGCGGAAGGGATGGTCGACCGGCAGCGGCTCGACCGCGAACACGTCGATGCCGGCGCCTGCGATCTTGCGCTGCTGCAAGGCCTCGAGCAGTGCCGCCTCATCGACAATCGGCCCGCGCGCGGTGTTGACGAGGAAGGCCGTCGGCTTCATCCGCGCGAGATCGTCGCGGCTCACCAGCCCGCGCGAGCGCTCGCTCAGCACCACATGGATGGTGACGATATCGGCCTTGGCGAACAGCTCCTCCTTGGTGGCGTAGCCGACGCCGGCCGCCGCGCATTTCTCCGGCGTCAGGTTCGGGCTCCAGGCGATCACGTTCATGCCGAACGCCTTGGCGATCCCGGCCATCCTGCTGCCGAGCTTGCCGAGCCCGACGATGCCGAGTGTCATGCCCTCGATCTCGACGCCGGCAAAGGTCTGCCAGGGCTCGCCCGCATGCATGCGCGCATTCTCGCGGCCGATGCCGCGGGTCAGCTCCAGGATCAGGCCCATGGTCAGCGGTGCGGTGGGATCGCGCGAATATTGCGTGCCTGCGACGGTGACGCCGCGCGCCTTCGCTGCTTCCATGTCGATCGCGGCGTTGCGCATGCCTGACGTGAGCAGCAGCTTCAGCTTCGGCAAGCTCTCGAACAGGCTCTTCGGGAAGGCCGTGCGCTCGCGCATCGCGCAGATGATCTCGAAATCCGCCAGCGCGCTGGCCGCAGCCTGCTCGGAGGCGAAGGGATGGCTGAACACGGTGACGTCGAGGCGGTCGGACAGTTTCTGCCAGTCGGCGACGTCGAGCGCGAGATTGAAATAGTCGTCGAGAATTGCACAGCGCAGCCGGCTCATCAGCGTTCATCCAGGGCCAGAGTTGATGGCGAGAGGTGAGGGCGCTGGGCGCGCGCCATCGTCGGAACCGGGCCATGGTTGCGCGCAATCAGGACGGCGCGCAAGCCGCTTGCGTCTTCAAAAGTCCGATAGGAAGGAGGCGCTCAGAGGTCGCGGGGCTTCAGGCGGAACGGCGCATCCATGCCGTGCTTGGCGCGCCATGCCGGACCGGGGCCGCGCATGTAGTGCAGTTCGGGCCGGTAGGGATTGAAGGCGGTGGCGAAGAAGCGCTTCCAGAATCCCTTGATCTCCGAGACGAAGCCGGAGACGTGGCCGGCTTCTGCCGGAACAGGAAGAGAATGGGTCTCGATCAGAGCCATGATGCGGCCTCGCTGTGCTCCCGATCGTTCTGAGCGGGTGGCGCTGTTTCCGCGCGAAACCGAGCTTTCGGCCTGATTTATTAAAAGATGGTTTCAATTGTCCGGATCGGTGACCGGATGGTGTCCGTCCCGTATTCATCCGTGGTGAACGGACGGAAAACATTGCCCTTTGGGGGCGGGATCGTTACATCGCAGGCTAAGCAAATTTCCTCAAATCGAAGGTTTTCGGGACCGATGGCGCGCCAGTTCATCTATTTCATGCAGGGCCTGACCAAGAGCTACCCGACCCGGAAGGTGCTCGATAACATCCATCTGTCGTTCTACCCGGACGCCAAGATCGGCGTGCTCGGCGTCAACGGCTCGGGCAAGTCGACGCTGCTCAAGATCATGGCTGGCCTCGACAAGGAGTATAACGGCGAGGCCTGGGTCGCGCAGGGCGCCCGCGTCGGCTATCTCGAGCAGGAGCCTCATCTCGATCCCGCACTCAGCGTGCGCGAGAACGTCATGCTGGGCGTCGCCAAGCAGAAGGCCATCCTCGATCGCTACAACGAGCTGGCGATGAACTACTCCGAGGAAACCGCCGACGAGATGACCAAGCTGCAGGACGAGATCGAGGCCCAGGGCCTCTGGGATCTCGACAGCAAGGTCGATCAGGCCATGGACGCGCTGCGCTGCCCGCCCGACGATGCCGACGTGACCAAGCTCTCGGGCGGCGAGCGCCGCCGCGTCGCGCTGTGCAAGCTGCTGCTCGACCAGCCCGAGCTGCTGCTGCTGGACGAGCCGACCAACCATCTCGACGCAGAATCCGTGTCCTGGCTGGAAGGCCACTTACGCAACTATCCCGGTGCGATCCTGATCGTGACCCATGACCGCTACTTCCTCGACAACGTCACGGGCTGGATTCTCGAGCTCGATCGCGGCAAGGGCATTCCCTACGAGGGCAACTACTCGTCCTGGCTGGTGCAGAAGCAGAAGCGGCTGGAGCAGGAGGGACGCGAGGACGCCGCGCACCAGAAGACGCTCGCGCGCGAGCAGGAATGGGTCGCCTCGTCACCGAAGGCACGTCAGGCCAAGTCCAAGGCGCGCTATCAGCGTTACGAGGATCTGCTCAAGCAGGCGAGCGAGAAGCAGACCCAGACCGCGCAGATCATCATTCCCGTCGCCGAGCGGCTCGGCGCCAACGTCGTCGACTTCGAAGGCCTCAGCAAAGGCTTCGGCGACCGTCTCCTGATCGACGATCTCACCTTCAAGCTGCCGCCCGGCGGCATCGTCGGCGTGATCGGCCCCAACGGCGCCGGCAAGACCACGCTGTTCAAGATGATCACCAAGCAGGAACAGCCCGACAAGGGCACCATCACGGTCGGCGAGACCGTGCATCTCGGTTATGTCGACCAGTCGCGCGACGCGCTCGACGGCAACAAGAACGTGTGGGAGGAGATTTCCGGCGGCAACGAGCTGATCCTGCTCGGCAAGAAGGAAGTCAATTCGCGCGGCTATTGCTCGGCGTTCAACTTCAAGGGCGCCGACCAGCAGAAGAAGGTCGGCGCGCTCTCCGGCGGTGAGCGCAACCGCGTCCATCTGGCAAAGATGCTGAAGTCCGGCGCCAACGTGCTGCTGCTCGACGAACCGACCAACGACCTCGACGTCGACACGCTGCGCGCGCTCGAAGAGGCGCTGGAAGATTTCGCCGGCTGCGCCGTCATCATCAGCCATGATCGCTGGTTCCTCGACCGTATCGCGACCCACATCCTGGCCTTCGAAGGCGAAAGCCATGTCGAATGGTTCGAAGGCAACTTCCAGGATTACGAGAAGGACAAGATGCGCCGGCTCGGCCAGGACAGCATCATTCCGCACCGCGTGAAGTACAAGAAGCTGACGCGGTGATGGCGGCATGATGCGGCGGGCGCTCATCGCTGCGGTGATCGTCGTCACCTGCGGCTGGACGTCCGCCCGCGCCGCCGACGCCGCCTTCACGCAGTTCATCGCCTCGCTGTGGCCGGAGGCGCAGGCCGCCGGCGTGTCGCGCGCGACGTTCGACGAGCAGACGCGCGGGCTCGAGCCTGATTACAAGCTGCCGGATCTGATCCTGCCGGGACGGCCCGCGCTAGGTGCGCCGTCGCAGGCCGAGTTCGTGCAGGTGCCGGCCGACTACGTCAAGGAAGCCTCGATCGCGCGGCTTGCCGGCGAGGGACAGCGGCTGCTGCAGAAATATCGCGCCTCGCTGAGCGAGATCGAGAACAAGTCCGGCGTGCCCGCGACCGTGATGCTCGCGATCTGGGGCCGCGAGACCGATTACGGCCGCTACACGCTGCCTTACGATCTCGTTCGCGTGCTGGCGACGCAGGCCTATGTCGGCCGCCGCAAGGATCAATACCGCAACGAGTTCGTCCTCTCGCTGAAGATCCTCAGTGAGGGCGTGGTGACGCGCAAGGACATGCGCTCGTCCTGGGCCGGCGCCACCGGGCTGACGCAGTTCCTGCCGTCCGAATATTACAAGCATGGCGTCGATTTCGACGGCGACGGCCGCATCGACATCTGGCGTTCGGTGCCGGATGCGCTGGCCTCCGCCGCGCAGCAACTCGTCAACAAGGGCTGGCAGAGCGGCGTGCGCTGGGCCTACGAGGTGCAGGCGCCGGCCAAGGTCGATTGCACCACCGGCGTGCCCGAGGTGACGAAGCCGATCAGCCAGTGGCTGCGCGAAGGTTTTGTGCCGGTGCGTGGGCAGAAGCTGAGTGCCACCGAACAGGCGCAGCCGGCCTCGCTGTTGCAGCCGGAAGGCATCTATGGCCCGTCATTCCTGACCACGAAGAACTACTTCGTCATCAAGGAATACAATTTCTCCGACCTCTATGTGCTGTTCGTCGGTCATCTGGCCGACCGCATGACGAGCCCGCTTCCGTTCGCAACGCCATGGGCGGCCTCGAAGCAGCTGCGCACCAGGGATGTCGAGACGATGCAGCGTGGGCTTACGCGCGCCGGGCTCTACAAGGACAAGATCGATGGCAAGGCCGGCATGCAGACGCGCGCCGCGCTCGGTGCCTATCAGAAGTCGGCGGGCCTCAAGGTCGATTGCTGGCCGAGCGAAGAGGTGCTGCGCTCGATCCAGGCGACGCGATAGCGCGCGACCAAAGAAAAAGCCCGGCCGATGGTCTCGGCCGGGCTTCGATCGCGGCGCTCACGAGCGCCGGTGCGATCAGATCAATAGCAGACGCGAACCGGACGAACGACCCAACCGTAACCGTCCCAATAGCGCTGACGCTGCCAGTAGCAGGGCGGGGGCGGCGGGCCGGGCTCGGCCACGTAAACGGGGCCGCCATAGGCCGGGCGGCTCGACGCAATGGCGCCACCGACGATCGCGCCGCCGATCAGGCCGGCCGCGAGCCCAGCGCCGATACCGTCATGCGCCTTCGCGGACGGAGTGGCAGTCACCAGCGAACCGGCGACCGTCGCAACCGTGAGGGCGGCAACTAAAGTCTTCTTCATGCTCTTGGCTCTCCTGGGAGATGGGTTCCTCTTGTTAGAGGCGCCCGGGTTTCAAAGGTTCACGCACACGCTGATGGAATTGGCCGTGCAGCTAGGAAGCGCGCAATTGGTCAACCCACGGTAAACGCACACGGAGCTGTGACGAGAAAAAGCGGTCTTTTTCAGGCCCGGAGATGAACGGCGCGCCCGTAGTGAACCGGTCAATCGAACTGGTCGCGATGGGCCGGTTCGAGTCGCCTCAGCCGCAGACTCTGACGCGGCGGACGCGCCAGGCATAGCCGTCCCAGAAGCGCTGCTTCTGCCAGACGCAGCCGCCGCCGTAATAGTCGTCAGAGACATAGCCGGGACCCGGCGCATAGTAGCGGGGCGGGTAGTAGCCGGGTTCGTAATAGCCGGGGCCGGGTCCGTAATAATACGGAGAAGCCAGCGCGCCCCCGACAATGGCGCCGCCGATGATGCCGGCCGCCACGCCCGCCGCGACGCCACGCTGCGCATGGGCCGGTGTTCCGGCCGCAAGGGCCAGGCTGGCGACGGCAGCGACCGTCAGGAGCAACTTCTTCATTGGCTTGACCTTTCGTGCAGACACGCGGGAACTCATTTGGGATCAGAGTTCCATACTTCGTTTGAATGATCAATGAACGGCCCCTTTGCCGGCCACGACCAATTGATATGAACCGCAGGCTCGGCCAGAGAGGCGATGATGGGCAACGCGA
This sequence comes from Bradyrhizobium sp. TM239, assembly GCF_036247985.1. NCBI lineage: Bacteria > Pseudomonadati > Pseudomonadota > Alphaproteobacteria > Hyphomicrobiales > Nitrobacteraceae > Bradyrhizobium > Bradyrhizobium sp. TM239. The sequence continues at coordinate 9,506 of NZ_BTIR01000018.1, read as the reverse complement.
TGATCAATGCACTGATTGTTGCTGGGGTCGTGTCCGCAATCGGCTACGGCTGGATCGCGCATCTCCAGAACCGCGGCCAGCGGCGCTCCCGCGCCGGGGCGGGCGGCGATGGCAGCAGCGGCGGCACCTATTCGAGCAGCAATGACGGCGTCTCGCTGGGAAGCTGGTTTTCCAGCGACAGCTCGAGCAGCTCGACCGACGGCGGCAGCTGTTCCAGCAGCGATAGTGGCAGCAGTGGCGGCGATTGCGGAGGCGGCGGCGATTAGATCCCCTCAAATCTTGATCCAGCGCAACGCTGACATTTAGGGCCGTTCTAGGCTGCTTTCGGGCCAGTTTGGAATAGCTTCAAATACCGGTTTTTCCTTTTGCATCCGGCCGGCCCGTTAAATATCGATGATGACGCATCACCGAAGGGCCTGCCGCTTCCATGATCGTTTGTTCCTGTAACGTGCTGAGCGATGACGACATCCGCGCCGCCGTCGCCGAGTCTGACGACGCCGTGCGCCATGCCAAGCAGGTCTATGGTTGCCTCGGCTGTAGCGCCGAATGCGGCCGCTGCGCCCGGACGATCAAGACCATCATCGACGAAGCCCTTGGCCCCTGCGCCCAGTCCTGCTGCTCGGGCTGCCCGCACAGCCACACCGTGGCGGCCAACGACGAGACGGCCGAGCCCGCCCAGTTCGCCCTCGCGGCCTGCTGAATCTTCCGCCGGCTTCGCTGAGCTTTTCCCCGGCTGCGTCCGTGTAGCCAGTTGCCCTCATACGTAAACTGACTTAGAAGCATTCTAAACTCGGTTAGGGCCGATTTGGACTGCGAGAGCTGGAGTGAACCATGCAGGGCGACGCAAAAGTCATCGACTATCTCAACAAGGCGCTGCGTCACGAACTGACTGCGATCAACCAGTACTGGCTGCACTACCGCTTCCTCGACAATTGGGGCCTCCTCGACATGGCCAAGGTCTGGCGCAAGGAGTCCATCGAGGAGATGGAGCACGCCGACAAGCTCACCGCGCGCATCCTGTTCTTCGACGGCTTTCCGAACATGCAGGTGCTCGATCCCCTGCGCATCGGCCAGAACGTCAAGGAGATCATCGAGTGCGACCTCGCTGCAGAGATGAGCGCGCGTGCGCTCTACCAGGAGGCGGCGACCTACTGCCACGGCGTGAAGGACTACGTCACGCGTGACCTGTTCGAGAAGCTGATGAGCGACGAGGAGCATCACATCGACTTCCTCGAAACCCAGCTCGACCTGATCGGCCGCATCGGCCTCGAGCTCTACACCCAGAAGCACGTCGGCGGGCTCGAGGGCGAGGGGCACTAAGCTCCGGCGTCAGCCCCACACTCCGCTGTCGTCCCTGCGCAAGCAGGGACCCATAACCACGGGGAGGAGTGTGGCGCGTGATGGTAACTCCGAGTCTTCGTCAAACCACGCCCTGTGATTATGGGTCCCGGATCTACGCTTCGCTCCCGACAACGCTGCGCGTTGTCGGGAGCTGCGCTTGTCCGGGACGACACAGTGATTATCGCCCCACCTACAACTGCGTCTTGTAGATCTCTTCCACAGTCTCCTGGCTCGCGGGTTCGCCGAGGCCGGTCTGGTCGTGAATGACCGTGACGATGCTGGGCATCACCGAGCGCTGCACTTTTTCGGGCGACCACAGCTTCGAGCGCATCAGCGCCTTGCCGCAATGGAAATAGACTTCGCTGACGGCGACGTTCAGTACCGCGCGCGGCGGCTTGCCGAATTCGACCAACGCTGCGAGCAGATCCGGGTCGGCCGACAGCGTGCCGCGTCCGCCGACGCGCAGCGTCTCGTCGATGCCGGGGACGAAGAACAACAGATGCACGAAGCCCGAGCCTTCGACGACGTTGCGGAAACTGTCGATCCGGTTGTTGCCGGAGCGGTCGGGCATCAAGAGCTGGTTCGGACCGGCGACGTGGACGAAGCCGATGCCGCCGCCGCGTGGCGAGGCATCGACGCTGCCGTCCGCGCCCGACGTCGCGAGCACGCAGAACGGCGACATCTCGATGAACTTCCTCGCATGCGCGTCGATCGCGGGACGCGCTTTCGCGATCACGCGTGGGCTCGGCTTGGCGTAGATGGTGGCGAGGTCTTCGGCGCAAAGATCGGTCAACGGCGTGCCTCCGCTTCAGCTTGGCGGCAAGCTATCCGATCGGGTCGCCTCCAGCCAATGGAATCGATCAAGACGCGTTACACGGCATCGGCCGGCACGAAGCAGCTGATGATGATCGCGCCGCGGTGGCGGACGTACCACACCACGGCCTGCCCGACCGGATTGCCGCGATCGCGAATGATGGCGCGCTCAGGCACCTCCATCCATTGCCCTTCGATCGGTACCCAATAGGTGCCGCCGCGCACATCGTAGTCGGTGCGATGGCCGTCGGAGACGTCGCAGCAGGGCACGCCGTTCGGCGCGATCACGCTCTTGAACCAGGCGCGGATGTCGGGCGGGACGTGGTCGTATTGACCGTTGTCGAACGCGAGTGCGGCGCTGGTCAGCGCCGTCATCGCGACCAGCCAAACGCACAGTGCGAGCCTGTGCATGCGATCCCTCCTCGTCGCGTCCTGCTATTCGCGCGCGAGTCTTGCGCTGTCGATTCCATCGTTGACGCGATTAAGCCCGAGCTGTCGGCGCAATGCATGCTCAAATTATATGCGGCACCGACGCGCCCCGCATGATGCGATGCAAAATCAGCGACGCGCGGATTCAACGGCTTGCTGTGGCACGGTCTGCAAGAATTGCCGCACCTGCTCGCTGTAGAATTTCGCGTTGCCGGTGGTGCCGTGGCCGCGCGTCTCGGTGCTCGCCGGGATCAGGAACAGGCGCCCGTTCCTGACCCGTTTCATGGCCGCGTCGGTGATGCCGGTCTCGGGCGGATTGCGCTCGTCGTCGGCGGAATTGATCAGCAGCAGCGATGCTTCGATGGCCTCCAGCTTCTCGCCGGCATTGTAGTCGTGCGAGGACTCCCACTGGTAGACGAAGTCGTTGGCATCCGCCGTGATCGGCGCCGCCAGCCGGTCGTCGACGATCTTGTCGGCCTTGGCCGCGGTCGGCGCCTGCGATTGATAGGCCAGGGTGCCGCCGATGCTGGCGATGCCGTAGGCGGTGATGGCATATTTCATCATGCGCGGCTGGCTGGCGTAGCTGCCGCCGTTGTAGTCGGGGTCGTTGCGGATGGTGTCGAGCATGATCCGCCGCAGCATCCAGTTGCGCGACGCCATCTCGGTCGGCTGCGAGGCCATCGGGATCAGCGCGTCCATCGCGTTCGGATATTTCTCGCCCCACAGCCAGGTGTGCATGCCGCCCATCGAATTGCCTATGACGAGCCGCAAATGCTTGACGCCCAGGCCCTCCGTCACCAGGCGATGCTGGGCCTCGACCATGTCGTCGTAATCGTATTTCGGGAAGCTCGTCTTCATGCTGTCGGAGGGTTTTGACGATTTGCCATGACCGATGCCGTCGGGAAGGATGATGTAATATTTGGCGGCGTCGAGCGGCTGCCCCGGGCCGAACAGTTCGCCTGCAAATGAGGGGCCCAGCATGCTAGCGCCCGAGCCGCCGGTGCCATGCAGCACCAGCACCGGTTGACCCGAGGGCTCGCCGATTGTGGTGTAGTGCAGCTTCAGCTCCGGCATGGTCTCGCCGGTGTGGAACTTGAAGTCCCTGGCGATCCAGTCGCCCTGCTTGGGTGCCGGATAATCGGCGGCCAGGACCGGCATTGAAAAGGACAGCAGGACAGCCGACAGCGCGGCGCAGGAAGCCTTCATGTTTCTCTCCCCATTGCGGCTCATGGTCGGCGGCCGCGTTGGAGCGGAACTTAGCAGAAGCGCGCGGAAGGATGTAGGATTTCGGCTCCGCCGATCGTCTTCAAGGAAACATCCGGAAGAGGCCCCCTGCATGTGCCGCAACATCAAGACGCTGTTCAACTTCGAGCCACCGGCGACGGAAGATGAGATCCACGCCAGCGCGCTCCAGTTCGTGCGAAAACTGTCCGGCTTCAACAAGCCGTCGCAGGCCAACGAGGCGGCGTTCGACCGCGCGGTGGCCGAGGTCTCGGAAGCCGCGCGAAATCTCCTGACCTCGCTGCACACCCATGCGCCGGCGCGCGACCGCGAGATCGAGGCGGAAAGGGCCAAGGAGCGCTCGCGGCTGCGCTTCGGTTAGAGGGCTGCAGCTTCGCGTTCCGTGATCTGGCTCACGGTATGGGGCGCCGCATCCTGCAATGATGTCTGCCGGGGTTTTGACAGCCCGGAGCACACCATGACCCGCCCCCTTCTTCCCTTGAAAGCAGGTGCCATCGTCTTCACGCTGCTATGGACCGCGTGGATGATGTGGTGGAGCGGCTCGTTCTCGAGCGCGAACGTGATGATCCTGGCGCTGTGCGGCGCAGCGGTCGGCTATCTCTGGTATCGCGCCATGCGCTGGCAATTCGAGCGCATGGGCATGCTGCCGCACAAGGATGATTCTTCCGGCGCGTCTTGATTTGGCTCGTGTCCCGGACGCGGTGCGGCGCGAAGTGCCGCTCCGCAGAGCCGGGACCCAAAGGTCGCGACCTAAGTTCTTGGTCAGATAGGCCCCGGCTCAGCAGCGCTGCACCATAGCGCGTCGAAGACGCGCGTGAACGCGCTTTTGTGCCGCGCTGCGTCCGGGGCGCGGGCGCGCCACTAATCCTTGTGACCGTGCTTCTTCTTTTTCTTCTTCTTCCTGTGCTCGTCGCCTTCGCTGTCGTCGCTCTCGTCGTCGACGATGGCCTCATCGGGCTCCTGCACGGCAGCTTGCAGCGCTTCGCGCTCGGCGGCGTCGCGCTCGCGCTGGCGGCGGCGCTCGTCCCAGGCGTCGAACAGCTGCTCGAGCCACGGCAGCACCTGCTCGATCGAGGGCAATTGACCGGCCGGCCCAGCCTCGCCGCGGGGGCCTTGCGGCCCCGCCGGCCCCTGCGGTCCGGCAAGCCCCTGTGCCCCGGCGGCCCCGCGCGGACCAGCCTCGCCCTGCTTGCCTTGCGGACCGGGCTTGCCCTGAGGTCCCGCCTTTCCGATCGGCCCCGGCTTGCCCTGCGGACCCGGCTTGCCGCGCGCGCCGTCCGGCCCCCGCTTGCCCGGATGACCCTGCGGCCCCGGCCGTCCCGGCTCGCCCTGCCGCCCGCGCGGACCCTGAGCTCCCTGCCGTCTCTGTTCGTCTGCCACGCCACTGCTCCTTGTGCGGAAGCAAGCTACTTAGCGGCGTTTGACGACAGCAGCAATTCCGCCGGGACAGCCCTCCACGCTTGATCAACATCAATCGGCGGCACGCGCCGCTGTGTCATCGATCGTGCGGCCACAACTCTTGCGAGGAGCGACCGATGCGCGCAGCGTGGAAGATCTTTTGGCTGTTCGCTGTCGTCCTTGCAGCAGCGCTTGGCCTCGCTCACCAGCTGGTACCCGACGTCGTGCCGGTCGCATTCGCCGAGGAGCCGCAGCCGTCATGGGCGGTCCTGACGGCCTTCTTCCTCCGCGCGATCGAGATGATCGCCGCATCGGTCGCGATGATCGCGCTTGCGGTCATCATCGGCGGACTTGTTCAGCGGCGCGTCCTCGGACGCTAATCCTGATAGGCGGGCACGTCGATGCCGGACGCCGCGTAGATCCTGATCTTGTTGCGCAGCGTGCGCACCGACAGGCCGAGCACGCGCGATGCGCGGGTGCGGTTGCCGTCGCAGCGCGCGAGCGTCTGCAGCACGAGCTCGCGCTCGACCTCGTCGACGGTGGCACCGATCAGAAGCGGAACGATCTGGTTGGGGGCAAGAAACTGTGCGCCCGGTTCGGACGCGGCGACATGAACAGTGGTCATCAACATACTCCCCGATCAACGCCCGCTTCCATCGTTGGAAGCGGATCGAGAACAAACGACCCCCAAGCCGTAGATCCACGGTGGGCGGGTTTGGTTAATGAAAGGTTAATCGCGGACGATCGCACCAATTGACCTCAGGAATGCCGCTAAGCCGCCGCGATTGGCGTCAGATGCATGGTGATGCGGACCTTTCTCGGGCGGCACACACAGTGTCATCGTCCGCGGAGGCGGACGATCCAGTATTCCAGAGGCAGCGAGGCTAGAGCGGTGGAGCCGCGGCGTACTGGATGCCCCGCCCCCGTGCGCAATTGCGCACTAGGCGGGGCATGACACCGAGTGCGTCGAGCGAGCCTCGCGCCTCACACCGTCCGGTAGCCGCCGTCCACCATCACGATCGTTCCGGTGACATAGGCCGACAGATCCGATGCGAGGAAGATCGCGGGCCCGACGATATCCTCGGGCTTGCCGGTGCGCGCCAGCGGGGTGTGGTCGACGAAGGCCTGCACCAGCGCCGGATTGGTCGCGCGCACATTGGCGTTGATGTTGGTCTCGATGAAGCCGGGCCCGATCGCGTTGACGCGGACGCCTTCCTTGCCGAGCTCGACCGCGAGCGCCTTGGTGAAGCCGAGCACGCCGTGTTTCGACGTCGTATAAGCCGCCGAGCTCGGCGTGCGCAGATGCACGAAGGACTGGATCGAGCCGATATTGACGATGCGGCCTTTGCTCGCGCGCAGGGGGGCGAGGAAGGCCTGCGTCATGTTGAAGACACCGTTGAGGTTGAGCGAGATGATGTCGTTCCAGTCCTTCGCCACCGTCTCGGTGTCCGCGGTGAAGGCGTTGCGTCGGGTGATGCCGGCATTGTTGACGAGGATCGAGACCTGCCCGACTTTGTCGGCGACCTGCTTTGCCAGCGCAAAGCAGTCCTCGCGACGGGTCACGTCGAGCGCAAAACTCTCGGCCCTGCCGCCCGCTTTGCGGATCTCCTGGGCGGCTTCCGCGACGGTGTCGGCGTTGACGTCGAGCAGCACCACTTGCGCGCCCTCGCGGGCGTAGCCCGCCGCGATGGCCCGACCGATGCCGGAGCCGGCGCCGGTGACGACGGCGATGTGGTTCTGGAGAAGGGGCATAGGGTTTCCTCGGCTGCTTGTTTTTGAGTGTTGGCCAGGAGTCTATTTGAAAACGGACGCGACGGAAACGTCGCGCGGCGCTCGCCGCTCATGCAATCGCGGGGCTCTGCCCCGCTGTATGTGGCAAAGTTGCCACGGCATCAGCAGGAAGCTCGCCGGTTCGTTTTTGTCCAAGCCGCGGTCGCTTGCATCCAAGAAGTCTGGAGCCGTTCGCCTCACATCTTCTCGACAAAAGGGGCAGCGGCGATTCCGCCGACGGAGATATTGGGCGCATGAAGAACGTCACCTGCGGAAGTGCGGTGCTGATGGCGTTCGCGGTGGTGGGGCCTGCCTTGGCGGCGGATATCGGCGCCACGCCCGCCTACAAGGTCCCGCCGGCGGCCGCGTCGCCCTGGAGCGGATCTTATGCTGGTCTCGGGCTTGGATCCCGTGCGTCTCGCGCCGACGCCGACACGACATCGGAGACGATTACCGGCGCTCCGCAAAATCTGGCGGACGGGCGGCCGACCGGCGCGTCCTTCGACGGGCTGGGCTTCCGCACCAGTGCCTTTGCCGGATTCAACTGGCAATTTGCCCCGCAATGGGTTGCGGGCGTCGAAGGCGATGTCGGCTTCGCCAACCAATCCACCAAACGCCCATCGCTGGCTTTCTCGCCCGGCTTCGCCGGCTTTGCCCGGCCGAACGACAGCCTGACCGTGGAGACCGATTGGGACATCGGCTTGCGCGCCCGTCTCGGGTTCCTGCTGACACCCGCGACGCTGGCATACGCGACCGGTGGCATCGCCTGGCAGCACAACGAGATCAGTTCGGCCTGCGTCAGCGGCGCCTGTAACTTCTTTTTCCTTTCGCCCGCCGTGATCTCCGCTTCGCGTATTCAGGCCGGTTGGACCATCGGCGGAGGCATCGAGACTGCGCTCGGCGGCAACTGGTTTGCACGCGCCGAATATCGCTACGCCGATTTCGGCACGACACCGTTCACCATTGCCCGAGGCGGCTCTGCTGCTTCGCCCCTCAATCCGACCTCGGACAATGTCGATCTGAAGATGCAGACTCACAACGCCTCGTTCGGTGTGGCCTACAAATTTGGCGATCCGATCATGGCAGGAGCGCAGGCGGTGTGGATCGCCAAGGCGGCGCCGATCGCGATGTCGTGGACCGGCCCCTATCTCGGTCTTGGCCTCGGCGCCCGCGCGCTGCAGGCGAACGCGGCGGCGAAGTCGGAATTGTTTGGTGGTGCACCGCTCGCGGTCGCGGAGCATGTCGTGCCGTTCAACGGCACGGCGTTCCGCGCCAGCCCCTATGTTGGCATCAACTGGCAATTCGCCTCGCGCTGGGTCGCCGGTATCGAGGGCGACGCCGGCTTTGCCGACCGGACCACCACGCTTGCCGGATTTCCCGTGTCACCCGCCTTCGGCACCTTCCACGAGGCCGCAGATTCACTCAAGCTGAAGACGACGTGGGATGCGAGCCTGCGCGCACGTGTCGGCTTCCTGGTGACGCCGGCAACGCTTCTGTTCTTGACCGGCGGCGCGGCGTGGCAGCATGACGAGGTGATCTCGACCTGCGGGAGCGCACCCTGCCGGCGTACGTTCAACCTCTCGCCGTCCGGGATCGCGACCGCTGCAACGAGGGTCGGCTGGACCATTGGCGGCGGCCTGGAGACGGCGCTCGGCCATCACTGGCTGGCGCGCGCCGAATACCGCTTCGCCGATTTCGGCACGTCGACCCAATCGATCAGCCGAACCTCGACTTTCGCGCCGCAGAACACCGTCGACACTTTCGACGTCACGCTACGCAGTCACGTTGCGACATTCGGCCTCGCGTATCAGTTCAACTGACCGGCGCCGGGTCTGGCCACGCATCTGCGCGAGGCCTGGTTTGCGACATTTTTCTCCCGATTTCGTTTCGAAGTTTCACGAAACGCTAACTCGAAATTAAGGGGACGGAAACGGCAGCCTTGGCATACTGATCTTCATTGCTAAACGTTGCGCGCATGATGGAACGGCTCGATTCCTGGAAACTCGCCCTTGAACGCCTGCGGTCGGCGCAATCGGCTGATTGGGCCGAGGCGGGCCGGCTGGTGGCCGAGATCGCGCGGACGAGCGTCGATGCCACGCTGCGTCAGGCCGCCGAGCAGGCGCTTCCGGTGCTGCGCCAGGCGGTCGACAATGACGATCACGGCGTCACGCTGGCGGCCCAGCGCCGCATCGGCGTCGTTCTCGAAGTCGTTCATGATCTGACCGCGCCGCGCTTCGGCCGCCGCAACGCCACGCCGAAACAGCTGTCCAGCGAGGATCGCGCCCGCAAGATGCTCGGCCTGCCGCTCGCGGTGCAGCTCACCTGCGAGGACATCAACCAGGCCTATCGCCGCGCCGCCAAGGGCATGCATCCCGACCACGGCGGCAGCACGCAAGCCTTCATCGACCTCGCCGCCGCGCGCGACGTCCTGATCCATCCCGGCGCGCACAAGGACGCGTGAGGGCGCGCCAGCCTCTGCTCACGCAAAAGGTCTCGTAGCAACCATTAAAGCA